>NZ_JARAVM010000075.1:0-17061 GCF_033792735.1 Streptomyces sp. PA03-3a
GCGGGCGGCGGCGTGGGATCGGGAACGGCCGTGGGAGCCGGGGCAGGTGCGGGAGCGGAAGCGGCGGCGGGGACGGGGGCGGCTTCGGCGGGCCGGGCCGGTCCGCCCATCGCCGCGCGCGCCGCCGCGGGGCCGCCGCCGGGCGGGAGCGGCTCCCCGAACTCCACGATCGGGGCCGCCGGGCCTCCCGCGGGCGCCGCGAAACCACCGGCGGAGGCACGGCGTTCCAGCCGGTCCAGGCGGGCCTGCAGCGACCGTTCGTCGTCGTAGGCCGCCGGGAGCAGCACGCGGGCGCAGATCAACTCCAGCTGCAGACGCGGCGAGGTCGCCCCGCGCATCTCCGTGAGCCCCGCGTTGACCAGGTCCGCGGCGCGGCTGAGCTCCGCCGCCCCGAACACCCCGGCCTGCGCGCGCATCCGCTCCACGACATCGGCCGGGGCGTCGATCAGGCTCTTCTCCACCGCGTCCGGCACCGCCGCGAGGATCACCAGGTCCCGCAGCCGCTCCAGCAGGTCGGCCACGAAGCGCCGCGGGTCGTTCCCGCCCTCGATCACGCGGTCCACGACCTCGAACGCCGCCGCGCCGTCCCCGGCGGCGAAGGCGTCCACGACGTCGTCCAGCAACGCGCCGTCGGTGTAGCCGAGCAGCGAGGTCGCCATGGCGTACGTCACACCGGCCTCGCCCGCACCGGCGAGCAACTGGTCCATCACCGACATCGAGTCACGCACCGAGCCCGCACCCGAGCGGACCACCAGCGGGTACACCCCGGCCTCGACCGGGATCGCCTCCCGCTCGCAGACCTCCGCCAGGTAGTCGCGCAGCGTGCCGGGCGGCACCAGCCGGAACGGGTAGTGGTGGGTGCGCGACCGGATGGTGCCGATGACCTTCTCGGGTTCCGTCGTCGCGAAGATGAACTTCAGGTGCTCCGGGGGCTCCTCGACCACCTTCAGCAGGGCGTTGAAGCCCGCCGGGGTGACCATGTGCGCCTCGTCGATGATGTAGATCTTGTAACGGCTGCTCGCCGGCCCGAAGAAGGCCTTCTCCCGCAGGTCACGCGCGTCGTCCACACCACCGTGCGACGCCGCGTCGATCTCGATCACGTCGATCGACCCCGGTCCGTTGCGGGCCAGGTCGCGGCACGACTGGCACTCCCCGCACGGCGTCGGCGTCGGGCCCTTCTCGCAGTTCAGGCAGCGCGCCAGGATGCGGGCGCTGGTCGTCTTGCCACAGCCGCGCGGCCCGCTGAACAGGTACGCGTGGTTGACCCGGTTGTTCCGCAGCGCCTGCTGCAGCGGGTCTGTGACGTGCTCCTGCCCGATGACCTCGGCGAAGGTTTCGGGGCGATAGCGGCGGTACAGAGCGAGGGACACGCCTACGACGATATCGGCACCCACCGACACCCGGGCTCCGCCCATGTGACGGCGCCCACACCGGCGCCCTCCCCCGGCCGCCCCGGCCCGTGTTCCCGCAGGCCCGCGGGCAGCAAAAGACCCCCCACGCACCCGCCAGAGCCCACCTACCCTTGCTGCCTTCCGGCCCTGGGGGGTTTCAGCGAGATAGCGCCACGTGAGGGGCTGCGCCCAGCCTACATGATCGGATCACCCGGGAACGAGTTCGCGAGCACTCCCTCCGGTCTAGTAATGTTTGCCGCGGAGGATTCGCCTAGAGGCCTAGGGCGCACGCTTGGAAAGCGTGTTGGGGGCAACCCCTCACGAGTTCGAATCTCGTATCCTCCGCCAGTGCCTCACCGGGCACGATGTCGAAGGGCCCCACCGGTCGCGGTGGGGCCCTTCGACGTTCTCCGTCTCAGTTTCCGTCTCAGTTGGTATCCGGCGAGCTCCACAGCGCGTCGCCAACCTGGCGAGCCACGTTCTTCAGCACGGGTCCGGTCACGTGCATGTACCGCGAGCGCATCCGGGCCGAGCCGCCCGGTTCCCAGCCCATGATCGCGTCCACGACGACATCAGCGACGCCGAGCAGAAGGAGGACCGTCGCCGCGGTGTGGCGAGCGTCGTGCAGCCGACCATCCCGTACTCCCGCGAGCTGAAGCAACTCCTTCCAGTGGTGGTAGTCCGTGTTCGGCACCAGTGACGAGCCGTCAGGCTGCGCGAAGACGTACCCCGTGCCCTGCCAAGCGTCGCCGGCAGCGATCCTTTCGCGCTCCTGCTCTTCCAGGTGGCGACGGAGCAGCTTGATCAGCGGGTCCGGCAGGCCGATGGTGCGACGGCCGGCCCGGGACTTGGTCGACTTGTACTCGCGGCGTACCTGCTCGCGCTGGGGGCAGTACCCGGCTTTCCTGCCGCAGTCGCCGCCGCAGCCGTGCGCGTACTTCGGGCGAAGGCGGTTCTTGCGGGTGCGGAGGTATCCGGTCTCCAGGTCGATGTCCTCCCAGTGCAGACCCAGGGCCTCTCCCTGTCGCAGGCCGAGGGCGAGCGCGATCACCCACCGAGCGCTGTTGCGTCGCTTCGATGCCTGCAAGAGCAGGCTCTGAACCTCCTCGATCGTGTACGGCTCAATCTCTTCTTCTTCGAGACGAGGTGCCTTTGCGATCTCTGCGGCGTTCGTCGGGACGTGCCCGCGGCGCAGGGCCTCCCCGATAGCCGTGCGCATGGTGCGGTGGGCATGGTGCGCCGTACCAGCGGCGCTACCGCTGTCCTGCATCTTCCGGTAGAAGCGCTCCAGGTGCTCCGGCTCCAGCCGGTCCAGGCGGTGTGCTCCCAGGCCCGGCACCAGGTGGACACGGACATCCACCTCGTAGCCGTCGTAGGTGTTCTCCGAGACGTGCGGCCTGGCGATGTTCTCCACCCAGTGCTCAAGCCACGTCTTCACCGTCCAGGCCTTGCCGGGCTTCCGCAGCTTCTTCTCGTCGCGCAACCGCTCCAGCTCCCGAACAGCCTTGGTGACCTCCGGTCGCGTCTTCCGCTCCACGTGGCGCCGGTCGGGCCTGCCGTCGTCGCGGACGCCCACGGTCACACTGCCGTGCCACTTTCCGTCCTTGCCGAAGTAGATCGACGACGCGCCGTTGGGCTGCCGTGTCCGCTGTCGTTCCGTCATGCTCTCCCCCCTCAGGCAGCCACGATTGTGCAGGTGGTTCGGCGCAGCCTCGCCACATAGGCGGGGAGAGCATCAGCGGGGACTTTGCGCAGCCGGCCGACAGTGACCGACTCGATCTCTCCCGAACTGATGAGGCTGTAGCAGGTGGTCCGGCCGATCCCGAGTCGCCGAGCGGTCTCTTCCACGGTGAGGAGCAACAGCGTGGGATCTCCCGTCCCCGACAGGTCGTGCAGTTCGTTCACAGCCGTGTCCCCTCCTCATCGAGTTCCTTCAAGGCTTCGCGGGCGGTTTCGCGGTTGGTCTGGATGTCGCGGTGGATGGTGGCGGCGAGGACGGATTCGCCGGGGGTGTGTCCGTGGCCGGCGTAGGCCCAGTGGGCGAGGACGAGCGTGGTGGACTCCGGGGAGTCGTCGGGGTCGGGTAGGCCGAGGGCTTGGCGTTGTTGGGCGGCGCGGTAGTCGGCTCGGACCTGGCGCAGGGCGCCGAGGGTGGTGGAGTAGCGGCGGGATTTGGTGGAGAAGTGGCCGCGGAAGCCGAGCATGTGGGCCCAGTCGAGGAGCTTGCGGTCCGGGTAGAGGCGGTGGAGGTCGAAGCAGGCTTCAATCAGCCGCCGAGGGTGCGGGGGGACGCCGAGGAGTACGAGGGCTTCGCGGTTGCCGACCCGGCGGTCCACGGTGCCAGTGGTCTCGGCGGCTTTGGTGGCGTACTTGGCCACGTAGGAGGCCACGGCCTGCTCGGTCAGCTCCCCGTCCGTACCGGCGTCGGCGGACCGGATGGGTTGCACGTCGAGCTGCGTGCCCCAAGTGAGGGTGCGGGCAGGCTGATCACCCGCAGCGGGAACGGGGACCGCGACGCGGCGGGCGGCGGCGTGGATGGCGTCGGTGAGCAGGTCGAGGGTCGCCCACGGCGGGGGCGGTGAGTCGGGTCCGTCCGGGCCGTCGAAGCGGACGACGGCGTGGAAGTGGACGGCGCCCCGACGCTGGTATTCGGCGACCTTCCCGAAGGACAGGCGCGACAGGTCACGTGCGGCTTTCTGAGTGAGGCCAGCGCGGGCGGCGATCTCGCGGCGCAGGTAGATGGTGAAGTACCGCCACAGGTCAGAGGCGTGGTTGTTCCACAGCACCGCTCCCGCGTAGTCGTATGACTCGGGATCGAGGGGCGTGCCTAACGCGGTGTCGTCCTCGCCGTGGCGGAGCCCGCAGCGGCATGGGGTGGTGCCGGGGCGGTTGTGGACGGGGCCGAAGGAGGGGGCGGTGAGGGTGGCGAAGACCTTCGGGTGCACCCGGACCGTTTCGGGGGTGCCCTTGCCCGGGTCACCCACGAGGCCGGCCCGGATGAGGTGGTAGGTGTCGCCGGCGTAGGTCCAGGCGCAAGCCGGGCAGCGGGAAGCCCGCCGGTTGCCGCACGCGACACGCAGCCGTCCACCAGGCTCGGTGTCGGTCGAGTACGAGTGGAGGACGTGGCCGGTGGCCCGGTCGAGGGTCTTGGTGTAGCCGGTCAGGTGGATCGGGTCGGAGCAACCGCCGGTGCGGCGAATCTGGTCTTGCCAGCGGTCGAAGCCATCCGACCCGGCCACCCGCAGCAGATCGCGCAGGGTGGCCGGGTCCAGGCCCGCCGCGGTGGCGATGTCGGTCACGCGCTCACCTCCCGATCCGGGCCAGAACCGGGGCGGAGAGGGTGTGGCCGGTGCCGTTGCAGCCGGGGCAGGCGACGCGGAGGGTGGCGCGGGAGCCGTCCGACAGGCGGGTGCCGGTGGTGATGGCGACGACGGGGAAACCGTCGCAGTCGCGGCAGACCGGCCGGCTCAGGGCGTGCTGGGGCATGATGTGGCAGTCCTTTCGGGTCCGTTGGGTCTGAGAGGGAGCAGGGCGTCCGGGGCGGTCGATGCTTGGCGGCTGAGTGCCGCCCCGGGGGCCCGTCAGCGCTTGCGCGCGAGGTGGAGCGAGACGCTTGCCCCGCCCACGGTGGGGATGGCCGCAGCGGCAACGGCGGCGATCATCTGGAACGCGAAGGCCAGGACCACGAGCACCAGGGCAGTGCCGGCGCTGGCCACGAGGGTCAGCAGGATCTTCCCGGCGTAGGAGGGCGGCGCGGCCTGGATGACCACGACCTGTCCGGGGTGGACGCCGGGCGGGATCAGCTCGGAGGGGCGGTGGTTGGCCCGCAGTTGCGCGTCGGGGTGGCGCACGATGAGTCATCTCCTTTCGGCGGGTCAGGGCTGGCAGCGGTGGGTGCGGGCGGCGAGTTCGGCGCCGGAGCGGTCGCGGTAGTCGGTGGAGAAGCCGCAGCCGGGCGCGGTGCAGGCGACGGTGTGGCGGGTGTGTCCGCGGCCGTCGTGGTAGCTGCCGACCTTGACCGGGCCGATGCGGATCACGTCGTAGAAGCGGTTCGGGCGCGGCATCGTCAGCCCTCCCGCCGGGTGAAGTCGTCGGCGTGGTCGGTGAGCCACTGCCGGATCTCGGGGTGTTCGTCGTCGGTGGCCTGGTTGATCGCGGCCTCGCCCATGCGCATGCCGTCGACCAGGCGGTTGTTGCGGGTGAGTTCGGCGGAGCGTTCCAGGGCGGCGCGGATGTGCGGTCGCATTGCGGTGTCCTCCTGTCAGGTGAGTTGGGCGGCGATGACGTCGGCCAGGGCCGGCGGGACGCCGAGGCGGGTGCGCAGGGTCGCGGCGTCGATCGGCGTACCGGTGGCGGCGTGGTGGGTGTCGGCGACCTTCCGGGCGTGCGCCAGCAGCGCGGGCGGCACGGTCGGCGACGACACGGGAGCGGGCGCAGCGGACGGGGGAAGTTCGGGCGCGTGCTCGGGGGCCCGTTCAACCGTCACCTGTGGAGCAGGTTCCGCAACCGGGACCGGGGCCGGTTCGGGTACCGAAGTCGGCTCAACGGCCGGTTCGTCCGCGGGTGGGGGTGTGGGCGAGGAGGGTGCCGCCGAGGAAAGCCAGAGCGGGCCACCCGGCGACGAGGATGCGCAGCCAGGCCGGCACGGCGTTCATGTCGAGCAGTCCGGCGGTGGCGATGTTCGCCCCGAGGGACGCGGTCAGGGCGATCACGAACCAGGTCCAGGCCGCGCGGGCCGGGCGGTTGGCGGCGCGCAGGGTGCGCATACGGCGCCAGGCGGCGACCAGGAGCAGGTCGACGGAGATGGGGTAGGCCCAGGCTTTCCAGTCGTGCTGTCCGGCGGCTTCGGCGATGTCGTGCAGGTGGGCGAAGGACAGCGCACCGGCGATCACGGCCTGAATGAGCACCGGATCGAAGCGGTTGGGGCGAGCCACGGGGGTCACCTCCTTTCAGGGATGGGTGGGGTAGGGACCTGGCGCGAAGACGGCCGCGCCGACCGTGGGCGAGGGGTGCGGGACTACTCGGTGACCGGGCGGGGCCGGGTCAGCGGTGATGCGTCAGCCGGAGCAGGCACGGCCGGGACATCCGGGCGGAACGGGGCCAGGGCGGGAAGGTCGGGGACCAGGTCGGCGTGGGCCCGACAGACCGCGGCGGTGTCGGTGATCGAGGTCAGCGGGGTGCGGATGTGGGTCCAGCCCCCGGAAGCGTCCCCGGCCACGGCGACGCCGGGGCGGTCGGCGGCGATAGCGGTTGCGGCGTGCATGGCCTCAGGCGAGATGTCACCCAGGCCCATTTCGGCGGTCTGCTTGTCGTTGACGCGGTGGACGACACGGCCGGTGAGCTGCGCACGGAGCATGGTGGCGCCCTTGCCGAGTTCGGCCCCGAAGCGCTGGCCGCAGATCTCCAGGTAGATGCCGACCGCGCGGGCCATCTGCGCCAGCCGAATCAACTGCGTGACCATGCGGTCCCGGCGTTCCTCGTCCTTCTTCGTCGCCGTCAAGAACAGCTCGGCGACCTCATCGACCAGGACGACGATCGGGACCGGCCGCACCTTCTTCGGGAGCCCCCAGATGTCGGACGTGATCTCCTCATCCGGCGTGGACAGCGCGGTGCCCTGGTACTCCTTGAGCAGATCGAACCGGGCCTCCATCTCCCCCACGAGCGCGTCCAGCAGATGAGCGGCCTGGTCCGGATCGGTGGCCAGCGCCGACAGACGCGGCGCATAGGGGGTCTGTTCGACACCGCGCTTGCAGTCGATGCCCACCAGGGCCACCGGGAGCTTGGCGAGTTGCTTGATCAGACTGCGCTGATACATCGACTTGCCCGACTGATTCGCCCCCAAAGTGAGTGCGTGCGGGATCTCCCGGTAGTTCCGAACGAACGCGGTCCCGTCCTCCCGCAACGCCACCGGCACCACCATCGGACCGGACGGCAGCCGGCGCGGCATCCGCACGGTGCGCAGGACGTCGTAGCCGGTCATCCGCAGCTCCACCACACCGGGCTTGATCTCCACCACGTGCACCGCGTGGACTCCCCAGGCGTGCCGCAGCCGGTTCGACGCCGCGGCGACGTCATCGGGTTCCAGGCCGGCGGGCAGACGCAGGCGGACGCGTAAGCCGGTGGCGGAGCCGGCAACCCGGCGGATCTTCGGGGGCACCGGCTGTACCTCGCGGCGACCGACGGTGCGGACCATGAACGCCCGCAGCCGGGACGGGGCCACCGTCAGCCCGCACACGTCCATCGTGGAGGCGTAGGTGAAGTGGAACCGGCTCATCGTGATCGGCAACCCCACCAGCGACCAGTACACGCCCGGCGCCTTCACCTTCGCGTAGCCCAGGCCACCAGCAGCCCCCGCAAGCGGGGTACCGACCTCGATCAGCGTCGCCAGATCCACCATGGCTCAAGCCACCGCCGTGACAGCCACCGCGCGGAACGAGATCCCGTGCCGGGTCTGGCCGTTGAACGTGTTCTCCCAGTCACGGGCCTTGAGCCCAATCACCGACACCAGCGTGCCCGGCGTCAGCGTCTCGTCCACCCCGGTCGCGGGCACGGCCACCTGATACAGGTTGCCCTCACCCTCGTCCGAGATCAGCAGACCGATGGTCATCATCTGCGCACCGGTCTCCCGGTCGATCGCCACCTCACCGGTCTGCTTGTTCACCAGCTTCGGGGTAGGCGCGGTCGCAACGAACGTCACCGCGGTCGAAACGTCGATCTTGAAGGACGGCATGAAGCGTCTCCCTGTTCGTGAGGCTACTCCGGACGAGCAACCTGTCTAGAGATGTCTCCAGTGAAGCCAACATCTCTATACACGTCAACATCTCTATACATGTCGGCTGGATCCATCTCGTAGGGGGCGCGTGACCGCCTAGCCGCTAAGCTGTCTAGAGAGGAAGGAGGGATCGTTCATGACCACCGAGGGCACCGACCGCCGCCCCAAGTACCAGCGGATCGCCGACACGTTGAAGGACGCCATCAGGGCAGGTGAGTACGGCCCCGGTGACCGACTGCCGGGCGAAAACGAGCTCATGACCGTCCACGGCGTAGCCCGCATGACGGCACGGCAGGCCCTGAGCGTCCTGCAGAACGAAGGCATCGCCGAGTCCCGGAAGGGAGCGGGGGTCTTCGTACGCAACTTTCGGCCACTGCGACGCCGCGGCATCCAGCGCCTGGCCCAGGAGCAGTGGGGATCGGGCCGCTCAATCTGGTCCGCCGACATCGCCGACCGCGAGCTGGTGGTGGACCAGGTCTCCGTGACCGAGGCACCCGCCCCCGAACACATCGCCGGCGTGCTCGACGTGCCCGCGGGGGATGCGGTGTGCGTCCGCAGCCGCCGCTTCGTACTCGACGGGAAGCCCGTCCTTCTATCGACCTCGTACCTGCCAGCGGACCTCGTGGCGGGGACGGCCATCACCCAAGAGGACACCGGACCCGGCGGCACCTACGCGCGCCTGGCGGAGCTCGGTTCCAAGCCGGTGCACTTCCGCGAAGAGATCCGCTCCCGGATGCCATCGCAAAACGAAGCAACCCGACTCGGTCTGTCCATGGGCATGCCCGTCATCCTGATCTGCCGCACGGCTTTCGCCGACGAGGGACGCCCTGTCGAGGTCAACGAGATGACGCTGGACTCTGCCGCCTACATCCTGGAATACGACTTCGACGCGTAGCTTCGGGCACGTCAGCCTCACACGACTCGCTCAAGTCGGTTTCACAAAGGCGGGTTCTCGCTCTACTCCGGGATGAGCGAGTTCGCTCACAATCCGACATATGGGGTCTACAGGCAATGATCAGGATGTCTGTGAGCAATGCGGAGACAGGAGTCGTCTGGCGCTAAGGCGGGGGCGTATCGACCTGATGGCCGCGCTCTGCGAGCCGTGCTGGAACCGCTACGCGAACGAGATCGCCCAAGCGGAGGGGGCTACAGCTCAACCTCTCGAAGAGCCGGACCAGGACGACACACGGTGGATCGAACCGCCGACCTGTCGCGCGTGCGGACTGCAAGTCAGGCGTACGCCTACGAACTACGATCGATGGGTTGATCTCGGTACCGTCAACGTGAGAGCAAAGGACGTTCCGCGTCGTTACCGTTGGCGGCTCCTGAGCATCCACCCCAGGTCTTCAACCGTCATCACTGACGTCATCGCAGTCAAGGTCGGAGCCATTGAGCCGACCCCAGACGAAGTGATCACGCCCGCTCACAGAGCTCTCTGCCCGAGCCCAGACGCCATGAGAGAAGTCGAGCAGGAGGTTGCTATCGACCAGTTGCCTCGCCAGCGTGAGCCGGGAGAAGACGACTGAACCCGATCTTGTTACAGATTTCTCTACCTCATCAAGACACCCGGCGTCGCTCACGCTCCGCCGGGCGCGCGGCCCGCGTCCGGCCGCGCCCACGCTCCTGCCTCCGTCCCGCTCGGCACGGCCGTCCGCCGGCGCGCGCCAGCGAGGATAGGCCGAGGGCATGAGGTGAGAACCGCGGTGGCTGGGGCGGCCGGCGCTCCGATGCTTTAGGCAGCCACCATGGGGCGAGCCTCGAAGATCGGGGCCCACATCGGGCTATTGCGGGCAGGTCCACAGACTGCCCGAGTCGCGGGAAGCTTACGGGCCCCGATCTCTCGCCCCATGGCAGCTCCAGCCCAAAGCCTCTCCACGCCGACCTTACGAAGCCACTTCGACGTCGGCATGAACCTAGTACTTTGCGATGGCACCTTCGATCTCCAGAAGCAGATCCCTCAATTCGGGAACAACCTCCTCAGCTTGCATATTATTTGAGATCGAGCGCACGCTTACGGGCCCATGGCCGCCAGCCAACAGCTTTGCATTCAATACAGAGAAGACCTTTTTGGGTGGGACCATGGCCGCTCTCGCTTGCTTGTCATTCCACAGTACGTCGAACTCCGGGAGGGCGGCACGCGTTACATCCATTGCATGCGCATTCTTGCTTACTAGATCCGTCTGGCGGCGCCACAGGAATTGCGACTGCGCGTCTACCTTCAGCTCACCTATGGCTTCATCTAGCAGCATTTCGGCCACGGAAAGATCGGCCCCGGATAGTCTGGAGATAGCACCAGGAATCAAAAAATAGCTCTCCAATTCCTTCTTCTGCCAGACGTGGCATCGCACCCCCGAACTCGCTAGCGAGCTAGTTACATCAAAGGCCTGCCCGTCGGTACGATTATCTCGATCCAGGATTACATAAACCTGCACAGCGTCGCCCAGAAGACTCGTGCTAAGCGTGGCGAAAGAACCAGCTTGAGGCCACTTATCGAAGCCTCCCAATGGGATTACCGCAACCTCCTTTTCTCCCGCCAACTTTTTAGCGCCAACTCTCCGCGCCACATTTCGCAGAACTTTCATGTCTTGCCCCTCAACAAACAGGGCAACCTTGGATCGGAGGGCACGCGCTACGCCCAGGTTGAAACCCGAACCGAGCGAATGAGTGGCCTGATCCAAAGATTTCGAGTCGCGAAGATGTCGAGCGTTCTTGCGAGTCCGATCTACCAGGATAACCGAGTCACGGCGGGCCTCTGCCAGGATCTCTGGAGCATGAGTTGCTAGGATCCATTGCTGGTTACGCTCTTCCAACACGTTAACGAGTCGCCGCTGCAAATCTGGATGCAGGAAAACGTCCGGCTCATCCAAGACCAAGGTCTTAGCCGCCCTGTGCCGATACAGATGAGCCAAAACCTGCAGCCAGATCTGCAGACCATCACCAGCCCAGAACAGTTCCTTTTCAGATCGAGTGGCGGTCTCAGTGAAATACAGATCCAATTCTGCCGAGTCCCCAGCTGAGCTAGATTCAACATCGAGCTCCTGAATCTCTGGCGTATTTTCGAGAATGAAAGAAACCAGCTCGAAATAGGAATCCGGATCGGCCCTCTTGAGATAATACAGCTGGTTCCTGAAATGGCTGCTTGACAGGCGAGTGGTCTGGTTCTCTCTCACATATTTCTCGGTGAGAATCGGCTCGCGATGCTGGACTGGAGTCAGCGTAGGAACTACACCAATCGAGGGAGTCGCCGATCGCGCATTCACCGTTGTACTGATGAACGAACCATCGCCCTTGATCAGGCAAAAGAAAGGAGGTTCATCAACCGGCCAAATTGACTTCAGTGTCGCGCCCGAGGTAAACGTCAACTCGAGCCGAGTTTCGGATTCCCTGAACTCGTGGCGAATATTCTCATCCACAAAGCCAGAGGGGTTGCCCACCCTATTGGACAGGGGGTGCCCGACAGCCCACCGGTTGCCGTCGAGGTTGAAGCGGTCCTGACAGTTTCGGCGACGCGCATAGGAGACTTGCTCCGCCGCCAGTCGGAGCGCGGAGATGATGGTGCTTTTCCCCGCATTGTTCGGGCCGACGAGGATGGCTTGCCGACCGAAGTTGATCTCAAACTCGGCGAAACCCTTGAAGTGAGAGAGGCGAAGCTTCTTAAGCACCCGCTCACTATATTTCGCCCAAACCTGATAGCGATACCCGTTTGAAGCAACTTGTCCACGCATCGGACACTGGGAGGTTGCACAGTGGCCAAGTGGGCTCCGCGAACGGAGGCTCCCCTCGCGCCCCGCCAGTGACAGACCCGATCGCTCGCTGGTCGAGCGAGTCGACATCAGGTTAGGCAGTGCTGCCCCTGCCGTGATGGTGCCCGTCAGGGGCTACAGCGAGGGGGACCATCCCGGCGCCTGCTAAGCGCGGACCAAACCTGTAATGCGGATGTCAGCCCACCTGGCCCGGCTCGAACGGGCTGGACCCTCCGCAACGGGCCGGTGCTGCGGATCTACAGCGGCCGGCCGACGCAGGCGGGGTGACTGTAGATCAGATCGGCCCGCTGCCACATTGTCGTGTTGAGCGCGATCCCGATCCCGGGCCGTCTGTGGGCCGTGCGAGGTCACCCGACAACGACCGACAACGACAGAAGCCCACGGCATCTGAGCTGGTCAGAGCCGTGGGCTACTTCTGTCTTGCTGGTCAGCCGGACCGGGGATCAGTAGACGGGCTACTGAGGGCCTGACCGCAGCATCGCCCCGGTAGGTAGCCTCCTTGTCGGAGCCTTGTGCGACGCTTTGGCCATGATTGGTGAAGTGCCCAACGTCGAGGTTGGCCAGCCCTACGAGAGCCGTCGTCTTGCGCATGAGGCTGGTGTCCACCGGCCCCTCCAGGCCGGGATCTGTGGGACCAAGAAGACCGGCGCTGAGTCCATCGTCGTGTCTGGTGGCTACAAGGATGACGAGGACTACGGCAACGTCGTCATCTACACCGGTCACGGTGGACAAGACGCGTCCAAGAACCAGGTCAACGACCAGACGCTTGAGGACCCGGGTAACGCGGCGCTGGTGACCAGTCACTTGGAGGGTCTCCCCGTTCGCGTGCTCCGCGGAGCGCACAAGGGCTCCATCTACGCGCCGGCCACGGGCTACCGGTACGACGGGCTGTACCGCGTCACCAGTTACGGCAGCAAGCTGGGCGTTGACGGCTTTCTAATCTGGCAGTTCAGGCTGGAGGCATACCAGGACACCCCCGCCCCGGAAGTCGTACAGCACGAGCTTCCGGCATCTCCCGAGATCGTTCCTGCACCGGCCCAGGGGACCCCGCCGGCAGGGGCGGAGAGTCCTGAGCGCGTCACCACCAACGTGCAGCGCATCGTTCGGAGCACGGCAGTCACCCGTCAGGTCAAGAAGTGGCACGAGGGAGCCTGCCAAATCTGCGGTGTGACGGTGATCCTGCCCGGCGGGGCCTACAGCGAGGGAGCCCACATCCAGGCCCTTGGCAGCCCCCACAACGGACCGGACACCACCGACAACGTGCTCTGCCTCTGCCCCACCTGCCACGTCATGTTCGACGGCGGCGCCATCGTGCTGACCGACGACCTCACCATCATCCGGAACGGGACGGAAACCGGGACGCTGCGCACCCACCCGCAGCACACGATCAACCTGGCCTGCGTCGCCAAGCACCGCGACCGCTGGCGGCGCTGAGTCGCTCGGTAGTGCCCCACCACCCACATGGCCAACGACCCCAAGTTCCTTCGCGGTCCGGAAGCAGATCGTGACGCGACGGGCAGCCAGACCTCACAATCTCCAGCATGGTTGCGCTCATCATCGCCCTGGTTCCCACGTTGATTGCCTGGGGCATCACCGTTTGGCAGATGCGAATACAGCGGGTCCGTCAGGTCGAGGACGTGTACGTAGCCCGCTACTGGACATTGCTGGACAAGATGTCATCTTCTACCCTACGCGGCGCGAGCGTAGAGGATTTGGACCAGAAAGCGGTAATTCGCCTATATTTTCGCCTTAGTGAGGATGAAGCTGATTTGCGTGCGCAAGGATGGGTTTCGAAAGACACTTGGCACATCTGGAGCAGCTCCATCCACTCACAGCTACATCGCCAGCCGTTCGAGCATCTCTGGAACGAAACGCTAGAGGACTCCGACGCTGGGCATGAGTACCAATTCACGCACCTACGCAGGCTGTGGCACGACTCCAACTACGATCCAGCACCCACTCGCGGTGTCCGGAGGTGGCTACGCCTGGCTTCACAGCAACGTCCCGCCTGAGCGCCAGCAGGGAAGGCCGGTCGTGCCATATCCGTGCCAGAACACCCGGGAACCTGCGGTCTGTCTCGGTCACTCGAAGGCACTGTCGTGAAGTGATCCGGATGGACTTTCCGCAGCTCATGAAGCCTTCCCCTGCTTAGGTGCCCGGTGATTCCCAAGCTCAGGGCCCAGCCCAGGATCGTCGCTATCCCTCAGTCGTCTTACGCGGACGGCCACGCCCCTTGGCGGAACGCAGACCAAGGTGCACGAGCGTCTTCACGTGGTACATCTCCTTGAAGGATGCATCGTGCGCGAGCTCCTTCAAGACCCTCTCCGTTGCGGCCTCATAGTTAGTGCGGGCCCCGCCGGCAGTGGTCGGAGACCAGATGACGTCCCCATTCTGGGCGGTCCCCTTCTCGAAGCGAACGAGCGTGTCCTCGAAGAGGAGATGCTGCATCTGCTCAACGCCATCCACCCTGCGGATCTTGCCTTCGGATCGCCGCCACGGGAGCTCTGCGAGTGCGTCAACGACGTCGTTCAGTGGAACACCACAGAACCGTGCAGCACCAAGGACGCCGCCGATCACGTAGAGGCCAGCTGGGGACCCATGCAGGTACTCCGCACGGAACTGCTTAGGAGTCAGGCCAGCTCCGTCCGGGGAACGGCGCAGGTCCTTCCAGCCGGGAATCCGCTCGTATGCGTAGTCGAGAGAAGAAACGGTCTCGTCGATGACCGTCTCCAACTCATCGTTGAGGTTGCCGCTTGCTCCGGCGCGCTCCTCGAGCGCTTTGCGCACATTTGCTTCGCGCGCATCGGGGGTGCGGTCCCTGAAGCCGATCAAGGTGGCGGTAGTGAACCCTCGCATGTGTGCAGTCGAGTACAGCGCCTCCTCACGTGCGGCTGAGCGCAGGTAGACCAGACGAGCAGATTCGTCGGTGAGGAGCCGTGCACGCCGCCCGACCTGGGTGCCGAAGCGATTCGCGTAAGAGCTTTGATCGAGTGCTGTCATGAGTGCGGGCGAGATCGGCTTTGTCATCCCCGCCACCACAAACATCCTCGTGACCTCGTCACGGTCGCTTTGCACGAGTACCTGGATCGGAGCGGCACTCGCCTTCAGGATGCTCTCCTTCTCCTGGTCCTCACCGAACGAGGCCCCCTTCACTCGGTCCCAGACCCGTGCGAGCGCTTCCAGCGTGTGCTGCCCGTTCTCGATGTGCATGGGCGTGCCCTGATAGACCGTGAGCATGCCAAACTCGACGCCGGGAGAGATGCTGTTGTAAGACTTCCAGAGGTACGTCTCCTGGCCGTCGATGTCCGTGGGGATGGCGAGCTGGATCTGCTGAATCGGGGTGTCGGGACGATCGTAGAGCCCGTTCGCGATCTTCTCGACGTGCTTGAAGTCGATGGGCCGGTTGCCGTACTCCTCGTCATCAAGGTCGAAGTCCTTCCGGACGATCACCCCTGACTCAGTGCGTGCGCGCAGCTCCACGAGGGCCGGCAGCGGGTGCACGAAGTTGAACGACGGCATCTTCCCGATCATGGTCCGGAACGCCGGAGTCTTGAACGAGACCGGGCGCATGTCCATGCCCTCGGCCATCGCCTGCATGTCCGCCTCGGATGCCACTGGGCTCGCCCCCTCCAAATTATGCCTGGCAAATTTTTTTTCGCTTGCCACGCGCGTGCGTCGCGAGCGTAATCTCGCAACCCGTGTTCTGCAACCAGCCGTGGGGTACACGGGTGCTCGAAGTGCACCTCGGGGGAGGTCGCGATAACGAGTATGCGCAGCTCAGGTGAGGTGTCGCGGACACGTTGCCGGCAGGGAGCGGGATCACTGTCACCCGGGTGCGGTGGGCGGCTCGTGACGGTGTTGCCCCTCCAAGCCGTATCCCGGCCGGGGCGTCGGAGCACCTCCTACGAACCTAGGTAGTTGCAACGCCTCACTCCATGTGACTACGCTCTCCCCGCGAGCAAGGCCGAGGTCGAAAAAATCGCCAGGCAAAAAACGAGGGGTTGGACACCTGCCACCCCCGTAGAAGCTCGCGCTGACCGGCCACCAAGGGACGAACCCGTTCTCAGGGGGCTGCGAAGAAGATCAGATGTAGGTGGTGAAGCCGCGACTCTGTCCGCTAAAACCGAACGCGGCCCCACCTCTAGCCCTTGAAAGGGGCCCAACGCAAGTGAACACGACTCAGCCCCCGCCCGACAACCAGGGCCAGCACCCCCCGCTTGACGACCGCGAGGAGCCGGCCACGGCGACGGAGGTTGCCACCCGGCTCGTGGGCGCCGCCATCGCCCTGGCGCTCATCGATGTCTGGCTCCCCCTGAACCTCGACGCGTACCTCGCGAGCATCCTGGGCGCCTACGGCGGGTACCTGCTGGCCCGGCTGGGCGGCCCCCAGCCGCCGCCGACCGGGCTGCTGGTGCGGTAGCGGAAGCCGTCCCCTGGTGGTCGACGCCACCAGGGGACGGCGCCCGTCTCAGTTTCCGTCTCATTCAGCCCGGTTCACGGTCGTTCAATGAGGGCTCCCAGCCGTCTCCGCGGCAACGGCCAGCCGACCGTGAACGCAGGTGAACGCCCTGGCACGAGGCCCGTTGAACCACCAACAGACTTGGAAAGCGTGTTGGGGGCAACCCCTCACGAGTTCGAATCTCGTATCCTCCGCCAGTGCCTCACCGGGCACGTTGTCGAAGGGCCCCACCGGTCGCGGTGGGGCCCTTCGACGTTCTCCGTCCCGGTTTCCGTCTCGGGCAACGCCGGCCTCAGGCAAGTTCTTCACGGTCCGGGGAGGCCGAGCGCCCGATTCGCGGGACTCCCGTAAACACCCACCGCGGCCCGAACGAACGAGGTCAACCTTGTCGAACAGTCCCGGAGCGACCGACGGACCCGTCACTCCCGAGACCGCCGGACAGGCGGGCCCCGGGCGCCCGGGTCGGTGTCCTGGATCAGTCCCGTCGAGGCTCCCCCCGGCCCCGGGCAGAAGGCGAACGACTACGACCGCTTCGCCGAGGCGTACGCGGCGGAGAACGAGACCAGCCTCATCAACGCCTAGGTGTTCTGTCCACAGAGGTTGGTGACGGATCTCTCGGCTGAGGGATCTTGAAATGGGTGAGGGCCTTCTGGCTCGGTGTGGATTGCGACATCT
>NZ_JARAVM010000076.1:0-16637 GCF_033792735.1 Streptomyces sp. PA03-3a
CCGCCGCGCCGACCACCGACGCACCGACCCCCACCGGGCGGCGCCGCGCCCTGCGGCGACCCGAGGAGCCGCAGCCCCAGGCGCAGCCCGCCCTCCCCCCGGCCCCCGTCGAGGCGGAGGAGCAGCCCACCGGCCGCAGGGCCCGCCGCGGCGGGCCGCAAGAGCCGCAGGCGGGGCTGGTGCCCGCGCTGCCCGAGGCGCCCGAGCAGAGCGCACCGGGCAACGGACGCCGTGCGCGCCGGACCACCGTCGCGGAGGCCCCGGCCGTACCGGAACTCCCCGCGCTGCCGGCCGCCCCCTCCGCCCCGGCCCCTTCCGTCCCCGCCACCCCGGCGACCGAGTGGCCGGAGGCCCAGGGTTCGGCCCGCCGGCCGCGCGGCATCGTGGAGAGCACCCCTCGCCCGTCGGCGATCGTCGACCCGCGACGGCTCCCGCCGCCCACCCCGGCGCCGCAGCCGGAACCACTGGCCATCGAGCCGCCGATGATCCCGGAGCAGACGCAGCGCAGCCCGGAACCGCAGCCCGTGGCACAGCCCCAGCCGGTCGCGCCACCGCAACCGCAACCGCAGCCCATGGTCCCGCCCCAGGCACTGCCGCCCGCACCGCCGCAGCCGCAACCGCAGCCGCAGCCGCAGCCCGAGGCGCAGGCCCCGCAGAACGACGGCGGTACGCAGGGCCGGGCGATCAGCGTGCGGACCCTCGGGCAGGGCGTCGCCTTCGCCCAGCAGATCAACGAGCAGGTCGCCCAGCCGTCGAGTGGTTCCGGACGGCGCCGCAAGCTGGCCACCCCCGCGGAGCCCGGGCCCGCGCAGCCCGCCGCGCCCGTGGCCGTCAACGGCACGGAGACCCCCGGCCGGGCGTACGCCATAGGCGCTCCCACGGAGGACACCGAGGGCCCCGAGCCGCTCGACGGTCCCAACGGCGCCGTCGACGTCACGGAGGAGAGCGGCCAGGAGCCCGGGGCCGTCCTGGACGAGCCGCGCCGCCTGCTGGTCTGGCCGGAGCCGGACGTCGCCACCCGCCAGGCGCTGACCGACCGCGGCTACCGTCCGGTCGTCGTCCGCTCGCGCGAGGAGGTCGACGCGCAGGTCGCCGAGCCGCCCGCCGCGCTGTTCGTGGACCCGCTCACCGGGCCCATCACCCGGACCGCCCTGCAGTCGCTGCGTCAGGCGGCGGCGCAGGCCGAGGTGCCGGTGCTCGTCACGGCCGGCCTCGGCCAGGCGACCCGCGAGGCCGCGTACGGGGCCGACCCCGCCGTGCTCCTCAAGGCGCTGGCGCCGCGGGACAGCGAGCAGCACCCGCCGCGGGTGCTGCTGATCGAGGCCCACACCGCGATCGCGCAGGCCTTCACGGCGACGCTGGAGCGGCGCGGGATGCACGTCGCGCACGCCCAGTCAGAGGCGGACGCGATGACGCTCGCCGCGCAGGTGCACCCGAACCTCGTGGTGATGGACCTGATGCTCATCCGCCGCAGGCGGCAGGGGATCGTCGACTGGCTGCGCACGAACGGCCGGCTGGAGCGCACGCCGATGGTCGTCTACACGGCGGGCGACATCAACCCGGCGGAGCTGCCGCGGCTGGCGTCCGGCGAGACGGTGCTCTTCCTCGCGGAGCGCTCGACCAGCGCGGACGTCCAGGGACGCATCGTCGACATGCTCGGCAAGATCGGCTCCTGAGGGCCCACCGCACGACACGAGCCGGGCCCCGAAGGGGGGTCCCCCCCGGGGCCCGGCCGCCACGTTCCGCGTGGTCAGACGAGCTTGGTGACGTCCAGCTCTCCCGCCGCGTACTGGCGGCGGATCACCTTCTTGTCGAACTTGCCGACCGAGGTCTTCGGCACCGACGGGATGACGGCCCAGCGCTCGGGCAGCTGCCAGCGGGCGACGCTCTCGCCGAGGAAGGTCCGCAGCTCCTCGTAGCCGACCGCGCTGCCGTCCTTGAGGACGACCGTGGCGAGCGGCCGTTCGCCCCAGCGCTCGTCGGGCACGGCCACCACCGCCGCCTCGGCGACGTCCGGGTGGGCCATGATGGCGTTCTCCAGCTCGACGGAGGAGATCCACTCACCGCCCGACTTGATGACGTCCTTGGCGCGGTCGGTCAGCGTCAGGTAGCCGTCGTGGGTGATGGTGCCGACGTCCCCGGTGCGCAGCCAGCCGTCGGGGCTGAACTTGTCCTCGGGGCGCAGCGCCTCGGCGTCGGCGCCGCCGTAGTAGGCCGCGGCGATCCACGGCCCGCGGACCTCCAGTTCGCCCGCGGACTCGCCGTCCCAGGGCAGCACCTCGCCGGACGGGCCGACCAGCCGGGCCTCCACGGACGCGGGGAAGCGGCCCTGGGTGATCCGGTACGGCCACTGCTCCTCCTCGGTGAGGCCGGCCGGCGGGTGGGCCATGGTGCCCAGCGGGGAGGTCTCGGTCATGCCCCAGGCGTGGAGGAGTCGGACGCCGAGCTTGTCGTACGCCTCCATCAGGGAGGGCGGGCAGGCGGAGCCGCCGATGGTGACGTGGCCCATGCTGCCGATGTCGCGCGGCTTGGCGGCGAGTTCGGCGAGCAGGCCCTGCCAGATGGTGGGGACGGCGGCGGCGTGCGTGGGACGCTCGGCCTCGATCATCTCGGCGAGCGGGCCGGGCTGCAGGAAGCGGTCCGGCATCAGCATGTTGATGCCGGTCATGAAGGTGGCGTGCGGCAGTCCCCAGGCGTTGACGTGGAACTGGGGCACGACGACCAGCGTGGTGTCGCTGTCGGTCAGGCCCATCGACTCGGCCATGTTGACCTGCAGGGAGTGCAGGTAGATCGAACGGTGCGAGAACAGCACGCCCTTGGGGTCGCCGGTGGTGCCGGAGGTGTAGCACATGGCGGCCGCGGAGCGCTCGTCCAGCTCCGGCCAGTCGTAGCGGTCCGGACGGCCCTCGATGAGGGACTCGTAGGCGTGCAGGGCGGGACGGCAGCCCTCCAGCGGCGAGGTGTCGCCGGGGCCGACGACCACGATGTGCTCGACGGACTCCATCGCCGGCAGCAGCGGCGCCAGCAGCGGGATGAGGGTGCCGTTCACCAGGATCACGCGGTCGGCCGCGTGGTTGGCGATGAAGACCAGCTGGTCGGCGGGGAGCCGGAGGTTGAGCGTGTGGAGGACCGCGCCCATGGAGGGGATCGCGAAGTACGCCTCCACGTGTTCCGCGTTGTTCCACATCAGCGTCGCGACACGGTCGTCCGGTTCGACGCCGAGCTCGTCGCGGAGAGCGTGCGCCAGCCGGGCGGCGCGAGCACCGATCTCGGCGAACGAGCGGCGCTTCGGCTCGCCTTCGCCGGTCCAGGTCGTGACCTGCGACCGGCCGTGCACCGTCGAGCCGTGGGTCAGGATCCGGGACACCAGCAGGGGAACGTCCTGCATTGTGCTCAGCACCGGGCGCCTCCTCGTTGAAGCGGCTACGCGTGGGTAGGTGGGTGCTGAGATTCTGCTGGCATACCGATCGGTATGTCACTACCCCAGGCGCAATTCGGGGTCTTCCCGGAGTTTGCCCAGGGCCCGCGAGACCGCGCTCTTGACCGTGCCCACCGAGACCCCGAGCGCCTCGGCGGTCTGCACCTCGCTCATGTCCTCGTAGTACCTGAGGACGACCATCGCCCGCTGGCGGACGGGCAGCCGGGCGATCGCGCGCAGCAGCGCGTCGCGCTGGGCCTGCTGCTCGGCCGCGTCGGGGCCCGCGACGGCGTGGCCGTACGGCTCGGGCAGCTCGTCGGTGGCGTACTCCTCGACCCGGCGCCTGCGCCACTGCGAGGTGCGGGTGTTGACCAGCGTGCGGCGCACGTAGCCGTCCAGCGCCCGGTGGTCGTCTATCCGGTCCCATGCCAGGTAGGTCTTGGTCAGCGCGGTCTGCAACAGGTCCTCGGCGTCGCAGGGGTTGGCGGTGAGCGAGCGCGCGGTCCGCAGCAGCGCCGGGCCCTTGGCCCGGACGTAGCGGGTGAACTGGGCCTGCGAGGCGCTTGTGCACACGGGCGTGGTCATGGCTCCACGCTAGGAGCCGGTCCGCGTACGGGGGATCCGCCGCAGGTGCCGAAGCGGGGTCACCCTGAAGTCGTAGGACGGGGGCCCGCCCCACCTCCGGAGGGCTGAGGCCGCACCCGCCGCCCCTACGGGTCACCCCGCAGGGACGGCGCCCTCACGGCCGCCCGCCGCGTCATCCGACGACGGCCACCGGCCCGTCCAGCCGGTTGCGGTCGATCGCCAGCCGCCGGCCGCCGTGCTTCTCGCGCACGCTGCCGGAGTACTGGTGGATGCGGCCGTGCGGATGCCAGGCGTCCCGGTCGAGCACCGGTTCGCTGCGTACCGCCGGTTTCCCCTGCCAGCGGGCGAACCAGACGGCGCGCGGCAGGTCGTCGTAGCCCTCCCGGCGGGCCCGCTCGATGTGCCGGATGCCCGACTCCGAACTGCTGTAGAGACCCGGCAGGTAGCCGGCGTCGTCGACCTCGCGGTCCCAGGCCCGGATGAAGTCGAGGGTCTGGTCGGCGCAGCGGGACCGCTTGGCGTTGTACGCCTCCATGTCGAGGTAGAGCGCGCTGCCCGGCTCGAAGCCGAGGGCGGCGGCCCTGCGCACGGCGTCCCAGCCCTCGCTCGCGCCCTGGCCCCAGGGGTCGTCGGTGCTGATCCGGTGGTTGCGCAGGTGTCCGCCGCGCACGCAGGGCGACTGCGAGCCCACGTAGATCGGCAGGATGCGCCAGCCCATCCGGTGCACCGAGCGCACCCAGTGGCGGTTGAGGTGGCGCTGGGTGCTGCAGGCGCGGGCGCGGCCGCCGTAGTAGACGCCGACGGCGCGGTACTTGGAGCGCAGCCAGGCGCGCATCGTGGACAGCGGAGGCGTGCGGCAGGTGTCGAAGCCGTAGCCGCGGTAGACCCGGGTCGGGCCTCCCCCGGAGGGGGCGCGCTCGTCGCCGCCGAGGCCGTAGGGGAGGTCGAGGCCGTCGAGGAGGCCGGTGTCGGCGAAGCCGTACGGACCGTCGTCACCGTCGTCGCCAGGCGCCTGGGCCGGCCGGTACGCCCGGGCCGGGGCTGGCGTGGAAGCCGTCACCGAGGCGGGCTCGGCGACCGGCCCCGCGGGACGCGGCACGACGGCCTCGGCCGCGGTGGGCCCGGCCAGGAGGCAGGCAAGCACCATCGCCACGATCGCCCCGTGTCGGATGATCGGCTTGTGTTCGCGCATGGGTCGAGTGAACGCGTGCGGCTACCCGCCGCCGGGTGAGCCACGCCCCGCTGTCAGCCGTACGCAGCAACACCCGGCCCCGGATGGGCCGCCGGGCGCCGGGACCCGCTCAGTCCGCCGCGCCGAGCAGCAGTCCGGAGGTCGGCACCCCCGTACGGCCGTGACGGGGACGTGGGCCGCGCCGGGGCCCTGGTTGACGCCGGTGCCGGGCAACTGCCGCACCGCCTCCGCGATGCCGTGCATCCCGTGCGGGTACGCCTCGCCGAGCTGGCCGCCAGGGGCGTTGACGGGCAGCCTCCCGCCCGGCTCCAGACCGCCGTCGGCGGCGAAGGCGGCCGCCTCGCCGCGCCCGCGGAACCCGCACTTCTCCAATCGCATCGGAATGAAAGGGGTGAAGTGGTCGTAGAGCACGGCGGTGTCGACGTCCTTCGGCCCGAGACCGGAGGTGCGCCACAACTGGCGGGCCACGGCCGCAGACTCGGACAGCCCGCACAGATCATGGCCAGCCCGGTAGTAGCCAGCCATCTGCTCCTGGCCGCGCCCTGCGCCGCCGCCCCGACCACCGCCGGCGGGTGCCGCAGGTCGCGGGCGCGTTCGGCGGAGGTGACGACCAGGGCCTGACCGCCGTCGGTCTCCTGGCAGCAGTCGAGCAGGCGCAGCGGTTCGACGATCCACCGCGAGGCGGCGTGGTCGGCCAGGGTGACGGGGCGGCCGTGGAAGTACGCGGCCGGGTTGGTCGCGGCGTGCCGGCGCCCGGCGACGGCGACATGGCCGAAAACCTCCGGTTCGAGCCCGTATGCAGCTTCGGCCAGTTCGACCAGGGCGACCGCGTACGGGGGGTCGAGGGCGGGGAACGGCGGGTGGTGCACGACGACACGGCTGAAGACGGTGCCGCGCCCGCAGGCCGGTAGCGTGTCCCAGGCGTCGGAGCCGGAGTGTTGCAGCCGGGGAGCCACGGCAGCCTCAGGGTGCCGCAGGAGGAGCAGCGTTGGATGAGCAACTCGTTCCGCTCGACGCCCTCCCAGTACCCGGCGTTGTCGCGGTTGACGACCGGACGGGGCCGTCGCGGCCGCTCGCCCGGCGCCCGCGCGGGGGCGTACTCGAGGATGCGGAAGCGGTGGCGCCCGGCGAGTTCGCCGTCCGCGCGGACGTCCATCCGCGTCGTGACGAAGTGGCCGCCGCCGAGCCGGGTGGTCTTGCGCGGCGACACGGATGCGATCACCGCGTCGAAGGTGATCCGCTCGCCGGGGTGCAGCGGCCGCAGGTACTCCTGCTCGCAGTCGGTGGCGACGACCGCGGTGCAGCCGGCCCCGTCGAGCAGCGCGAGGAGTTCGTCGTAGGCGCCGGCCCGGGAGCCGCCCCCGGCGGCGCCCGGGTGGCCGGCGAGCCCGCGCATGGTCCACACCTGGAGCATGGGGGCCGGTGCCGTGCCGTCCGGCGGGACGGGATGGCCCAGCGCCTCGCACCAGTGCCTGATCATGGGCGCGTTGACGGGGTCCCCGCCCTCGCCCGCGACGGCGGCGGGGCGTCCTTCGTACGCCGCCAGCCGCTCGTACAGGTCGTCGTCGGTCGTCATGGCCGCCGTCACCGCCCCCAGCTTCTGACTGGCCGTCAGATTAATGAGAGGGCGGCACCACTGCCAAGACGTCCGGACCGGGTGAAGTTGTCCACAGGCTGTGGACGACGCCGGACGCGACTGCGCGACGGCAGTGAGGCTGCCGTCGCGCAGTCGACCCCTTCAGCCCCTCGGCCCGCCACCCCGGCGGCGGGCCGGCCCGCTCACCACATGGGCCCGAAGTGGATGTTCAGCGTGGGCTGGTTGATGGTGGTGAAGGCTGAACCGACCACGCTGGCCGTGCTGTTCTGATTGGAGGCCCCCGCGCCGGTCGCCGCCTGCTGCGTGGTCGTCACCGTCCCGAAGTTGTCGCGGCCCACGTTGCCGCCGCTGTTGCTCACCACGGTCGCGTTGGAGGTGCCACCCGCCACGGCGCCGTTGTCGGCCACCGCCGTGCCGGCGAACAGCGCCGCCGCCAGCGGCAGTGCGGCCAGGGCGGCCATGACTCGGGCGGTACGGATGCTTCCCATGTGTTTCCCTCCGAGGAGTGGATACGAGGTGCGCGGCGCGGCCGGCCGACCGCTCCGCCGGCTCTGCGACGTCGCCGCAACCAGAGTTGCCCAGCACCGCGGCGGACAAGCCGGACCTTGATCCCTTTCGCTCGCAAGCGTGATGATCTGTCGACAAACCTCCACAACCACCACAAGCGACCCGACCGCCCCCGCCCGTGCCGGCACGACCCGGGCCCCCTGGGCGCGGAATCGTTCCGGCACGGCTTTCGGCCAATCCCGGCGCCCGCCCTCCCCGGACCGGACACCGCCCGGGTGGCCACCGTGCTGCCGTTCGAGCGGATGCCGCCCCCCAGTGGTGCGTGGCGCACCGGAAGGCAGCCGTCCGCTTCCTACGCTCCGGCTGACGGACCGCGCCGCCCGTCGCGTTCCGCGCTCGGACGTCCCCGCCCGGCCGCACCGCTTCCCTGGGGAGAGATGTGACCCGGTCCCGTACCCGATCCCCACTGGCCCGGCGTGCGGGAGGGGGCGGTACGACCGCGCCCGCCCGCGCACGGTCAGCGCGTGCCGAAGCGCCGCGCCGCCGCCATGACCGCCTCCCCCATGGCGGGGCTTCCCGTGTGACCGGAGTCGTCGATCACCTGGAGCTCCGCCCCGGGCCACGCCTTCGCCAGCTCCCACGCGGTCGTCAGCGGACTGCCCAGGTCCAGCCGCCCGTGGATCAGCACCCCCGGGATGCCCGCGAGGCGGTGCGCGTCCCGCAGCAGCTGTCCCTCCTCCAGCCAGGCGCCGTGGGCGAAGTAGTGCGCGCAGATCCGCACGAAGGCGACCAGGTCGTCGTCCGGCCGGTCGCCGTAGGCCCCCGGCTTGCCGTTGGTCTCGTGGGCGATGACCGCGTCCTCCCAGGTGATCCAGTCGCGTACGGCCTGCTCCCGCACCGCGGGGTCCGGGCTGCCGAGCAGCCGGTCGTACGCGGCCGGGAGGTTCCCGTCCCGTTCCCCGGGCGGCACCCCGTCCCGGAACGCCTCCCACGGGCCCGGCACCAGCCGGGCCACGCCCCGGTAGAGCCAGTCGATCTCCTCCCGCCGGGTCGTGGTGACCCCGACGATCACGATCTCCGACACCCGCTCCGGGTACCGCTGCGCGTACGCCAGGATCAGCGTCGAGCCCCACGAGCCGCCGTACAGCATCCACCGCTCGACGCCGAGGTGTTCGCGCAGCCGCTCCATGTCGGCGATCAGGTGCTCGGTGGTGTTGTGCTCGAGCGACACCGCCGGGTCCGAGGCGTGCGGCAGGCTCTGCCCGGACCCCCGCTGGTCGAAGAGCACGATCCGGTACACCTGCGGATCGAAGGTCCTCCTGCTGCCCCTCTTGCCCCCGGAACCCGGGCCCCCGTGCACGCACAGGACCGGTTTGCCCTCCGGGTTGCCACTGGTCTCCCAGTGGACGCGCTGCCCGTCCCCGACGCCGAGCAGCCCCGACGCGTACGGCTCGATCGGCGGAAATCCCGCTGCTGCCATGACGATCCCCTCCTTTGCACCGGCGAACGACCCCCGCGAGGCTAGCCGTTCACGCGCCGCGCCGCGGGACCCGCGTCACTCGGGGCCCGAGCGGGGCCGGGGGAAGGGCCCGGGCTCCTCAGGGCCGTCCTCCTCGCCCTGGGCGGAGGGACGGTGGCGGTCCAGTGCCGGCAGGTCGGGCACCAGGTGGGCGTGGGCCCGGCAGACGGCCGCGGTCTCGGCGATCGACACCAGCGGGGTACGGATGTGGGACCAGCCGCCCGAGGCGTCGCCCGCCACCGCGACGCCCACCCGGTCCCGTGCGATGGCGGTCGCGGCGGTCGTCGCCTCGGACGAGATGTCGCCGAGACCCACCTCTGCGGTCTGCTTGCTGACGCGGTGCACGACGCGCCCGGAGAGCTGGGACCGGAGCGTGGCGGCGCCCTTGCCGAGCTCGACCCCGAAGCGCTGCCCGCAGATCTCCAGGTAGATGCCGACCGCGCGGGCCCGCTGGGCCAGCCGGATCAGGTTCGCCACCATCCGGTCCCGGCGTTCCTCGTCCTTCTTCGTCGTACTGAGGAAGAGTTCGGCGATCTCGTCGACCAGCACCACGACGGGCACCGGCCGCACGTACGCGGGCAGCCCCCAGATGTCGGAGGCCACCTCCTCGTCCGGGCTGTCCAGCGCCGTGCGCTGGCACTCCTTGAGCAGCGCGAAGCGGTGCTCCATCTCCCCCACCAGCGTGTCCAGCAGCTCCGCCGCCTGCTCCCGGTCGGTCGCCAGGGCCGACAGCCGGGCCGCGTAGGGGATCTGCTCCACCCCGCCCTTGCAGTCGATCCCCACCAGGGCCACCGGCAGCCTGGCCAGGTTCATGATCAGGTTGCGCTGGTAGACCGACTTGCCCGACTGGTTCGCCCCGAGGGTGAGCGCGTGCGGGATCTCCCGGTAGTTGCGCACGAACGCCGTCCCGTCGTCCCGCAGCGCCACCGGCACCACCATCGGCCCGGACGGCAGGCGGCGCGGCATCCGCACGTCGCGGAGCACGTCGTAGCAGGTCATCCGCAGCTCCACCACCCCGGGCCCGAGCTCGACCACGTGCACCGCGTGCACTCCCCACGCGTGGCGCAGGCGGCTGGACGCCGCGGCCACGTCGGCCGGCTCCAGCCCGCCCGGCAGCCGCAGCCGCACCCGCAGGCCGGTCAGCGAGCCGCCCAGCCGGCGGATCCTCGGCGGCACCGGCCGCGCCTCCCGGCGCCCCACCACCCACCCCGCCAGCGCCCGCGCCCGCGACGGCGGTACGGCCAGCCCGCAGGCCGCCATCGTGGAACCGTAGGTCGACAGGAACCGCCCCCAGGCCAGCGGCAGCCCGAACAGCAGCCAGAACGCGACCGGGAACCGTTGACGGCCGTAGGCCAGGCCACCGGCCGCGGCCAGCAGCAGACCCAGGAGCGCGACACCCGTCATGGTGATCAGCCCTTGCCGTTCGGGACGACGGCCGGCACCGGCACGGTGCCCGCCCGCGGGCGCGCGGGCAGATCCCATGACCGGTTTGACCGTTAAGCGTATTCTTCCAGCCGCGCCCCTCCCGCCCGGTCACCGACACCGGGGTTCCACCCATGGGGCCGCGCCCCGTCCGGCCGATGACCGCGGGCCGGCCGCGGCGAGGACCCGGCGGACCCGCCTCGACATTTCGACGCTTCAGCCCTCGACGGTCGTTCACCCCACCAGGCCTCGGCGGCGGTTGACCGAGCGGCTAGCCTCTACCCTGCGCAGAGCCGACAAGAGCACGCCGTGGCCACTGGGGGGTGGCGCGAGCCGATGCGAGCGGCCACCGTCCGGCGCCGCCGCGCGGCGGCGCACCGACACATCCCTGAGGGGGGAGACGTGGGGGCACCGTCCCGAACGTCGATCGATCCACTGTCCACCCGCCGCAGACGCGGAACCGGCCTGACGGCCCGCGCCGCCGCCACCGTCCTGGCGGTCGCGGCCACAGCCGTCCCGCTCGCCGTGGACGCGCCGCCCGCTCTGGCCGCCCAGGAGGTCACGGCGGCGGACTCGGCCCACGAGGTCGTGATCCCGCCCGCCGACCGGGCCACACCCCGCGTGGACACCCCGCTGGCCGGGGGTACCACCGGTTTCCTGCACCAGCAGGAGGGCCGGGACGGCTACACCTGGACGGACTTCGCGAGCGGCACCTCGACGCAGGTGCCCGGCCTGCAGAACCTTCAGGCCAACGCGCTCGTGAGCCCCGTCGGCGGCGACCTGCTCGCCGTCTCCCCGAGCCCGGTCCGCGGCACCACCTGGTACACCGTGCTCGATCCGCACACCGGTGAGCGCCGCGACGTGCAACTCCCGGCCGGTCACACCTTCCGGGGCACCGTCGGGGACAAGGTGCTCGCCCTGAGGTCCACGACCGGCACCACCGGCTCCGCAGGCGTGCTCCTCGACACCGGCTCAGAGCCCGCGCCGCCGATATCCGTCACAGGGCTGCCCACCGGCGCCCAGCCGAGCAGCTTCTCCCTGCAGCCGACAGCCGTGGACGGCGGCACTGCGGTGATCTCGTACCGGCAGGACGGCGCATACCGCTACGGGCTGCTGGACGCCGACACGGGCGTGGTCACCCCCCTCCCCGAGACCTTCGCCGGCGAGGGTCTGCGCATCATGCTCACCGCGGACCGCGTCGCCTGGTGGGGGCAGGGCTTCGCCGAGCTGCGCTGGCTGCCCCGCGCCGATGTCTCCTCCGAGGTGCGGAAGTTCCCGCTGCCCGACGGCGCCTCTCCCGTGGCCCTGTCCGGCGACACCCTCCTCACCTCGGGCCCGGACACCACCTCGGGCACCACACTCGGCCGGCCGCTCACCGCCCGGCCGCTCGACGGCGGCGAACCGGCCAGTGCGCTCGACCACATCGCACTCGTCTCGGACCACGCACCGCGGACCACGGACGGGAGCGCCCTGCTCGTAGGAGGCTCCGGCACCGGGGACTGGGCTGTGCACCGTTTCACCGGGACCACCCACGAGACGGTCCAGCCGCTGCCCCCGGTGATCGCGAAGGTCCTCGGCCTGAACCTGCAGCGTGGCACTCTCAACCGGGTGGACAGCACCGGGGGCAAACTCACCATCCACCAGCAGGACGTCGGTACCGGCCAGGACCCCGTCGCGGGAGCGGCCAAGCCGCTGCCCGCGGGAATGCCGGCCACCGCCGTGCGTTGCGCCACGGGCGAGGACTGCGTGCGGCTCGTGGAGGGCAACTGGTACGGCCTGTCCTTCCTGTCCGAAACCGGCGGGCGGACGTACCTGGAGACCCGGGTCGACGCCTACACCTCGCACCTGCGGATGGAACTGCCGGGAAGCGGCGGCGAGGTCAGGGACGCGTCGACGTCGTACGTGGTGGTCGACGGGGGCTCCCCGAGGACCCAGTACATCGTCTCCCCGGGCTACGACAAGGTCATACGCAGCCGCCAGGTTCAGGCCGCGGCGCTGTGGTACTCCACCCTGTGGAGCGCGTCCACTGTCGCACCCGGCACATTGACCGCCGAGCGGCTGACCCTGGAGGCCACCACCCCGGGCAAGCCCGTCCGGACAGTGCGGACCGGTGCCGCCTGCGTGCCCACCGAACTCCAGGCGACGGCGCGTTGGCTGTACTGGTCCTGCGGCCCCGACGGACAGGCCGGGGTATACGACCTGACGAACGACCGCGGCTTCACGGTGCCGTCCGGCCCCGCCATGCTCGGCGACGGCTACGTCGTACGGCACGACCGCGCGGTGGGCGAACTCCGGCTCACCGACTTCCACACCGGCACCCCGGTCGCCGAGCGCACCCTCGCCGCCCTCTCCGCCGGGACGCTCGCGGACGCCCGCAGGATCACCTGGACCGTCGACAAGTACAGCGGCCACGTCGGCTACGTGGACGCCGACCGCCGCGTGCACGTGCTGGCGGACGGAGTCCCGGACTCCGCCCCGGTCATCGGCGAGGGGTCCGGCTCCGAGGCCGTCGCACCGAGGTCCCCCACGGGGTACTACTCGACCTGGAACGCCACGGTGCAGGTCAGCCGGCCTGTGGACTCCTGGGAGATGGCCGTCACCCAGAAGGCCACCGGTCGCCGCGTCGCCCTGCTGCGCGGCGGGGCCGAACCAGGTCCCCACGGCGTCCAGGCCTCGTGGAACGGCAGGGAGTCGAGCGGCGCCCCCGCTCCGAGCGGTGTCTACACCTGGCAGCTCAGCGTCCGCTCCGGCGGCGGCACCACGCCGGTGCGGCTGGGCGGCGGCGAATTCAGCGTGCTGTGCGGCGCCCTGCCGACCCACGTCTACGACTGCGACGGCTTCCCCGACATGGTGGCCGTCCGGAAGGACGGCAGGACCGATTCCTGGGAGGGCCACCCCAAGGGGCACTTCTACAATCGCGGCTACACCGCGGACTGGCCGGTCTCCTCCACCCTCGTACCGGCCGGCGACCTCACCGGCGACGGGAACGCGGACATGCTGGTCCGCAACTCCGCCGGTGAACTGCGCCTGTACCGGGGCATCGGCCAGGTCTACTTCGCCCGCGGCACCAACAAGTCCTCGCTGATCGGCAAGGGCTGGAACACCTACAACGTGCTGACGTCACCCGGGGACCTCACCCGCGACGGCCGGCCCGACCTGGTCGGCCGTGACAAGTCGGGCGGGCTCTGGCGGTACTCGGCGGACGGCAAGGGCGCCTACAAGGCCCGGGTACGCGTCGCCGGCGGCCTGTCCGGCTACACCGCCCTGGTGGGCGCGGGCGACCTCAACGGCGACGGGAACGGCGACCTGCTGGGCCGCGACAAGGCCGGCGTCCTCTACCGCTGGTTCGGCAACGGCAAGGGCGGCTTCGGCGGCCGCACGAAGATCGCCTCGGGCTTCAACGCGTACAACTCCATGGTCGGCATCGGCGACCTCACCCAGGACGGCCGCAACGACCTGATCACCCGCGACACCAAAGGCAACCTGTACCGCTGGGCGGGCAACGGCAAGGGCGCCTTCGGAAGCCGGGTGAAGATCGGCACCGGCTGGAGCGGCTACAAGATCCTCTTCTGAGCGCGACCGCCCGGAACATGAGGAAGGGGTGCCCCCGTGTCTTGGGGCACCCCTTCTGTCCAGGGCCTCGGATGTGGTCCCCGGCGGCATCGCTGCCACGACGGTTCTCCATACCTTCCACCCCGCGTGTAGGCGACCGATAAGGCCGCCGGCAGGGAATGAGATTCGGCTGCCTGACACCCGGCCGGGCCACCGTCGTGGCGACCTCGCCGTCTCGTCCACCTGCCGCGCCTGGCGGATCGCCGAGGCCGGCCGGCGCCTGAAGGCCGCCGCGCCCCTGGCGTGCCCGATCGGACGCGGAACCACGAAGAAGGGCGCCCCCGTGTCTTGGGGCTCAAGGGCCCACTCCGCTCGCCGCGCGAGCCGACGAAGGGAAGAACGGCCGGCGCGTGGCCGGGGCGGTCGGCTCCATGGCTTCAGGCCGGCTACAGGCAACCACGCAACCACCATGAGGCAGGGGAGGAACCAGCCGCTGCGCGGTCAGCGTACGGGCCCCGATCTCTCGCCCCATGGCATCTCCCGCCCGAAGCCGTTACGCCGACCTCTGTTCTGATCTCACCACTTTCCCGCGAGCACCCGGATGCGGTGCCCCAGCACCTTGCCGAAGGCGGCAGTGAAGTGAGGATCAAGGGGCGGCCAGTCGTCGAACTCGAAGCCGAGGTAGGCGAAGGCGAAGTAGTCGCGTGTCCAGTCCCAGTCGGGAAGCGGAGCGCGGCGAGTGCAAGCCTGGCAGCCGAGGTCAGCCGCGCCCGTGGTGTACCAGGTGTCGATGACCTCACCGGACCAGGTGGAGGTCGCGCTCTGGCAGCGAGGACAGATCGGGTCAGGGACTCTGCCCATACCGGCGAGGAAGACGGTACGACCCGCCACGACCCGCAACTCCCCGCAAGGCTCCTCCTCCAACTCCTTGATCCGGGCCCGCCAGTCCGGCGGGACCAGCTCGACGGCCTCCCGCCAGCGTGGCCCGGCCAACTGCACCAGACCCTCTTGCCACGGCACCGGGCGGATGAACCCTTCCGCCTCAAGCCACTCCCTACCACGCTCGCCCCATGTCACCGCCTCTTCTGCTGAGGCATCCAGGTCCACAACGGTCTGCTGGTAGGTCCCCATGGCCTTCCCCCGCCTCCATGATTGTTCTGGGCCAGCACCGGCCTCAGGTTAGGCGAGCGACCCGTTCGTGCCCCTTCCGTGCCCGATCAGACGGGGAACCACGGGGAAGCACGGTGCCGTCGTGCATGAAGAAGGGGCGCCCCCGTGTCTTGGGGCACCCCTTCTGTCCAGCGCCTTCGCCGGCCTACTGCGGAGAGTGTGGGATTTGAACCCACGGTGACATCGCTGCCACGACGGTTTTCAAGACCGTTCCCTTAGGCCGCTCGGGCAACTCTCCCCGCGCCGCGGGGTCCGGGTGGTGGGCCGGGCGGCGCGGGGGACAGCCTAACGGGTCGGCTCAGCTGGTGCTGTCGCCCTTGCGTTCGCCGAGGGTGACGGTGGCCGTGCGGGTCTGGCCGCCGCGGGTGTACGTGAGGTCGACCTTCTCGCCGGGCTGGTGCTGCCAGATCTCGCCGATGAGGGTGGGGCTGGAGTCGACCACCGTGTCGTCGAACTTGGTGATGACGTCGCCGGCGCGCAGGCCCGCCTGGTCGGCGGGGCCGCCCGCGGTGACGGCGTCGGCGCCGGTGGCGATCTTGGCGCCCTCGCCGTTGTAGCTGGAGTCCACGTGGACGCCGATGACGGCGTAGACGGGCTCGCCGGTCTTGATCAGGCCCTCGGCGACGCGGCGGGCCTGGTCGATGGGGATGGCGAAGCCCAGGCCCACGCTGCCGGACTGGGCGGCACCGTCGTTGCCGCCGGTGGACTGGATGGCGGAGTTGATGCCGATGACCGCGCCCTCGGAGTTGAGGAGGGGCCCGCCGGAGTTGCCGGGGTTGATCGAGGCGTCGGTCTGTATGGCGCTCATGTAGGAGGCGTTGGAACCCTCGCCGTCGCTGGAGGCGATGGGACGGTGCAGCGCGCTGACGATGCCGGTGGTGACGGTGCCGGAGAGCCCGAAGGGGGCGCCGATGGCGATGGTGGAGTCGCCGACGGCCACCTTGTCGGAGTCGCCGAGGGCGAGCGGGGTGAGCTTGTCGGGGGTGACCCCCTTGAGCTTGATGACGGCGACGTCGTAACCCTGGGCGCGGCCGACGACCTCGGCCTCGTACTTCTTGCCGTCGGAGAACGTGGCCGTGAGCTTGCCGCCGTCGGCGGCCGGGGCGACGACGTGGTTGTTGGTGAGGATGTGGCCTTCCTTGTCGTAGACGAAGCCGGTGCCGGTGCCGCTCTCCTGGCGGCCGGTCGCCTCGATCGTCACGACGCTGGGAAGGGCCTGCTTGGCGATGCCCGCGACCGAGTCGGCCGCGCGGCTGAGGTCCTTGGGGTTGCCGACCGAGGAGACGGTGGTCGAGGCGTTGTCGTTGCGGTCCGCGGCCCAGAAGCCGACGCCGCCGCCGACGCCGCCCGCGACGAGCGCGGCGACCAGCACGGCGGCGACCAGGCCGCCGGTGCCGCGCTTCTTGGGCGCCGGGGCGGCCGGCACCGGCGTGCCCCAGACCGGGCCCGCGGGACCGGACGGACCCATGGGGCCGAAGGGACCGGCGGGACCGCCGTACGGCTGGGTGGGCGGCGGCGCGACCGGCGGCAGGGGCGAGGTGTGCACCTCGGCGGGCGGCGCCGCGGGGGCGGCCGGGGGAACGGCCTCGGGCGCCTGGGACACCGGGGGCGCCGGGGACTGCGGCGCCGCGGGGGCCGGGGGGGTGCGGTTGCGGGGGTCGGCGCTGAGCCTCGG
>NZ_JARAVM010000077.1:0-16189 GCF_033792735.1 Streptomyces sp. PA03-3a
GGCCGGGCGGCCTCGTCGCGGGCCTGGCCGCGGTCGCGGCGGCCGTGGTGGCCGTCCTGGTCGTCGTGCTCTCCGGGGCCGGTACCACCCCGGCGGTCGCCGCCCCCGTCGCGCTGCGTCCGCTGGCCGGTTCGCGGGAGGTCCCGCTGGCCGACGTGGCCGGGGCGGCACGTGGGGCGGCGGCACGGGGCGGCGGCGCCGGCACCCGCCGCGGGAGCCACGTGATGATGTGGAGCATGGGCATGGAGTCGGGCCCGGGCGCCCGCCCGCCCGTGACCCTTCCGGAAGAGCACCTGACCCGCTGGAACCCGGACGGCAGCGGCACCGAACTGGTCGTCGCTACCGACCCGCGGCACCCCGGGGAGCCGGTGATCAGCGACTCCGGCGGCGCCCCGCGCACCGTCGCCGACGGCGAGGTGCTGCACCGCGCCGCGTACCCGCCGGGCACCCTCCCCCCGTACGGCCGGTCCGGGACCGAGCCCCCGGACTCCGCGAGGGAACTGCGGGGGTATCTGTCCCAGGTGTACGGCTGCGCCTGCGCCGGCACCCCGGCACTGCTGGACGCGCTGACCTCGCTGCTCCACGACTGGACCCCGGGGCTTTCCGGCACGGCCGCCGTCGACGAGCTCCTCGCCGCCGCCCCGGGCCTGCGGCCGGCCGGCACCGTCACCGACCGGCTGGGCAGGCACGGCCAGGCCTACGTCCACGACGCCGAAGGGCTGCGCCGCATGGTCGTCCTCGACCCCGTCGACGGACGCGTCCTGGGCATCGAGGAGACGTTCACCCAGGACCGGCCCGAGTACCGGGTGAAGGCCGGAGACGTCATGTCGTACCAGGCCTGGATGGACTGACGGCGGCGCGCCGTCCGGGCGGCGAAGGGGCGGAAGGCCTCGTCCGCGCCGGGCGGCCCCCGCCCCCGCCCCCGGGGTCAGCGCGCGGCCAGGACCGCCAGGCGCGCCGCCGACGTGCCCAGCCCGGTCGGCCCGGTGGTCAGCCGGGGGCCGAGGCCCCCCACCGGACGGCGCAGTTCCGCCTCGTCGTAGCGGCGGCAGCCGCGGTGCCAGGCCAGGATGCCCGCGAGCCAGTTCTGCAGCTCGCGCACATAGCCGTCCAGCACGGCCCGCGCGTCCGCGCCGAGGGCGAAGTCGTCGTACAGCACGGGGAGTTCGTTCTCCGCGACGTGCTGGAACTGACGCATCCGCCCGGTCATCAGGTCGTGGACGACGGCGAGCGAGGCCTGCTCGTCGCAGCCGAAGAAGTTCTGCACGACCAGCAGGGCGTTGTGGATCTCGCCCTCGTACTCGATCTCCTTCCGGTACGAGAAGACGTCGTTCATCAGGCAGGCGTAGTCGGCGGCGGCGTTCTCCAGCGACCGCATCGGCCCGCTGCGGTAGACCTCCTCCGGCACCCGCCTGCCGTGGCCCAGTCGGCACAGGCTCATCGTCAGGTCCGAACCGAAGGTGTGGCGGCGCATCTCCAGGTAGTCGACCGGGTCGGGGATGCGGTTCTGCGCCGCGTTGGCCAGTTCCCACTGCCAACTCGCGGTCATGCTCTCGACGGCGGTGCGGAAGCGGCGCCGCGCCTGCGGTTCCATCGCCCCGGCCGTCCGCGACCACAGGTCGGCCAGACTCCGTTCCAGGGCGGTGGCCGGGGCCGGAGCCGGAGCCGGGCTGCCGTCGACCGGCATGAAGGCCGACAGCCGCTCGTTGGCCGCGCGGGCGCCGGCCAGATCGCGGGTGCGGCCGTACACGGCGGGGAAGTAGTCGTCGGCGTAGGTGCCCCAGGTGAGCCAGCCCGAGGTGAGGTCCAGCCCCTCGGGGGTCGCGTCGGGGTGGATGCCGGCCGCGCACAGCGGGAAGTCGAAGGCGACCAGCTTGTGTTCGTCCCACACGTGGGAGTGCGGTACCCCGGGTTGCGGCAGCAGCAGGCCCATCCGGTGCGCCCAGTCGACGACATGGCGCCGGGACGCGTCCAGATGCGGGCTGGACCTGGCCGTGAAGGGCATCAGGAAGTCGGGCAGCGGGATCGGCCCGGTGCTCCGTGGCGCGTGGGTGAACCCGCGGACGCGTGCCGCCTCGGCGCGGCCGGTGGTCCGTACGGTCCCCGCCGACAGCCCGAGCCCGCCGGGCAGCGCGAACGGCGACCATCCGGCCTCCGCGCCCCCGGCCCCGGTTCCGGCTCCGGTTCCGGACCCCGCCCCGCCGCCGTTCATGTAGCGGCTGGAGCGCATGTGCCACTCGTGGCCGCCGGACTGCCAGTCCTGCAGGCCCTTGACGTACGCCAGCACCCGCGCGCACTGCACCGGGTCGAGCGCGTGCTCGGCGAAGAGCGGCGGCAGCTCCGTGAGCACGGTGTTCTCGAACTGCTGCAGCCGGGAGGTCAGCAGGTCGTTGACCGACTCGGCGGCCTCCTGCGTCGAGCAGCCGAGGAAGGTCTCCAGGACCAGCACGCCGTTGCTGAGCTCGCCCTCCTCCTCGGTCTCCCGCTGGTACGAGAAGAGGTCGTTGCGCAGGTGCACCGCGTCGGAGAAGGCGTCCCGCAGCACGAGCAGCGGCCTCGCCCCGGCGACGGCGGCCGGCACCTCCGCTCCGGCGGCGTACTCCACCAGCCCCGCCGACCAGGGCGCGCCGCCGACCTTGCGGCGCATCTCGATGTACTCCACCGGGTTGGGCACCCGGCCCGCGTTGATGTTGGACAGCTCCCACAGGGACTCGTTGAGCAGGTGCTCGGTGCTCTCGGCGAAACGCCTGCGCCAGTCTGCGGACATGGCCGGCACCGTGCGCGCCCACAGGTCGGCGAGGCCCGCCTCCACCGGGTTCCGGGGCTCGGGCATGCCCTGCTCCAGGTCCATCGGCATGAAGGCCGGCAGCCGGTCCAGGTACGCCTTGCCGCCCTCGCGGTCCTGCGTGCGCTTGAACGCCTCCAGGAAGTGGTCGTCGAAGAAGAAGACCCACACGTACCAGTCCGTCACCAGGGACAGGGCCGGCCCGGAGCAGTCCGGGTGCGTGTACGCGCACAGCAGCGCGTAGTCGTGCGAGTCGAGGTCGCCGGTGTCCCAGATGCCCGAGCCCTCGAGCATCCCCATCTCCCGCGCCCACCCTCGGGAGTGCTCCCGGGCCTGCTCCACGTGGGGGTTGAGTCGCGCGGGGTGCGGCAGGTAGAAGTCGGGCAGTTCAAATGGCTGCGTCACTCGTTCAGCGCTACCCGGGGCCACGGGCGCTATCCGGCACGGCGGGCAACCCATACGAACGGGTGAAAACCCGCGGGAGAAGCCCCGGACGAGCGCGGGGGCCGGCCCGTATCCCGGACCGGCCCCGCTCGTCCGCGGACCTCAGGCCCGCTTGGGGTGCTCCCCCCAGCTCCTGCACAGCGCCCAGATGACGAAGACGTCGATGGCGATGACGATGATCGCCCACACCGGCGTGTACGGCATCCACGCGAAGTTCACGATGATGTTGAACGCCGCCAGGGCGACACCGACGACCCGGGCCCAGTCGGGGGCGTTCTGCAGCAGGGCGGCGCCGACCACGAGGACCAGCACACCGAGCACGAGGTGGATCCAGCCCCAGGCCGTCAGGTTGAACTTGAAGACGTAGTCGCCGAGCCGGACCCAGATGTCGTCCTGGGCGATGGCCGAGATGCCCTCGAAGATCATCACGACGCCGGAGACGATGAGCAGCACCCCGGCGAAGGTGGTACCCCCCGACGCCGGCCCCGAGTGACGGCGCTCGGTGACCGGCTGTGTCTGCTGGCTCATGAGATGGCTCCCGTCCCTCGGTGCCCGGACACGCTGCCCGGACACTCCACACGGTCCGCCCGGCCGCCCGGTACGGCCATCCGCGCTGCGCCGTCCGGGTGACCCGCGGGCGGCAAACCCCGGCAGGCGAGATCATCGGTGCATGGCAACGACACTCCACCTGGCCCAGCAGCCCGAGGCTGACGCCCTGCTCTCCCGCAGCCCGCTGGCGGCCCTGGTCGGCATGCTGCTCGACCAGCAGATCCCCATGGAATGGGCCTTCTCCGGCCCCTGGACCATCGCGCAGCGCATGGGCCGCGACGACCTCGACTGCGGGGAGATCGCGGCCTACGACCCCGAGGCCTTCTCGGAGCTGCTCTCGCAGAAGCCCGCCGTCCACCGCTACCCGGGGTCGATGGCCAAGCGGGTCCAGCAGCTGTGCCAGTACCTCGTCGAGCACTACGACGGCGACGCCGGGGCGGTCTGGAGGGACGTCTCCGACGGCCGCGAGCTGCTGACCAGGCTCAACGAGCTGCCCGGCTTCGGGAAGCAGAAGGCGCAGATCTTCCTCGCACTGCTGGGCAAGCAGCTCGGCGTGACGCCGGAGGGATGGCGCGAGGCGGCGGGCGCCTACGGGGACCGGGACTCCCACCGTTCGGTCGCCGACATCACCGGGCCGGAGTCTCTGGACAAGGTGCGGGCCTTCAAGCAGGAGCAGAAGCGGGCCGCCAAGGAGGCGAAGGCCTCGAAGGGGTCCTGACCCCTATCGTCGGCGGCGCTTGGACGTACCGAACAGGGACCGGGTGATCTCCCGCCCGATCTGGGTGCCGATGGAGCGGGCCAGGGTCTGGAAGACCCCGGTGCCCATCACCTGCTCCACCATCCCCGTGTCCTCCCGCGGCCGCTCCCGGCGCCCGCGGCCGGCAGCGCCCGGCGCGGACGGCCGCGCGGGAGCCGGCGCCGGCCGTCCGGCCAGCCGCTCGTACGCCGATTCCCGGTCCACCGCCTGCGCGTAGCGCGCGTACAGCGGCGAGTTCGCGATCGCCGCGTCCATCGCCGCCGGGTCGGCGGGACCCATCAGCGACCGCGGTGCCCGCAGCCGCACCGCCGCGACCGGGGTGGGGGCGCCGTCCTCGTCGAGGACGGTGACCACGGCCTCGCCGGTGCCGAGCCCGGTGAGCAGTTCCTCCAGGTCGTACGGCGAGGTGGGGAAGGTGCGCACCGTCGCCTTGAGCGCCTTGGCGTCCTCCGGGGTGAAGGCGCGCAGCGCGTGCTGCACCCGGTTGCCCAGTTGGCCGAGCACCTCGGAGGGCACGTCCTTCGGGGTCTGCGTCACGAAGAAGATGCCGACGCCCTTGGACCGGATCAGCCGCACGGTCTGCGTGATGGCCTCCAGGAAGGCCTTGCTCGCCCCGGTGAACAGCAGGTGCGCCTCGTCGAAGAAGAACACCAGCTTGGGCCGGTCCAGGTCGCCGACCTCGGGCAGTTCCTCGAAGAGGTCGGCCAGCAGCCACATGAGGAAGGTGGAGAAGAGCTGCGGCCGGTCCTGCACGGCCGGCAGTTCCAGAACGGAGACGACGCCCCGCCCGTCGCCGTCGCTCCGCAGCAGTTCGGCGGTGTCGAACTCCGGCTCGCCGAAGAAGGCGCCCGCCCCCTGTGCCTCGAAGGCCGTCAGCGACCGCAGGATCACCCCGGCCGTCGCCGCCGAGACCCCGCCGATCCCCTTCAGCTCCGGCCTGCCCTCGTCGGAGGTGAGGAAGGTGACCACGGCCCGCAGGTCCTTCAGGTCCAGCAGCTCCAGGCCCTTGGTGTCGGCGTAGTGGAAGATCAGGCCGAGCGACTGCTCCTGCGTGGTGTTGAGCCCCAGCACCTTGGAGAGCAGCACGGGACCGAAGCTCGTCACCGTGGCCCGCAGCGGGATGCCCCGGCCCATGCCGCCGAGGGCGTAGAACTCGGCGGGGCAGCCGGCCGGGCTCCAGTCCTGCCCCACCTCGGCGGCCCGCCGGGCGACGCGGTCGCCGGGCACGCCCGGGGCACAGATGCCGCAGACGTCTCCCTTGACGTCGGCGAGGAAGACCGGCACGCCCTGCGCGGAGAGCTGTTCCGCGACGAGTTGGAGCGTCTTGGTCTTGCCGGTCCCGGTGGCGCCCGCGACGAGGCCGTGCCGGTTGAGCACCGCCAGCGGGACGCGTACGGGCGCCTCGGGCAGTGCCCGGTCCTCCCAGAGCAGGGCGCCGAGTTCGAGGGCCGGACCGGTGAAGGCGTACCCCTCGGCGATGGCCCGGGCGGTGCCGGGTGGGCTCGGCGTGGTCATGGGCTGCTCCGCTGCTCCCGCTATCACCGTATTTGCCCACCATCGCACTCCTGCGCCGTTGCTGCGCCCGTACGCCCTTGCCCGGTAGGCTTTCCGTGTGATCTTCAAGCGCATCGGAAACGGGCGGCCGTACCCCGACCACGGCCGGAAAAGCACCCGTGAATGGGCGGACGTCGCCCCACGTCCGGTACGCCTCGACCAGTTGGTCACCACCAAGGGGCAACTCGACCTGGAGACACTCCTCGCCGAGGACTCGACCTTCTACGGGGACCTGTTCGCGCACGTCGTGAAGTGGCGGGGCGACCTCTACCTGGAGGACGGGCTCCACCGGGCCGTGCGCGCGGCGCTCCAGCAACGCCAGGTGCTGCACGCCCGGGTGCTGGAGATGGACTGACCTCCGCACCGCTCGGCCGGGCCCGCCTCCGCGGGGGACGCCTTCGCCCTTTCGGGTTCAACTCCCCCCCATTGGCCCCGATTGGTTGATCGTTTAGTAGGCTCGGCCGCCCGATCGCACTACGCTGCGCACATGAGCATGCTGACGCCCCCGGGCATGGGCGGAAAGTACCGGGTCACCGGGAACCAGTACCCGCGGATGCGCCGCCCCCGGAGCAAGGTGCGCATCGTCGCGGTCGTCGTGACGACCGTCGCCGTGGTCGGCCTGGCCGGCTGGGGCACGCTCCAACTGGTCGACGTCTTCGGCGGCAAGTCCACGCCGGCGAAGAACACGGCCGCCCAGGCCGAGAACGCCGCCAAGGAGCGCACCTGCAAGGCCGCGGCCGCCCCGGGTTCCGCGGCACCCATCGCCTTCCCGGAACCCGGGGAGGTGACGATCAACGTGTACAACGCCACCGCCAAGGGCGGCCTGGCCAAGGACACCGCCGACGAGTTCGCCGCACGCGGCTTCAAGGTGGGCACCTTCGGCAACGCCGACCCCGAGTACGACCGCAAGGTGAAGGTGGCCGCGCTGCTGATCGGTGGCCACGGCCCCAAGGCCGAGGCCGCGATGAAGCTGGTCGCCGCCCAGTTCAAGGGCACCACCACGCTCAAGCCCGCGGCCGCCGGCTCCAAGCGCGCCACCGGCACGGTGGACGTCATGCTCGGCAAGGGCTTCACCAAGCTCTCCGGCGACAAGGCCGTCGAGAAGGCCCTCGCCGCCCTGGCCCGCCCCAGCGCGGCGCCGAGCGCCGGAAGCTGTTAGCCCGGCGGCACGGCCGTACGACGGAACCGGCCGCCGGGGCGTGACGCCCCGGCGGCCGGTTCCGTACGTCGTGGGACGGCGGCGTCAGCCGGCCGTGCCGTAGAGGCGGTCGCCCGCGTCGCCCAGGCCCGGGACGATGTAGCCCTGCTCGTTGAGGTGGTCGTCGACCGCCGCGGTGACCACGGTGACCGGCTTGCCCGCCAGCGCGAGCTCCATCGCCTCGACACCCTCCGGCGAGGCCAGCAGCACCACGGCCGTCACGTCGTCGGCGCCCCGCTCGATCAGCAGGTCGATCGCGGCGATCAGCGTGCCGCCGGTGGCCAGCATCGGGTCCAGGACGTACACCTGCCGCCCCGACAGGTCCTCCGGCATCCGGGTGGCGTAGGTCTTCGCCTCCAGGGTCTCCTCGTCGCGGATCATGCCGAGGAAGCCGACCTCCGCGGTCGGCAGGAGGCGCACCAGGCCCTCCAGCATCCCGAGGCCGGCCCGCAGGATCGGCACGACCAGCGGACGCGGGTGGGACAGGCGCACGCCCGTGGTGTCCGCGACGGGCGTGCTGATGTCCACCTGCTCGGTGCGCACGTCACGGGTCGCCTCGTAGGCGAGCAGGGTGACCAGCTCGTCGGCCAGCCGACGGAAGGTCGGCGAGTCGGTGCGCTCGTCGCGCAGGGTGGTGAGTTTGTGCGCCACCAGGGGGTGGTCGACGACGTGGATCCGCATGTCCACGACTCTAACGTTCGGCCTGTGCACCGGCCTGCCCGGTCCGTGCCGCCGATCAGGCTTCGAACCACCCGAGAGGGGGAATGCGTGCCCTTACGCCCGGACTGTCCCGGCCGGGCACGTGGATCTCTAGGGGTGGTGCCCCATGACGGAGCGCGGCAGCGACGCCGCCGGCGCGGACGACACGGGCGAGGCCCGTACGCAGCAGGAGCGCGACGCCGAACGCCGACGGCGGCGCGCCATGTTCCTGCGCGAACTGAACGAGGCCAAGGAACTCCGTGACCGCGTCCAGCCACGCCGGGCACGCGCGGCACGCGCGCGCCAGCAGATGCGGATGCGAACGTTCCGCTGGTAGTCCCCGGGCCGGCGCAATGCCGCCACATGGCGGGCGCCGACGGGGTCCCCGCAGGCCGCCGCGCGGAAAAAGCCGGAAGGCCTGGCACGCGGCACGCGCGGAAGACCCTTCGCAAAGCCGAGGTTTCTGCCACGATGCCGAGTGTGGGCGGGGACCTGCGCCGGAACATTCGGCCCCCGCCCGTAAGTCCGGACGGCCTGAGACCTGTGGGAGAGTCACGGTGTACTTCGCCGCACTGCTCGCGCGCACCGAGGACGGTTGGGAAGCGCGCGAGACCGATCTCGACGATGTGGAAACCCTCGCCGACCTGACCGACTTGGCCCGGGCTGCTTCAGCCGGGGAGGATACGGTCCTGGTCTTCATCGAGCAGGAGGACGCCTGGTTCGGCGTCGTCCGCGTCGACGGTGAGGAGGACCCGCGGATCTACGTGTCCGACGCCGCCACGGCGGCGCGGAGCTCGTACGGGGAGATCCTGCTCACCGACGAACTGCTGGGGCGCGACCCCGAGGACCTGGACGACATCGTCGACCTCGACGGCACCGAGGAAGGTGACGCCGAGGACCTCGCCGACGACGTGGTGCCCGGCCCGACGGAGGAGCACGTCCCCGTGGGCCCGCTCGGGGACGCCGAGCTCCTCGCGGACTTCGGCATGAGCGACAAGGAGCTGCTGGCCCTCAGCGGCGACGGCGCGCTGACCGGGGAGGCGCTCGGGGAGATCGCCGACTCGCTGGGCTGCGCCGACGTGCTGGAGGCGGTCCGCTGACCGGGGCCGACCCGCTGCGCGACCCCTGGGTCTCGCCGATGCGGCTCGCCCTGGAGGAGGCCCGTCTCGCCCCGCGCACCGGCGATGTGCCGGTGGGGGCGGTGGTGCTGTCCCCGCAGGGCACGGTCATCGGCCGTGGCCGCAACGAACGCGAGGCGGTCGGCGACCCGACCGCACACGCGGAGGTGCTCGCCGTCCGGGAGGCCGCGAAGGCGCTCGGGGAATGGCGGCTGACGGGCTGCACGCTGGTGGTGACCCTGGAGCCCTGCACCATGTGCGCGGGGGCCGCCGTCGCCTCCCGGCTCGAGCGCGTCGTGTACGGCGCCGTCGACGAGAAGGCCGGTGCGGCGGGCTCCCTGTGGGACCTCGTCCGTGACCGGCGGCTCAACCACCGTCCGGAAGTGATCCACGGTGTGCTCGCCGAGGAGTGCGGTGAGCTCCTCACCCGCTTCTTCCGGACAAAGGATTTCGGAGCACCCCCGGACGTCCGCTAAGCTCTCTCTCGGTAGCGTGTCCGAGCGGCCTAAGGAGCACGCCTCGAAAGCGTGTGAGGGGGCAACTCCTCCGTGGGTTCAAATCCCACCGCTACCGCTCTGAGCTGGTGAGGGGCGGCATCCGGGAGATCTTCCCAGGTGCCGCCCCTCGTCCGTGTGTCCCATGGCCGGTCCCGATGCCTCCGGCCGGCGTGCCGGTACCGCCGCCCGCCGCTTCCCCCGGGCCGGCAGGGCGGCGATGATGATCGCCGGACCACGGCCACCCTCGGGGGAGACATGCGCACCCGCTCCGTCACACCGGTTCTCGCTCTCGTCCTCCTCGCCCCGCTCACCGCTTGCAGCGCCTCCCCCCAGCCGCACCCGTCCCGGGGCCACGCCGCCCCGTCCCGGCCCCCGGTCACGCCGACCCCCTCACGTCCGGGCCCGGGCGACGTTCCGATGCCCCTCTTCATCGGTGGCAGCGTCAAGGGAGCGATCGAGCAACTCGGCCCCGACGCCGACGTGCGGCTCTTCGACGCGAGCGGAAAGCACCGCACCGTCGGCGACGGCGAGGGATGGAAGATCTGCAGTGCGAGGCAGACACCCGAGCAGCTCATCGTCTTCGGAGCGGTCATCAGGAACGAGAACTGCTGACGTCCGGTCGGCACGTCGGTCGCGCGCCGCGCTGCGGCAGTGCCCGGCATCGCCGTACTTCCGGAAAGCGCGTGGGAAGGCGGCCCCTTGGCGGGTCCGGATCCCACCGCCGTCGCTCTGGGCGGGGGTTGCCTGAGGGTGACCGCACCGGACAGCGGGACCGTGACCGCACCGTCGGGCCACGGGTCCCGCCCTCACGAAGCCGACGACCCCTCCGGACCGGGCGTTCTCGGCGTTTTCCGGCCTTCCGGACCGGCTGTGGCGAGCGTCACACACAGAGCGGGACGGGGTCGTGGATCACCCGCAAGGAGGCCTTCCGTCACCCGCTCTGATTGGGCCATCCGGTGGATACACTCCAGCCATGGCGCAGGCGAAGAAAATCACCATGTACGTCATCGTGGCTTTCGTGCTCTATACGATCGTGACGTCGCCGGCCCGCGCAGCCGATCTCGTGCAGATAGGCTTCCAGGGCATATCGGACGCCGCCAAGGGCGTCGGGGAGTTCATGACCGCGCTGGTCAACTGACCGGCCGGGAGCCGGTGAGGAGCACAGCACCGTGATACGCCATCTGGTCCTTTTCAAGCTCGACGCGGGCGTCGAACGCGACGACCCCCGGGTCGTGGCCGGCGTCGACGCCTTCGAGCGGCTCGGCGGGCAGATCCCCGAGCTGGCCTCCTGGGAACTGGGCTGGAACATCTCGGACCGCCCGATCGCCTACGACTTCGCGATCAACTCCTCGGTGGCGGACGCCACCGCACTCAAGACGTATCTGGAGCACCCCGCGCACCAGGCCGGGGTGGCGCTGTGGCGCGAGTTCTCCACCTGGGTGGTCGCCGACTACATGTTCGAGTGACGCCCCGCGGCGGCCCCTCGGGCCCCGCTCCTGACGCACAGCCCTCCGCCCGCCGGGCGGAGGGCTTTTTCATTGAGGGCCGCGCCTCACTTGCACACAGTCCACATGAATTGTGATGCTATGACCGCTTTTGCCGGATAGTGGACCGATGAGGAGTGGCATGTCCGTGTCGGCCCGACCCGCGTCACCATCGACCTCCGGAGACGGCAGCGGGACCGGCACGACGACCGGCGGCGGGACCGGTACGGCGACCGGTACGGCGAGCAACGGCAACGGCAGCAGCAACGGCAACGGCAACGGCAACGGCAGCGGCAGCGGCAGCGGCAGGGGCAGGGGGAGCACCAACAGCAACGCCGTGGAGGCGCGGGCGCTGACGCAGGTGCTGTTCGAGCAGCTGTCGGGTCTGGAGCCCGGCACCCCGGAGCACTCCCGGGTCAGGGCCGCCCTCATCGAGGTGAACCTGCCGCTGGTGCGCTACGCGGCCGCCCGCTTCCGCAGCCGCAACGAGCCGATGGAGGACGTCGTCCAGGTCGGCACGATCGGGCTGATCAACGCCATCGACCGCTTCGACCCCGAACGCGGGGTGCAGTTCCCGACCTTCGCGATGCCGACCGTCGTCGGCGAGATCAAACGTTACTTCAGGGACAACGTCCGCACCGTCCACGTCCCGCGCCGGCTGCACGAGCTGTGGGTCCAGGTCAGCGGCGCCATCGAGGACCTGACGGTGGCCCACGGGCGCACCCCCACCACCGCGGAGATCGCGGAGCGGCTGAAACTCTCCGAGGACGAGGTGCTGGCCTGCCTGGAGGCCGGGCGGGCGTACCACGCCACGTCCCTGGAGGCGGCCCAGGAGGGCGGCGACGGGGCGCCCGGGCTGCTGGACCGGCTCGGCTACGAGGACCCGGCCCTGACCGGCGTGGAGCACCGGGACCTGGTGCGGCACCTGCTGGTGCAGCTCCCCGAGCGGGAGCGGCGGATCCTGCTGCTGCGCTACTTCGGGAATCTGACGCAATCGCAGATCAGTGCCGAACTCGGGGTTTCGCAGATGCATGTGTCCCGGCTGCTCTCGCGCAGCTTCGCCCGGCTCCGATCCGCAAACCAGCTCGAATCGTAACCCTTACGGACTACCCACCCCCTGAGAAATAAGTCGACATGGCGCTACAGCGCGTTGCCGACATGTGACATTCTGCGGGAACCGCGTTTGTCGCGGTCCGGCCTCCGGTATTCCAGTGGAGGAACGAACCGTCGCCCGCGACACCCGTCCGCGACCTCAAGGGGGTGGCATGTCCGTAGAAGTGGGCAGTCCGAAGGTGCTGAACACCGACGCGCCGCACGATGCTCCTGACGGCAAGGCCATCGACACCGCCGGCACCGCCGTCGCCGACACCACCGCCGTCGACAGCACGATCGAGGCCATCGACACGAGCGTCGACACCCGCACGCTCTCCCGCTCGCTGTTCCTGCGGCTCGCCGAGCTGCCGGACGACAGCCCGGAGCGGGCGTACGTACGGGACACGCTCATCGAACTGAACCTGCCGCTCGTGCGTTACGCGGCGGCCCGCTTCCGCAGCCGCAACGAGCCGATGGAGGACATCGTCCAGGTCGGCACGATCGGGCTGATCAAGGCGATCGACCGCTTCGACTGCAACCGCGGCGTGGAATTCCCCACGTTCGCGATGCCCACGATCGTCGGCGAGGTGAAGCGCTTCTTCCGCGACACCTCGTGGTCGGTGCGGGTGCCGCGCCGGCTGCAGGAACTGCGGCTGGCACTGACCAAGACCAGCGACGAGCTGGCCCAGCGGCTGGACCGCTCGCCCACCGTCTCCGAACTCGCGGCGGCGCTCGGCGTCTCCGAGGAGGACGTGGTCGACGGCCTCGCGGTCGGGAACGCGTACACCGCGAGCTCGCTGGACTCCCCGCCCCCGGAGGACGACGGCGGCGAGGGCTCGCTGGCCGACCGGCTGGGCTACGAGGACACCGCGCTGGAGGGCGTGGAGTACCGCGAGTCGCTCAAGCCGCTGCTGGCCCAGCTGCCCGCACGGGAGCGGCGCATCATCATGCTCCGCTTCTTCGCCAACATGACGCAGTCGCAGATCGGCGAGGAGGTCGGCATCTCCCAGATGCACGTCTCCCGGCTGCTGACCCGGACCCTGGCGCAGCTGCGCGAGGGCCTGACCGCCGAGCAGTAGGGGCGAGGACCGGCCGGCGGAGGGCCGGCCGGTTTATACCTGACGGTTCGTCAGTGCACTGGCGGGATGGTACACACTCCACCGGGCCGCCGGGGCGCGCCGGCCGCCGCCTCGGCGGCCGTCGTCTGCCTGGGGGCCCTCGCCGCGCTGGGCCCGGACTGCGAGGGCAACGGCGCGGGCTACGTGGCCGTCGGCGCCCCGGGACCGCCCGGCGGCCCGGGATGAACGCCCCGCCCTCCGGTGACGTGGACCTCGTGCCGCTGGACGGCCGTACGCCTTCCCCGTCCGCGCCCGGCCGCACGTCGCCCGCCGCTCCGGAGGCACCCCGCGCACCGGACGGCTGCGGCGGCGCCGGCTCCCCGCCTCCGGGGCGGGGCGGCTCCGCGCCGTCCGCGACTCCCTCCGGCGGCCCCACGGTGCGCCCGGCTCCCGGCGGTTCGGCCTCCTCCTCGTCCGCACCCTCCCGCGCACCCGCACCCGCCCCCGGCGCACCTGCGCGCCTGGTGGGGGGCGCGCTCCAGCGGGCGGCGGGCGCCCAGCGCTGGTGCGAGAAGGTCACCGTCACCCTCGCCAACACCGGGGACCGCGCCGCGACGGCGGGGACCCTCACCTTCGGCACGCACGTCATCGGCCTGCCGGGGGTCGACTGGGCCACGGTGCGGAGCACCCGCGCCGCACCGGTGCCAGTACCCGGCGGCGGCAGCGCGAAGGCGACCTGGAAGGTCTGCGTCGAGGCCTGGCGGGTGCCGCCGGGCATGCACGTCGAGACCCGGGACGTCTCGGTCGCGGACTCCTGACCGCCGGCCCGCCCCGGGCACGCGTCGGCGGGGGCCGGTCCGTCCCGGGACCGGCCCCCGCTTCCGCGGGAAGGCGTGGTGGTGCGCTCAGCCGGCCAGGTAGGAGCGGATCTGGCCGAGGCTGCCGGTGTCGGTGAGGAACCCGATGTGGGTCGTGCACGCCACCAGGTGGTTGTTCGCGCCGCTCAACGGGGTGCTGGTGTAGGGGATGATCACTCCGTCGCACGGCGAGTACCAGGTCGCGTAGACCGTGCTGCCCGGCGTCTCGTCACCGCTGCTGATGGTGCGGACGAAGGACGAGCCCGGGAGCATCTCGACGCAGGACGCGTAGATCACGCACGCCGAGGCGAAGGTGGTGCCGTGGTTCGCGCCCGCGACCGAGGCGACCCGGCGGACGGACGAGGTTCCGCCGAGCTGTGTGAGGTACCACTGGGTGACCAGGCCGCCCATCGAGTGGTTGACGATGTCGACCTTGGCCGCGCCGGTACGGGACAGCACCTGGCGCACATAGCTCGCCAGTCCCGCGGCGCTGGTCTTGTTCGACTGCGCCCAGTTGTACTCGTACGCGAAGAGCTCGCCGCGGCTGTAGCCGCCGGCCACGAAGACCGTCTCCGCGTAGTCCCAGTTGCTCGCGCTGCCGGTGTAGCCGTGCACGAAGACAACCGGGGTGTGGGTCGCGGCGTTCGCGGTGGCCGGCGCCACGAAGGTGCCGAGGCCGACGGCAGCCGCCACGGTGAGCAGGATCGCCCATATTCGTCGCATCTGAACTCCTTGTCGTGGGGGTCGACAGGAGTTTCGGAGCGAACCGCGGGCGGCGGACCGGTGGAATCACCAGTGTCGTTCCTGTCATGAACGGAACATGACGCACGGCCCTTCCCTCCCGATGGGCGCCAGCAGACACTGGCGTCATGGAGGCCGGACGGAGCGAACCCGCCGCGTGGCCGCCGGCGCTGTACGGCCGGGACCGCGAACGCACCCTCCTGGACGCCCTGTCGGGCCCGGCCCCGCAGGGCGGGGGACGGGCGCTGCTGCTGCTCGGCGGACCGGGCACCGGACGCACCGCGCTGCTCGCCGCCGCGGCGCGCACCGCGGCGGCGGCCGGCGCGACCGTGCTGCGCACCGACGGGGTACGGGCCGAGGCACGGGTCCCGCTCGCCGGCCTGCACCGCACTCTGCTGCCGGTCGCCCCGCGCGTCCGGGCCCTGCCGGGACCGTACGGCGCGGCGCTGGCCGAGGTCCTCGCCGGGAGGGAGCCCTCCGGGGGCGAACTCGCGCTGGGCGCCGCGCTGTCCGGCCTGGTGGCCGAACTCGCCCGCCCGGCGCCGCTGCTGTGGTGCGTGGACGACGCGCAGTGGCTGGACCCCGCCACGCTGCGCGCGCTCGGCATGGCGGCGCGCCGCCTCACCGGTCTCGCCGCCGCCGTGGTGTTCGCCGCCGACGAGGCCTGCGCCGTCTCCGCCGCGCTGGAGGGCCTGGACGTCCTGCGCCTGGGACCGCTGCCACCGGACGCCGCGCGCCGCACGCTCGCCGACCGCTTCCCCGGGATGCCCCCGCACGGCTCGGACGCGGTCACGGTGCTCGGCCTGGCCGCCGGCAACCCGCTGGCCCTGGTGGAACTCGCCGGGGCGGCCGTGGACGGGCGGCTGCCGGAACCGCCCGCGCTGCCCGAGGGGAGCAGGCTGCGCGAGCGGCACCGGGAGCGCTTCCACGCGCTCACCCCGGGCGCCCGCGCCGTGGTGGCGCTGCTGCTCTGCGGCGGGCCGCTGGCCGTACCGGCGCTGGAATGCGCGGCCCGCCGCCGCGGGCCGGGCGCCGGCGCTGTCGAGGAGGCCCGTGCCCACGGGCTGGTCGAGGTGCGCGACGGGACGGCGACCGTGCCGGGACGGCTGCTGCGCGCCTCGCTGAGCGGACTGCTCTCCCCCGCCGACCGGCTGGCCGCGTACGGGACGCTCGCCTCGGTGCTCGACCCCCCGGCCGCCCGGCTGTTCCGGGCGCTCCACCGGCTCGGCCGCTCCGCCGGCCCGTCACCGGGGCCGGAACGGGAGCTGGAGGCCGCGGCCGGGTCCGCCCGCCGGTCGGTCGGTCACGCCGCGGCCGCCGCCGCGTGGGAGCGGGGCGCCGAGGCCGCCGCCCGTC
>NZ_JARAVM010000078.1:0-15385 GCF_033792735.1 Streptomyces sp. PA03-3a
CCCGTGCAGCACCCCGCCGGCGGGGCCGCCCCGCCGCCCAGCGGCCCGCCCGCCCCCACCCCCGCGCCCGTGCCTCCGCCGCCGCTGTCGGTCGGCCAGTGGCAGCGCTACGACCCCTGGGCGCCCCCGGGCGGCACCAACGGCCCGCAGCGGCCCGCGTCCCAGGCGACAGGCAGCCGGCGGGCCCCTCTGGCGGCCGCGCTGGTCGCCGTCACCCTGATCGCCGGCGGCATCGGTGGGGCGCTGGGCGCCTACGTCCACGACAGCGGCGGCGCGCCGGACGTGACCCTGCCGCAGGCCACCGCGTCGGCCGGACCCCGGGCCCCGGACAGCATCGCGGGCATCGCCGCGCAGGTCCTGCCCGGCGTCGTCTACATCCACGTCAAGGGCGACGACGGGGAGGGCACCGGCACCGGCTTCGTGCTGGACCGCGAGGGTCACATCCTCACCAACAACCACGTGGTGGAGGGCGTCGCCAAGGGCGGCACCATCTCGGTGACCTTCAACGGCGGCCAGGTGAAGCCCGCCACCGTCGTGGGCCGGGACACCGGCTACGACCTGGCGGTCATCAAGGTCAACGGAGTCAGGGAGCTCCACCCGCTGACCCTCGGCGACTCCGACTCCGCCCAGGTCGGCGACCCGGTCGTGGCCATCGGCGCCCCGTACGGCCTGGAGGGCACCGTCACGTCCGGCATCATCAGCGCCACCCAGCGCCCGATCACCGCCGGCGGGGAGACCAACAGCAGCGACGTCAGCTACGTCGACGCCATCCAGACCGACGCCCCGATCAACCCCGGCAACTCCGGCGGTCCGCTGGTCGACGCCAAGGGCCTGGTCATCGGGATCAACAGCGCCATCCGGTCGGCGGACAGCGGCACCGACCCCTTCGGCAACGGCAGCCAGGGCGGGAGCATCGGCCTCGGCTTCGCGATCCCCGTCAACCAGGCCAAGCGGGTCGCCGAGCAACTGATCAACGACGGCAAGGCCACCCACCCGGTGATCGGCGTCAGCATCAACCTGCAGTACTCCGGGGACGGCGCCCAGGTCAGCCCCGAGGGCCAGGGCGAGGGGGACTCGGTGACCCCGAACGGCCCGGGCGCCAAGGCGGGCATCGAACCGGGCGACGTGATCACCGCCATCGACGGCAAGCGGGTGCACAACGGCGAGGAGCTGATCGTGCGGATCCGCGCCCACCGGCCCGGCGACACGCTGCAGCTGACCGTGAAGCGGGACGGCAAGGAGCGCGCCGTGGAGCTGACCCTCGGCTCGGCAGCCGGCGGGAGCTGAGCCCGGCGAATTCGGGATTTACCGGGGCGCGGCCTACTGTTGACCCTGCCCACTCCCGTGCAGACGGTTGGGGCAGGTACGGTGAGATCCGCCGGATTCCGTCCGCCGGCCGAGGACCACGAGGAGCTGCACGGTGTTTTCAGACATAGGCGCGCTGGAGGTCGTCGCGCTCGTGATCCTTGCCGTGCTCGTGTTCGGGCCGGACAAGCTGCCCAAGGTCATCAAGGACGTGATGCAGTTCGTCCGCAAGGTGCGGGAGTTCTCGGACAGCGCCAAGGCCGACATCCGCAGCGAGCTGGGCCCGGAGTTCAAGGACTTCGAGTTCGAGGACCTGCACCCCAAGAACTTCGTCCGCAAGCAGCTGCTGGACAACGACGAGCTGGGCCTGAAGGAGATCCGCAACGGATTCGACTTCAAGGAGGAGATGTCGTCGGTCACCGACGCCGTCCACGGCCGCGACAGCGGCGCAGGCTCGGGTTCGCCGGGCTCCTTGGGCACCCCGGACCGGCTGCGCAAGCGCGACGGCCTGACGCCCGGCGAGGCCCCGCCGTTCGATTCCGACGCCACCTGATCCGGGGGCCTGCCCCGTTCACGCAGCGCGAGTGGCTATTCTCCCTTTGTTTGCCCTTATGGAGGAGGCCCCGCGCGTATGGAGACCACAGCTGATCCGGCGGATCGTATGGCCGACGGCTATCTCAAGGCCGACTTCCCCTGGTACGGGCTGGACGAGGCGTTCAGCGGCGACCGCTGGCTCGCCCCCGTCGGCATGAACGCCGACGGCACGGTCGAGCACGGCTCCACCGGCCACGGGGACGAACCGTCCGTCAAGGTCGAGCCCACCCCCGACAACCGCCGCTTCGTGGTGGTCGTCACGGTCGCCGAGCGCCCGGTCCGTCGCAGCTCGGACGGTACCGGCGTGCTGGACGCCACCTCGGTCGCCACGGCCGCCTGGCTGGCGGGCTCGGGACTGCTGTCCTGCACCTGGCCCACCCAGATGGAGCGGCACCTGCGGCAGAACTGGCTCGACCAGCAGACCGCCATCGCCTGGGACCTCGCGGACGGTCTCGAGGGCCCCGGCTGGTCGGCGCTCACCCTGCCGGTGGACGGCGTCCCCACGCCCTTCCACTACCGGGAGTCGGAGTACGGCTGGGTGATGGCCGGATCGGCGCGCGGAGTGCACCTGGGTGCCTTCGGGCGCGGGATGAGTGCCTACGGCCTCGGCTTGGCCCAGGTGAAGGACATCACGGCCTACCAGGCGTGAGAGACGGCTCAGGGGCGTCTCCCGGAAGGGAAGGCGCCCCTGAGGTGTTCCCGGGGCCGGTCGGGCCCGGACCACCGGACCCGACGGGCGGGATCAGAACTTGTTGCGCGGCGTGATGCCGAGCGACAGGCCGGCCAGACCGCGCTGCCGCCCGCCGAGCTTGCCCGCGATGGCCCGCAGCGCCGAGCCCGCAGGGGACTGCGGGTCGGTCAGGACGACCGGGCGGCCGTCGTCGCCGCCCTCGCGCAGCCGCACGTCGATGGGGATCTGGCCGAGCACGGGCACGGTGGCGCCGGTGGTGCGGGTCAGGCCCTCGGCGACCCGCTCGCCGCCGCCGGTGCCGAAGACGTCGACCATCTCGCCGCAGTGCGGGCAGGGCAGCCCGGACATGTTCTCGATGACGCCGACGATCTTCTGGTGGGTCTGCACGGCGATGGTACCCGCGCGCTCGGCGACCTCGGCCGCCGCCTGCTGGGGTGTGGTGACCACGAGGATCTCGGCGTTCGGGACGAGCTGCGCGACGGAGATCGCGATGTCGCCGGTGCCGGGCGGCAGGTCGAGCAGCAGCACGTCCAGGTCGCCCCAGTACACGTCGGCGAGGAACTGCTGCAGCGCGCGGTGGAGCATCGGGCCGCGCCACACCACCGGGGCGTTGCCCGGGGTGAACATGCCGATGGAGATGACCTTCACGCCGTTGGCCGAGGGCGGCATGATCATGTTCTCGACCTGCGTCGGACGGCCGTCGGCGCCCAGCATCCGCGGCACGCTGTGGCCGTAGATGTCGGCGTCGACGACACCGACCTTCAGGCCGTCGGCCGCCATCGCGGCGGCCAGGTTCACCGTCACCGAGGACTTGCCGACGCCGCCCTTGCCGGAGGCGACCGCGTACACCCGGGTCAGCGAACCGGGCTTGGCGAACGGGATCTCCCGCTCCGCCTGGCCGCCGCGCAGCGAGGTGGCCAGCTCCCGGCGCTGCTCGTCGCTCATCACGTCCAGCTCGACGGCCACGCCGGTGACCCCGGGGACCTTCGCGACGGCGGTGGTCACCAGGTTGGTGATGGTGTCCCGCAGCGGGCAGCCCGACACCGTCAGGTACACCGCCACCCGCACCGCGCCGTCGTCCGCGATGTCGACCGATTTGACCATGCCCAGGTCGGTGATCGGCTTGTGGATCTCGGGATCGTTCACCGTCGCGAGCGCGGCGCGCACCGCGTCGGGCGAGGGGGAGGAGCCTGGGTGAGGATCGGTAGCCATGCGTCGATGGTACGTCCCGCACCGTGCCCGCAGGACCCCCGGTGCGCGGGTTCACACCGCCTTGGCCGGGACCCTGGCGGTCACTCCGCCTCGGCCCGCTGCCGCTCGTCGATGTCCTTCAGGAGCTCCTGCAGTTCCGAGCGGATCCAGTCGCGCGTGGCGACCTCCCCGAGGCCGAGCCGCAGCGCGGCCACCTCGCGGGTCAGGTACTCGGTGTCGGCGATGCTGCGGTCGTTCGCCTTGCGGTCCTGCTCCAGGTTGACCCGGTCGCGGTCGTCCTGCCGGTTCTGCGCCAGCAGGATCAGCGGGGCGGCGTAGGAGGCCTGCAGCGACAGCATCAGGGTGAGGAAGATGAAGGGGTACGAGTCCCAGCGCAGATGGCGCGGCGCCAGCGCGTTCCACGCCACCCACGCGATGATCACCACCGTCATCCAGACGATGAAGCGGCCGGTCCCCAGGAAGCGGGCGATCTTCTCCGACAGCCGCCCGAAGGCCTCCGGGTCGTAGGTGGGCAGGAGGCTGATCCGCCGCACCCGCGGCTGGTCGAGGCGGATGCGGGGGCGCTCGTCGCTCACTGGTCCGCCTCGTTCAGTTGCGCCTCGTCGAGTTCCGCCTCGTGCAACTCCGTCTCGCGCCAGTCCTCCGGCAGCAGGTGGTCCAGGACGTCGTCGACGGTGACGGCGCCCAGCAGCGAGCCGCTGTCGTCGACGACCGGTACGGACACCATGTTGTACGTGGCGAGGAAGCTGGTGACCGCCGGCAGCGGGGTGTCCGGCGCCAGCGGCTGCAGGTCGCTGTCGAGGAGCGCGCTGACCAGGGTGAACGGGGGGTCGCGCAGCAGCCGCTGGAAGTGCACCGTGCCCAGGTACTTGCCGGTCGGGGTCTCGTCCGGCGGCCGGCAGACGTACACCTGGGCGGCGAGCGCGGGGGACAGGTCCGGGTTGCGGACCCGCGCCAGGGCGTCGGCGACGGTGGCGTCGGGGCGCAGCACGATCGGCTCGGTGGTCATCAGACCGCCGGCGGTGCGCTCCTCGTACGACATCAGCCGCCGCATGTCGGCCGCCTCGTGCGGCTCCATCAGCCCGAGCAGCCGCTCCTGCTCCTCCACGGGCAGCTCGGCCAGCAGGTCGGCGGCGTCGTCCGGGTCCATCGCCTCCAGCACGTCGGCGGCCCGCTCCTCCTTCAGCTTGCCGAGGATCTCCACCTGGTCGTCGTCGGGCAGCTCCTCCAGGACGTCGGCGAGCCGGTCGTCGTCGAGGGCGGCGGCCACCTCGGCGCGGCGCTTGGGCGACAGATGGTGCAGGACGTTCGCCAGGTCGGCGGCGCGCAACTGGTCGAAGGTGGCGAGCAGCGCCTCCGCGCCCTGCGCGTGCTCGTCCAGTGAGAAGCCGGTGACCGCCGACCACTCCACCGTCAGCGTCAGGCCGCTGCGCCGCAGCGGGCCGCCCTTGCCGCGGCGGACGAAGGCCTTGTCGATCTCCCAGTCGCGGCGTGCGGCCAGCCGCACCATGGACACGTCCAGCACGGTCACGTCCTCGCCGGTCTCCACGAGCCTCACCCGGCGGTCGAGCAATTCGCCGAGGACCAGGGTCTCGGTCGGGCGCTGCTCGAAGCGCTGCATGTTGACGACACCCGTGGTGATCACCTGACCGGACTCCACTCCCGTCACCCGCGTGATCGGCAGGAAGATCCGGCGCCGGCTGACGACCTCGACCACCAGTCCCAGCACACGCGGCGGCCGGCCCCCGACGCGCAGCATCACGACCACGTCCCGGACCCGGCCGACCTGGTCGCCGTTGGGATCGAAGACCCGCACCCCGGACAGGTGCGAGACGAAGACCCGGGAGGTTCCCGCTGGCATGCCGCCAGGCTAACGCCGCCCCCGCGGGCAGGGCGCGCGGTAATGCTCCACGGGGGCTTCGCACGGCGTTCACAGCGGTTCACCCGGCCAGCGGTACGCTGCGGTGGCTTCGGCTCCGCTTCGCCGCTCCGCTCGTGTGAGGGGGTGCGCACCACCGCAGGAGGAAGAGAACACGTGATCCTCGGCCGCAGGTCGTCCGTCCTCGTGAGTCTTGTGGGCGCGGCCCTCCTCATCGCCGGAGCGACAGGGTGCGCGGGCGATCCGGACGCGGGGACCAACGGGGTCGGCAAGCTGCCGGCCGAGACCATCGAGAAGCGCGCCCGCACCGCCGCCGACGTGGCCGACACCGTACGGCTGACGGGCACCGTCGTCAGCAGGGGCCTGACCTACACGCTCGACATGCGGCTGCGCGGCAACGGCGGTCTGGGCGAGGTCACCTCCAAGGGCAGCACCTTCGAACTGCTGCGGGTGGGCGACGACCTCTACCTCAAGGCGGGCGCCGGCTTCTACGGCGACCAGGTCGGCGCCAAGCTCAAGAACAAGTACGTCAAGGTGCCCGCCGCGGACCCCGCGTACGACCAGTTCAGCGGCTTCACCGACAAGGAGGTGCTGCTGGAGGGCCTGTTCGTGCTGCGCGGCGCGCTCACCGTCGGGGACCACCGCACGGTCGGCGGCGTCCGTACCATCGCCGTCTCCGCGGACGGCGGCGACGGCGGCACGATCGATGTGTCCCTGGAGGGCAAGCCGTACCCGCTGCGCTACGAACGCGCGGGTGGCGCCGGCACGCTGACCATGGACGACTGGGGCAAGGACTTCACGCTGCGCGCGCCCGACGAGGACGACGTCGTCGACTACGGCAAGGCCGTCACCCAGTAGGCCACGGCGCTCAGGCCTTCTTGCGGCGCCGCAGCAGCAGCTTCGGCAGGCCCGCCGGGATCGGGCGGCGGGTGATCGCGGCCGTCGGCAGCGGGGCCGCCGCGCCGCGGCCGTCCGGCATCGCGCCGGGGCGTTCCAGGAGGTCGCCGGCGGGCTCCAGCCGCAGCACGCGGCACTCGCGGGCCCAGCGTCGGGTCATCGTCGCGGCGTCCGGCGCGTTGAGCCGCTTGCCCTTGAGCTCCTCCACCGCGGCCGTCCACGCATCCCCGTCCGGGCGCAGTTCGGTGACCCGGACGGGGAAGACGACCAGCCGGCCGCCCTTGTCCTTGCTGCGGACGGTGACCGTGGCGGTGCCGCCGTCGGTGAGTCCCGGCGCGGGCAGCGGCTGCTCGCCGGGGCCGCCGCCGACGACCACCACGGCACCGTCGACCCAGGCGTGCCACAGGGCCTGACCGTCGGCCCAGAGCAGGCCGGACTTCTTCACGGCCTCCTCGATCAGGGCCTGGTCCAGCTGCGGCTGCGTCACGGTGTCCGTCATGCGACCCACCCTATGGCGTGGCCCGCGCCGGGCGCCGCCGTGGTTCCGCACACATGCTGAGACGACAGGAGCTCAGGGCCAGGACGGGCCTTACGCTAAGGGGGTCGCCGTCCCGCCCCGCCCGAGGAGACCCCGCGTGTCCGCCGCGCCGCCCGCCAGAACCACGCCCGCCGTACCGAAGGCGGACGCCGAGTCCGGCGCGGCCCCGCACGGGAAGGCGCCCCTGGACTTCGCGCTCCTGGCGGTCGCCATCGCCGGTGTCTCCCTGTCCGCGCCGCTGATCGCCGCGACCGCCGCGCCCGCGCTGGCCATCGCCTTCTGGCGGAACGCCATGGCCGTCGGGGTGCTGAGCCCCTTCGCCTGGCTGCGGCACCGGCGGGAGCTGCTGGGGATGGGCCGCCGTGCTTTCGGGCTGTCGGTCGCGTCCGGTCTGGTGCTGGCGCTGCACTTCGGGCTGTGGCTGCCGAGCCTCACCATGACCTCGGTCGCGTCCTCCACGGCGCTCGGCACCACCACGCCGGTGTGGACCACCCTGTTCCTGCTGATGCGCGGTCACCGCCCGCCCCGGATGGTATGGCTGGGCTCGGCGCTCGCGGTCGCCGGCGTGGTGCTGCTGACCGGCGTCGACCTGTCGATGTCGCCGCGCGCCCTGGCCGGGGACGCTCTGGCGCTGGGCGGCGGCATCGCGGCGGCGGGTTACGTCCTGCTCGGCGCGGAGGTGCGACGGACCGTCAGCACGACCGCGTACACCTATGTCTGCTACTCCACCACGGCCGTGGCCCTGCTGGCCGTCTGCCTGGCCTCCGGCTCGGCGCTCGGCTCTTACGACGGCGGCACCTGGGCCAAGCTCATCGCCCTGACCGTGGCCGCGCAGCTGCTCGGCCACAGCCTGCTCAACCGAGTGGTGCGCGGGCTCGGGGCGTCGACCACGTCCACCGCGATCCTGCTGGAGACGCCGGGCGCCGCCCTGGTGGCGGCGGTCTGGCTGGGCCAGACCCCGCCCGCGGCGGCCTACCCGGCGCTCGTGGTGATTCTCGCCGGACTGGCCCTGGTGATCCTGGCGGACCGCAGGAAGGCCGGCTAGGCCTGTCCTACAGCCAGCCGTTGCGGCGCAGGATGCGGTGGATGGCGAGGCAGATCCCGCCGATCGCGACCAGCACCATCGGGTAGCCGTACCGCCAGTGGAGTTCCGGCATGTGCTCGAAGTTCATGCCGTACACACCGCAGATCATGGTCGGGACGGCGATGATCGCCGCCCACGAGGTGATCTTGCGCATGTCCTCGTTCTGCGCGACGGCCGCCTGGGCGAGGTTGGCCTGCAGGATCGAGTTGAGCAGGTCGTCGAAGCCGACCACCATCTCGTGGACGCGGGCGACGTGGTCCGCGACGTCCCGGAAGTACTTCTGGATCTCCGGGTCCACCACGCGCATCGGCCGCTCGCTGAGCATCTGCATCGGGCGCAGCAGCGGGGAGACCGCCCGCTTGAACTCCAGCACCTCGCGCTTGAGCTGGTAGATGCGCCCGGCGTCGGTGGCACGCGGGGACTTGCCCTGGGCGGAGAAGACGTCGATCTCCACCTCGTCGATGTCGTCCTGGACGGCCTCGCTGACCGCCAGGTAGTCGTCGACGACCTGGTCGGCGATGGCGTGCAGCACCGCGGAGGGGCCCTTGGCGAGCAGCTCGGGGTCGTCCTCGAGACGGTGCCGCAGGGCGCGCAGCGAGCCGTGGCCGCCGTGCCGGACGGTGATCACGAAGTGCCGGCCGGTGAAGACCATCACCTCGCCGCTCTCCACCACCTCGCTGGTGGCGGTGAGTTCGGCGTGCTCGACGTAGCGGATGGTCTTGAAGACCATGAAGAGCGTGTCGTCGTAACGCTCCAGCTTGGGGCGCTGGTGGGCGTGGACGGCGTCCTCCACCGCCAGCGGGTGCAGCCCGAACACCTCGGCGATCTCCGCGAACTCCCGCTCCGACGGCTCGTGCAGGCCGATCCAGACGAAGCCCTCGTCCCCGCCGCAGACCTTCTCCAGGGCCTCGCGCGGCGAGATGTGGTCGCTGCCGCGGCGCCCGTCCCGGTAGACGGCGCAGTCCACGACCGAGCTGGGTGTGGCCGACGAGGTGCGGGAGCGGTCCGGGCCGTAGTCGTATGACGTGCTGCTCTTGCGCAGGGCGGGGCGGACGACTGCGCGCAGGTCGCGGATCATCGACATGGCAAGCTCCTTCACGGACTGGCCGGGCTGAAATGCGGATCAGGGCAGGGGTGATCACCGTTGATCACTGCGCAGTTCAGGGAGCTCTTCCGGAGGCGGCAGGGTGACCCGGACAGGTCTCGGGAGCGGGCACGCGGCGATGTCACGCGATCGCGCTCGCGAAAATTTCCGGGATTCCCCGGCGGTTCCGTGGTTCTCTGGTTTCACGCCCGGACGACCGGGTACGGAACGCTGGGGATCAGGAGGGTTGCCGGGCGGAAGAGCTGCCGGTACTGCACGGTCGACTAGGATCCATTGCAGCCCCACCTCCTCCGGCCGATCCCCGCTGGGGGAAGATGTGCACGCCTTGAGCGGCGTAGCCGACGGCCCACCTTATCAGGCGGCCCTGGAGCGAAGCCGCTGCTTTGCACGTTCCATACGCGCTCTATGCTCACTCCATGGTCGACGTACTGGGGTTGGTGGAGACGCGACTGCGCATGGCCTTCGGGGAACCGGACGCCCGCGCCGCGGTCACCTTCCTGGGCGCCGAGCGGATCGAGGTACTGCGCTTCCGCGACGGTGAACTGCTGCGCTACGTGACCCTCGGCATGTCGCGCGCGCCGATGAACGACCCCGTCACCGTCGTCGCGGACCCGGTGCGCGGCCCGCGCGCGGAACTCGTGCTCACCCTGCGCGGCGGGCGCGGCGCCGACACCGACAAGGTCCTGCGGCCGCTCGCCGTGCTGGCCGCCAGCCCCCAGGTCGAGGGCGTCGTCGTCACGCCGGGGAACTCGCTGGACGTGGGCGAACCGCTGTGGCCCGGGGCGGCGTTCTCCGCCGTCCTGGTCGCCGAGCCCGGCGGTCTCGTGGAGGACCTGGAACTCGACGACCCGATGGACCCGGTCCGCTTCTTCCCGCTGCTGCCGATGACGGCGAACGAGGCCGCCTGGAAGCGGGTGCGGGGCGCGGGGGCGCTCCAGGAGCGCTGGCTGCAGGCCGGGACCGACCTGCGTGACCCCCTGCGCGCGGCGGTCGCGCTGACGGACTGAGGCTGACGGACTGGACCCCGGGGGTCCGTGACACCTCCTCAGGCGGGCCCGGCGGACGCCTCGCCGGCCCGGGAGTGGCCGGTGGGGGAGGTGTGCCGTACGACGGCGCCACGCGCCGAACCCGGACGGGTGATCGTCCTTGACGCGGGCACGCCGCCGGAGGACCGTGGGGCGTTATGAGGGGCGAACCCAGTTGCCCGAAGTGCGGTGGCCGGGTCCGAGCGCCCGGGCTCTTCGCCGATTCCTGGCAGTGCGACGAGCACGGCGCCGTGTACCCGTTGCAGCCTGTCGTCCCGCCGAGTGTGGAAGCCCTCGGCGTGGTCGTGAGCCGGTCGCGCGTCCCGGTGTGGATGCCCTGGCCGCTGCCCGTCGGCTGGCTGTTCACCGGGGTCGCGTCCGCGGGGGACGACCGCAGTGGCGGACGGGCCACGGCGGTGACGTGCTCGGGTCCGGGGCCGCTCGGCGGGCAGGGCGAGATGGTGCTGGTGGCGGAGGAGCTGGGGGTCGGGCTCGGAGCGCGGTTCGCCGGGATCCCGGGGCCGGACCCCGGACCGGCGATGTGCCTCGGCAAGCCGCCGGCCGCCAAGGTGATCGCGGCCGGGCGGCCGACCGGCCTGTGGCACGTGAACGGGACCCCACCGGACCGCGCGGTCTTCGCGGGGGAGTCGTTCGGGCTCTGGCTGTGGGCGATCGTGTGGCCGGAGGAGTCGGGCCTGCTCATGTACGACGAGCTGATACTGACCGATCTGCGCGAGGCCGGCGCCGAAGTCGATCTCGTACCGTGCGGGGCGCTCTCCCCTCGCTTGCTCTCCTGAGATTCAGAGGTTGGCCAGGCAGTTATCCTGGTAATCGCAACCCCTGAATCCGTCCGAGCACCGAGCGCCTGGAGTGACCTGAGTGCGAATCGACCTGCACGCCCACTCCACCGCCTCCGACGGCACGGACACCCCCGCGGAGCTGGTCCGCGCCGCGGGCGCGGCCGGGCTCGACGTCGTCGCCCTCACCGACCACGACACGGTCGGCGGCTACGCCGAGGCCGAGAAGGCGCTGGCCGAACTGCGCGCCGCGGGCGCCGCGGCCCCCGTCCTGGTCACCGGCGCCGAACTCTCCTGCCGCATCGACGGGGTGAGCCTGCACATGCTCGCCTATCTCTTCGACCCGCAGGAACCGGAGCTCCACCGGGAGCGCGAGCTCGTACGCGACGACCGGCTGCCCCGCGCGCAGGCCATGGTCGCCCGGCTCCGCGAGCACGGTGTGCCGGTGACCTGGGACCGCGTGGCCCAGATCGCCGGCGACGGCGCCGTGGGCCGGCCGCACATCGCCCAGGCGCTGATCGAGGCCGGGCTGGTGGACAGCATCGCCGAGGCGTTCACACCCGAGTGGATCGGGCCGGGCGGCCGCGCCTACGCCGAGAAGCACGAACTCGACCCCTTCGAGGCGGTCCGGCTCGTGAGGAACGCGGGCGGGGTGACGGTCTTCGCCCATCCCGCCGCCGTCAAGCGCGGCACCTGCGTGCCCGAGAGCGTCATCCACGAGCTGGCGGCGGCCGGGCTGGACGGCATCGAGGTGGACCACATGGACCACGACGAGCCCACCCGCGCCCACCTGCGCTCCCTCGCCGCGGAGCTGGGACTGCTGGCCACCGGGTCCAGCGACTACCACGGCACCCGCAAGACCGTCCGGCTCGGCGAGTACACCACCGACCCCGAGGTCTACCGGGAGATCGTCCGCCGGGCCACCGGCGCGGCGCCCATCACCCCGTGAACCCCTGACGTCCGACCCCGCCCCCTGCCCCTGTAACCGCACCACCGCTAGGCCCATGGATCTCTTCTCCCTCACCCTGTTCGGCTCGGTCTTCGTCACACTCTTCGTGATCATGGACCCGCCCGGGATCACCCCGATCTTCCTCGCCCTCACCTCCGGCCGCGCGGCCAAGGTCCAGCGCCGCATGGCCTGGCAGGCCGCCGCCGTCGCGCTGGGGGTCATCACCGTCTTCGGCATCTGCGGCCAGCAGATCCTCGACTACCTGCACGTCTCGGTGCCGGCCCTGATGATCGCCGGAGGGCTGCTCCTGCTGCTCATCGCCCTCGACCTGCTCACCGGCAAGGCGGACGAGCCCACCCAGACCAAGGACGTCAACGTCGCGCTGGTGCCGCTGGGTATGCCCCTGCTCGCCGGACCGGGCGCGATCGTCACCGTGATCCTCGCGGTGCAGCGCGCCCACGGTCTCGGGCAGCAGCTGTCGGTGTGGATCGCCATCGCCGCGATGCACGTGGTGCTCTGGCTGACGATGCGTTACTCGCTGGTGATCATCCGTCTGATCAAGGACGGCGGTGTGGTGCTGGTCACCCGGCTCTCCGGCATGCTGCTCTCGGCGATCGCGGTGCAGCAGGTCGCCAACGGGGTCTTCGGCTTCATCCGGGGCGAGGGCTGACGGACCGTCGGCGGAACCCGGACGCGACAAGGGCCCCGTACCGTGGTGTACGGGGCCCTTCGCGTTCATGGCCTACGGCCGTGCGGCCGCGCCGGGGTGACGGAGCCTTACTGGGCGGGGCGGATGTAGATGCGCTGGCCGATTGCGGCGGCCTGCTGGACGATCTGGTCGACGGAGGCGGCGTCCACGACCGTGCAGTCGACGGCACGGCCGTCCTGGTCGTTGAGGCGCATGATCTCGAAGCGCATGGTGTTCACGGCTTCTCCCTTCGCGTCCGGGCACTCCTCCATTGGAGTACGGGGCTGCTTCGCAGCCGTTACCTGCCGGGGTCATTCATGTATCAACAACAGTTGCCCCTGCGAAAACCTTCCCTGTCCTAAAGAAAATTCTTCCCACGCATCTACTGGCGGGTAGCCACCGGTACCGGCGGTCCTGGTTCCGGTTGTGTGTGCGGACGGAAGCGCCGGACAATGTGATCTCTATGAACGACGACGCCCTTTCCGCCATCGCCGCCGGCATCGAGCGCACGAACGAGCTCCTGCAGCGGGTGCTCGCCGAGGTCGCCACGACCCCGGCGACCCACGCCGTGTTCGTCGACGCCGGGTACGTGTACGCCGCGGCCGGTCGCCTCGTCGCGGGCACCGAGGACCGAAGGGCCTTCGAACTCGACGCCGAGGGGATCATCGAGGCCTTCATCGACCGGGCCCGCACCCTCTTCGCCGACAGCCGCCTGCTGCGGGTCTACTGGTACGACGGGGCCCGCCGCCGCATCCACACCGCGGAACAGGAACGCATCGCCGAGCTCCCCGACGTCAAGGTCCGGCTCGGCAATCTCAACGCCAGCCGCCAGCAGAAGGGCGTCGACTCCCTGATCCGCAGCGACCTGGAGTCACTGGCCCGGCACCGCGCCATCAGCGACGCCGTCCTCATCGGTGGCGACGAGGACCTGGTGTCCGCGGTCGAGGCCGCCCAGGGCTACGGGGCCCGCGTCCACCTGTGGGGCATCGAGGCCGCCGACGGCCGCAACCAGGCCGACCCCCTGCTGTGGGAGGTCGACAGCCTGCGCACCCTCGACCTGGACTTCTGCAAGTCGTACATCACCCGGCGCACCTCCCCCGTCTACGGCGACGCGGCGATCCCCACCGGGCCCATCCCGAGCCGCGAGGACGTGCACTTCGTCGGGGCCCGGGTCGCCTCGCAGTGGCTGGCGACCCGCGGCCGCGACTCCCTGGCCGAGCTGCTGCCCGGCCACCCGTACCTGCCGCCGGCCTTCGACCAGGAACTCCTCGTCGAGGCCGAGGGCATGCTCAACATCTCGCTGCGCGGCCACGCCGACCTGCGGCGGGTGCTGCGCGACGGCTTCTGGGAGCACCTCCAGGCGCGCCTGTAGGTCCCGCAAGGCCCCCTCCGGGCGCTCTCAGGCCCCTGGACCGGCGCCGCCCCAGAAGTCGGCGAGGGCCCGTGCGGTGGGGGCCGGCCGCTCGGCGTTGGGGGAGTGCTCGGCCCCCTCGACGACCACCCGGCGCGCCCCGAGACGCCCGGCCATCGCGTCCAGCCACGGGACGGGCCACGCGTAGTCCACCGCGCCCGAGAGCACCAGCTTCGGCAGCGGAACCGCCGCGAGCTCCGCCACCCGGTCCGGCTCGTCGATCAGCTGCCGGCCGGTGACGATCAGCTGCTCGGGCACCGTGGCCAGCCAGCGGCGGTGCAGGAACTCCTCGACCGGGCCCGCGGCGTTCGCCGTGCCCTCGAGGTCCTCGGCGTCCAGCTCGCGCATCGCGAGCCACACGCTCTCCATGTCCATCGCCGACAGGGCCTCCACCAGCAGCTTCGTACGGGCCTGCTGCGCCGCTTCGATGGCGGCCGGGCCGGAGCTCATGAGGGTGAGGGACGCCCAGGGCAGGGCGACGCCCTCGTCGTGCGCGGCCAGGACGGCGGCGCGGACGACCAGGCCGCCCATCGAGTGCCCCAGCAGGTGCACCGGCTCGCCGTCCGCGGTGGCCAGCGCGGCGGTCTGCGCGAGCACGTCGGCGGCCAGCTCTTCCTGCGCGTACGCCGCCTCGTCCCGCGGGCCGGGCGACTGGTGCTGGCCCCGGCCGTCCACGGCGACCGTGCGGTAGCCGGCGGCCGCGAGCGGCTCAAGCAGCGCGAGGAAGTCCTCCTTGCTGCCGGTGAACCCGGGCACCAGCAGCGCGGTGCCGCGCCGCGGCGTACCGGCCGGCGGTACGGCGTCCAGCACGGCGAAGACGCCGCGGGCCGTCTCCAGGGGGTACGCGGTGGCGTTCTCGGGCAGCGTCAGGAAGGGCGGTCGGCTCATGGGGCGAGGCTAGCCGGGCCGGGTTGCGCCCACACGACGCGCTCCCCAACCCCGGGCGCCGCGCGGACGGAACGCCGACGGCCGGGCACCCCCGTCAGGGGCGCCCGGCCGTCGGCGGTACGGGTGCGGCCTCAGCCGGTGGCCTCGTCGGCCGGCTTGGCCGCCCGCGTGCGGCGACGGCGGCGGACGGTCTTGGCCGCGCCCTCGCCCTCGGCGGGTGCGGGTTCCGGGGCCGCGGCCCCGGAAGCGGCCGGCGCCTCGGCGGCGCCGGTGGCGGTGCCCGTGCCGGCGGACCGGGTGCGTCGGCGGCGCGGGGCCGGGA
>NZ_JARAVM010000079.1:0-14511 GCF_033792735.1 Streptomyces sp. PA03-3a
CAGGCCCGGGACCGAGGCGGCCCTCGGGATGCCGGTACGTCACCGGGGAGACGTACCGGGGCCGGTGGCGCCGTGCGCGCCTTCCCGGCCGGGAGCGGGGCAGTCAGGGCACTTCCCGAGGTGGGCGACGAACTCGGCCTTCCTCGGGCTCCGGTGGATCCAGCCGACGCGGAACGCGGTGCCGATGTCGTTGTTGCATCGGGTGCAGAGTCGGCCCCGGATCCAGCCGTGATCGTGGCAGTGGTCGAAGTTCAGTTGGACCGAGGACGCGGCCCCTTGGTAGCCGCCCTCTGCGTACTTCCGGGCCACGTCGTCCGAGGTGTCCCCGCACAGTTCGCACGCGCCCTCCCGGACGTACCGGGAGAGCTGCCAGGGCTTGTACGGGACCAGGCCGTACTCCTCGATGAAGCTCACTCTGTCCCCCTCGGGTGATGAGCCGCGGGGCCCCGCCGGCAGTCGACGGGGCCCCGCGGTGAGTTGCTGCTACGCGCCGAATCCGATGGCGCCGACCGTGGTGTACGCCCCCCAGTCGGAACCGATGGTGTCCTCTGCGATCCCGTCCCAGATGTCGTCCATGCTGGCGATGTCTCCGGCGGCCCACGCGTCCACGAGCTGATCCCATTGCGCGGGGCGGATTTTGATCCGCCGCACGTTCAGGTCCCGTTGCTTGTGGTCCGGGACCCGGGATTGGTCAACGGGGTGGACTTCCACGCGCGTTCCGCGCCCGTCGTTGGACAGCCGCTTTTTCATTGTCTTGGCGATGTTCCGCCGCCGCATGTCGCGGTATGCCGCGTCGATGCGGCCAGCGTTGGCCTTGCTCGGGTCGCGGTCGCCGGACAGCCACGCGATAAGCGTGCGCGCGGTGACGCTGACTCCGGCCCGCTCCATTGCCTGGTATCCGGCGGGGGAGTTGGTCAGGTACTTCAACCGTGCTTCCAATCCCCGTTCGCTGGACGCGTCCGACTTGATGCCTCCGGCCAGTTCGTCCAGCCGCTCCGAAATGGCGTGGCCGCCCCGCTTTCCACGGGCGCCCTCACCGCCGGTAATCCTGTATCCCCTGGACATGCGTCACTCCCCCATTTCCGCGACCGGGGCGCCGACGACATAGGCACCCTTCGTCTTCATCTCGGTCAGTCCCCGACCCTCAGCGAATACCGCGCGCCAGTCACCGCCGACGTGCAATTCGTCGGTGCCGGTGATCCGGTGAACGGCGAGCCCCGCCGTGTGCGCCTTGAATGCGCGACGCCACAGATTCCCGTGAGCCTGCGCCCGGATGATCTGTGACCAGTCCGTGCGCTCAATGAGGTGATTGAACTTGGATGCCTTGGCGGACGTAGAAATGAACTTGGAATACATGGCCTTGACGTAGGCGAGGGTCACCTCGTCCCCGTCCGCGATGGCCGCCGCGCGGGCGTCGCGCAGGATGAGCCGGAAGGCCCGGAGGATGCTCTCCGAGCTGCCCGAGGTCCACGACTCATGGACGACCGGGGGCTCACAGAGCCGCCCGTACTTCTCCGAGGACGCGTCGACCAGGAGTTGCAGGGTCGGCCGGGTCACCCACAGATCCCCGGACAGCTCCCGGGCCCCGAGGGGGTTGGGCAGGTCGGTGTGGGTCCACTCCGGCGGAGTGATCCGGTACAGGCCGGAGCGGCGGCGGTCGAACTCCCCGCCCTCTGCGTGCTGCAACGCACCGATCGGGAGGTGAGTGTTCAGCGCGGACAGGTACGCGGCGTTCACGTCCAGGAGCTGCACCTCGGTGCCGTCCGGGGTGTTGGAGTTCGTCCACTTCGGACGGGCCTCCCACACCTCGTTCGCGTCGTTCTTGGACGGCTTGCGCAGGATCTCCGGCTCGGGCGGGTGGGCGGTGAAGTCGTAGCGGGCGGAGACCCGCGTGGACTCCAGCAGCTCCATCCCGTCCGGGATCGCGGACTTGATCAGGGCGGCGGTCGCCTTGTCCACGTCCCCGCCGGCCTTTTCCAGCGCGGCGGCCACGCGGTCCGCGATGCTCACGCAGACCTGCGGCTCACTCTGCGGGGCCTTCCGGGGCGCCGGAGCGGCCGGAGCGGCGGCGGGAGCCTCGGGGGCGGCCGGGGCCGGGACAGGGGCCGTAGGGGCCGCCTGCGGCCGGGAAGGGGCCGGGAGGGCCGCCTCCGGCTCCCTCTCGGGGGCCGGGAGGGGAAGGGCCGCCACCTCGGCTCCGATCGTCCCTGCGGGCCACGGGGCCGGGGCAGGGTCGCAGTTCGCGTGATAGCCGGAGCCGTCATCGAACGGAAGCGGCTCCCCGCAGGCCTGGCAGGTGCCGGAGCCGCCCTGGCCGCCGCCGGGAGCCCCGGGGGCCGGGGGCGTCTCGGGTCCGGCCTGGCCGCCGCCGGCCGGGCCGTCCGTCTCGACCGGCATGGGCATGGACCACACCTTCTTCGCGGACCGCGCGACGGGAATCCACTGGGAAGCGGTGTGCCGGTGGGTGGTCCGTCCGGCCCGGTTCTCGTCCTCCCCGGTGATGTATCCGGCCGTTTCCAGGGCCTCCCCCATCGCGCGGGCCGTGATCTCGATGGGCGCTCCCGACTCTGCCGAGTGCTGGATCACGAACGGGGCGGCGGCGGACGGGAGGAGGTACAGCCGGTTCCCGTCCGTCCAGCCGATCCCGCTGCCCTGCGGGTACTCCCCGCGCCACCCGAGGGCCTGCCCGTGCTTCGGCATGCCGCCTTGCACATCCACGACGTGAACGGCACCGACCGCCAGGCCGTCCAGCAGCGCATCGCGGATACGGTCCGCCATCGACTGGCCCACGCCCGCATCGACCTGCGCGCGCAGGGACTCGCACAGACCGGCCCAGCCTCGCTCCCACAGCTCCCGGGCCCGGTCCTCGGTGACCCACCCGCGAGAGAGCGCGAACTCAAGTCCGCACCACAGGCCGGCCGCCTTGTCGGCCGACGACTCCACGTAGCGGCCGGGCGCCTCGGTCGCGGCGGCCAGGTCGGCCGCGAAGCGGTGTTCAAGCCCCGAGACGTAGGCGTGGGCGGGCATCTTGGCCGCCCACCAGATGACGAACGCGGACAGCAGCGCGGACCGGTCCGAGGGGCCGCCGTCCGCGTCGGCCGCCGCGAATGCCTGCGCGTCGAACTCCCCCCGGGAGAGCTGCAACAGGTGCGTGCGGTTCTGTGCCGACTCCACCGCGGTCACGTCCTCGGCCGACAGTCCGCCGAACGCGCGGGGCCGGAGCCGGTCACGGGCCACGATCTTGTTGTCCTTGATGCCCATACGGCCCTTGGACGCACCGTTGAACAGGGACCGGGCGAACAGGTCGAAGTAGTCCGCGCGCTCCCGTGCGGAGCCGGTGGGCGCCATGTCGTCCCACCCGACGAACATGTCCCCGAACGTGTGGTGGACGTACTCGACATAGGCCGGGGTGGCGAACGCCTTGCCTGCGTTGAAGGGAAGCGTGTTCCAGCGGACCGAGGGGGCCCAGCACTGCGACAGGAAGGCCATGTGGCCGGACTTCCCGGACCGGTTCACCGCGACGTACGTGCAGCTCCCCGAGGGGCGGCCCATAGCCGCGCGGAAGACGGCCCCGATCTCGACGGCTGCAAACTTGTCCGGGGTCATGCCGAACAACTGCCACAGGGCCTCGAACGCGCGGCGGCCGGCCGTGTCGTCCTCGGGCGGGGGCGCCATGGTGAAGATGCCGAGCCCGTTGCCGTAGACCGGCACGTCCAACGCGCCGTCAGTCGTCCACGCCCCGCCGCCGTGGACGTACAGCCAACGGCCGTCCCGGCAGTGCCAGCCCAGACGGGAGTACGCGGGGATCGTCGGGTACCGGTCGGACCCGAGGCGGATGGACGCCAGGATGTCTCCCCGGGCCGTCTGCCCGGTGGATGCGAGAACCTGCGGGATCTCGGACAGTTCCTGGCGGTCCAACCACGCCAGCTTCTCGAAGTCCTCGGCCGACACGGTGTCGAGCACGACCTGGCCCGCGTCCTCCCGGGACACCCGCAGGTCGTAGTAGGTGACCACGGGCCGGGCCCGGTCGGTCGTCTCGGTGGCCGCGATCGGGTACGGCTCCCCGGTGTCGTCCGCATACGCAGCGGTGATCTCCGCGCGCGCGCTCAGGATCTCTTTCCGGGACACCCGCAGGACCCGCTCCCCGGCTGAGTTCTCGCCGTAGGAGCGGGTGACCCGGTAGTGCCCGTGTTCGTCTGCCTCGTACCGGTCCGCGATGCGCTCGGTGGTGATCTCTTCCCGGACTCCATCGGAGCCGGTGACCACTCGGAGGGTCCGCTCCCCGCGCGGGCGGGGGGTCCTCGGGCCGGTCTGCGGTGTCGTCTCGGTCATCGGGCCGCCGCCGCCCTGGACAGCAGCCGGTCCGCGTAGGCCCGGGCCCGGGTCAGGGTCGGCCATCCCGAGGTGATCAGCTCTCCGTCAGCCGAGTGGACGCCCCACCCGCCGCGACCGCGCACGGTCTGGCAGATCAGGTAAGCGGTCGTCTCGTCCTCAACAACGGTCACCCGGCCGGAGCCGCCGACCGGGATCACATAAGGGTCTGTGGTGCGCAGGGCGTCTGCCTGGGTACTCTTGGAATGCACTTGGTTCCTCGCATCGGAATCGATGCCAAGGCCTCGGGAGTGAGACCCCGGGGCTTTCGGCATTTCTGGGGTGGGTGCCTGCGGTCGTGACCCCCGCCGTTCGGGCGGGGTGAGACGGTCACGGAGCGCGGGCCGGGGTGAGCCGGTGGCACCTCCTCTGAGGGGACATGGCCAGAGGGGCCGCGATCGGCAGGGGGACACCCGCCGGCCGAACGGCCAGGGCCCGGAGGAGAGCGGCCAGGGCGGCCACCGCCTCCCGGGGGGAGAGCGAAGCGAAGTGCCGGGCCAGGGCCCGCCGGGCGGTCGGGGCCACACCGCGGACCATTCGGACGACTGCGACCCGGGCCCCGGGGAAGTCGTCGTGGTCGCCGTAGCCGCCGAAGACCCACAGGATGCGGGCGTCTTCATCGGTCATGGTGTGGAGCCAGTCCATCGGGTCGCCCTCCCTTCCCGGGGTCGTCTCGGTCGTCGTCACGGGTCAGCCCCTGACCTGAAGCGGGATCGTCAGAGAGTCCGCGTTCACGGTCGCGCCGGTCGTCTTGATGGCCCGGTACATCTGGGCCAGGGCCACGCCGGCCGCAACGGCCAGGGCGGCGGCGGCCACCAGGAGGAGCGCCTCGGACACCGGGATGTAGCGGCTCCGGCCCTGGCCTCCCTGGTCAACGACCGGGACACCACACCTGCGCACGGTGTAGTTCATGGACTCGTAGTCACCCGTCGTCCGGGCAACGTCCGAGACACGCACAGTGCCTTCCGGGGTCACCCGCCAGCCCTCGGGAACCGGGGGAGCAACGGTGCCCCGCGCGGTCGCCTCGATCGCGGTAGCAGTCACGTCGCATCTCCTTTCATGAATCGTCCCCGAATCCTATGCCCCGTCAGTCACGTTGCGCCACTACCTGATCGGGGGATTCGCTGGCGTGTCTTCTCCGGCCTCGGTCGTGCTGTACGTCATCGGTTCGCGGTGTACGTCTTCCAGTTGACGTACTGGCCCCCTCGGGAGGGCCCGCACCTTCCCGGCCGGGACCGAGGGACGGTTCCGGGTACGGAAGGCGGCCCGGCTTTCCCTCTCGGGTGCCGGGCCGCCTGTCGCGCGCGCGGGGTGACCATACGACGGACACCCCCCGATACCGCTACGTATCAGAACGGGGGCTCACCCGCGGGGGCCTGGCTCCACTCCCCACCGCCCTGGCCGCCGGCCGCGACTCCGGCCGGGGCCGGCGGGCGGGTGCGGGAGGCGGACGCCCACGCGTCGTCTCCCGGGGCCGCGCCAGGCGACGACTTGGCCACCTTCGTCACGGTCGCCGTGGCGAACGAGAGATCGGGGCCGACCGCCGCCGCCTCCAGCTCCCACCCGGTCCGGTTCTCCCCGGTCTTGTCGTCCTTCCACGACCGCGACCGCAGGTCCCCGACGACGACGACCCGCATGCCCTTCTGCAGCGTCTCGGCCACGTTCTCGGCCAGGGCCCGCCAGGCGGTGACCCGGTGGAAGTCCGTGCCGGACTCCTTCCACTCGTTGGCCTGGCGGTCGAACGTCCTGCGGTTCACCGCGACGCTGAACTTCGCGACCGGGGCCCCGGACGGGGTGAACCTCAGCTCGGGGTCGTCGGTGACGTTGCCCACGATCGTGATCTGAGTTCCGTTGCTCATCTGCTCTGTGTTCCGTTCTGTGGGCCCGGCCTACGACGTGAGCTGCCGTTTCGTCGGCAGCTCACTTCCGACTATGCCGGGGGATCAGTTGAATTCAAGGGGTGGCCGGGGAGGGGTCGAACAGTTCCATCTGGCCCGGCATGCGGGAGATCCCGCTCGCCTTGAGCCGCCGGTACTGAGCTGCGACCCACGAGGGTGAGCACCCGGTGAGTTCCACGGCCATCCGCTGCGGTTGGCCGGTGGTGTAGCAGTCGCGCACGATCGCTATCGCGTGGTCGTTCGGCTGAGCGTCCATCGGTCCCCCTAGGGGTGTCGCGGTGTCGTGTCCCGCCGCCCCTGTCGCGGTGTCGCGGTGTTCGCGACAACGGATCGCGACAGGGGTTGTCGCGGTGTCGCGGGTCAGAGGTACTGACCGGCAGCGACCGCGGGCCGCTTGCTGTCGTGACGCTGCATCGCTCGCGCGACAGTCGCGCGGGGGGTGCCGGGCCGGTACTGCTGGACGCGCGACACGATCACGTCGCGGTCGGTCACTCCGGCGGTCATGGCCTCCCGGACGATCTGCGCCACGGACGGGACCGCATCGGGGCTCACGGTCGCGATCGTGTCGCCCGCGACAGGGGCCAGGTCTTCGGCCAGGTCTGCGGCCTGCGGGCGCGACGTCGCGGCGTGACGCTTGGACGCCAGGTCCACCACCGCCGGGGAGGCGGGGGTCGGAGCGACAACGGCGGGGGCCGCCTCGGTGTCGCGGTCGGCCACGGCCGGGGCTGTCGCGGTGTCGCGGTCCGTGTCGCGGCTGCTGTCGCGGTCGGCCACGACGGGGGTTGTCGCGGTGTCGTGCTCGGTGTCGCGGGCGGTGTCGCGTCGCGGTCCGGTCAGTGTCGCGGCCCAGTCGTGACGCGTCGCGATGGTCGCGAGACCCGCGACAGACTTCCGGCGGACGACCCGCGACACGATGGCCGCCTCGGCTGCGTCCGCGTCGGCCGCGTCAAGTCCGTGTCGCGCCGCGTCAATGGCGGCGGCCAGCTTGGCGGCCAGGCGGGTGCGCTTCCGGCTGCCGCCCTTGGCCGACTCCACGCGGTCGGCCAGGTCCACGGCGCGGTCGGCTGCGCGGCTGCGCGCGATGGCCGCGGAGTCGACTCCCCGCCGGCCGATCCCGAGGGAGGCGGTCACGCGCTCGCGCAGCTCCCGCAGGGCGGCGGCCAGGATGCCGTCCGACTTCTCCCCGGACATCCGCAGTTCCAGACCCAGCAGGAAGTGGAGCATCACGGCCAGCAGGATGGGACCGAGGACGACCCGGACCGGGCCGCCGATCCCGCCGGAGACCTGGAACGCGGGGATCGCCTGGACGAGAACGGCGGCATACGCGAGGTAGGCGGGCCCCTTGGTCTTGGTGGCCCATGCGTAGATGGTCAGGGCGATGATCGCGGCTTCCGCGACTCCGCAGAGGAGCGCCCGCTCGGTGTCGTTGGTGATGTCCAGGGCGGCCCCGAGGAAGCGGAACGAGGTGTCGGCAGACATCCCGAGGGCCAGGGCGGCCGGGACCAGCAGGCCCAGCGTTGCGGCCTTTGTGCGGGAGATGTGCGGCATCGGGGACCTACTTCCTCTTGTTCTGGATGACACTGACGCTCTGGACGACCGACACGGAGAGCGTGTCAGGTCCCGTGCGCTTACGGCACAGAAGGACCAGAGCGCCCGCGAGAATCACGCCCCCCACCAGGTACGGGGCGGCGGCGGCCAGGGCCGACACGGCGGCGGCCAGGGCCAGCGACACGCCCCACACGACGAACCCGACCAGTCCGGCCATGGCCGACACGGCGGCGGTCACGGCCGACGCTCGCCAGACCCACCGGGGGACGATCGGGGCGGTGTCCACCACGGCCAGGGCGGCCGACTGCGGGATCAGGGCGGCGGTGTTCTGCTGCTGCTGCCACGCCGCGATCAGGTCGGCCGTGGACGGGATGGCCGGCCGCTCGGGGGCCGCCTCGGTCGTCTCCGAGGGGGTGACCAGTCCGGCCGGGGTGTCCGGGATCAGGAAGCGGGCCAGGTCGTCCGGCGTGATCTCACTGCCCGGGGCGCGATACTCGTTGCTGCTCATGGGTTCCTCTCTATGGGTGTCAGGGCCCGGTGTCAGGGCCCGGTGTCAGGCGCTGTCAGAGCGGGGTGTCATCCGCTCTGACAGCGCGTCTACCTGGGGATTTGGTGTCAGGCCGTCAGACAGTCAGGCAGATGTCAGGGCCGGGACGATGCGGTATTTGTGGCCGGCGGCCGGAACGAGGCGGCCCTCCCGACCGAGGCGGCCCAGCTCTCCGGCGACCCACGGACGGGACCGGCCGATCTGGTCGCAGTAGTCCATGAAGTCCTTGGTCTGGACGACCATCCGGCCCGCCGCCTCGAAGTGCCGGAGGATCTCCTCCATGGCCGCCCGCGGGTCCTCGGGGACGGTCCCGGCCGGGGCCCCGAACATCTGCGCGTCGGTCGCCTCGGGGAGTTCCGTCTCGGGGTTGATCCCTTCGTCCTCGGGATCTACCAGGGGCTCACCGGTGGTCATGTCGTCGTCGTCCGTCCCGGCCGCCGTCTGCGGGCCGCCCTCGGTCGCGGCCGGGGTCGGGCCCTGGCGGTCGGTGTAGAGCCGTCCGGCGATGCTCGCCGCGGCGTTGGCGGTCACGTCGTCCACGCCCATGCGGACGGGCGCGAACTCCCGGGTCGCCCACTCCAGTGCGACGGGGTTGTTCCGGAAGGTCCGGGAGGGGGTGGACCACAGTTCCTCGGAGACTCCGGCCGCGACCAGGTAGCAGTAGCCGGGCCGCTTGTTGCCCCACGCCCCGGGGTTGGCGCCCGCGTCCAGGACTTCGGACGGGAGGGCGAACCCTGCGTCGCGCTCATCCACGCCCATGCACAGGGCGGACGGGAGGGACGCGCGGGTGTCGGTGCTGATCTGGTAGCCGGAAGCGCGCTGCATCGAGACGACCAGGGAGACTCCGGCCGACCGGGCTTCCTGCGCGATGCCGGTGAACGCGTCGTCGTCGACGGCCCGCAGCGTGTTCGCCGCTTCCTCGAACCACGCGACCATGTACGGCATGCCGGGGCACCCGCACGCCGTGCCGTCCTCCCGGCAGGTGTGCTGCGGGTCGTCCTGGCGGCCGGCGGCGGCAGGCTCCCACGACCGGTAGCCGTGCGAACCGAGCCACAGTTGCCGGGCCGGGATGACTGCCTTGGTCGCCTCGATCATCACGGCCGCGCCGTCCTGCGTGGTGACCACCCAGTCGCACGCCCCGAACGCTTCCCCGAGGTCCTGGCCGCGCTTCGGGTCCGACAGCCACGTGATGACATCGCGGCGGGTCAGGACTTCCACCAGCACATCGAGCGCCGCCTCGGTCTTCCCCGAGCCGGTGACGCCCATGACCAGCAGGTGGATTGCCTGCGGGAGCGTGAGCGCCAGCTCCCGGCCGTCGTCGTACACCCCGATCACGAGGGGTTCCGCGATCGAGCCGCCCGGAGCCGAGGGGCCCGGGTACCAGATCACTTCCCGCAGCATGTCGTTGGGGACGACGACGATCTCACCCTTACGGGCCGAGTCCGGGTCGGGCCGGTAGCGGACGGCCGTGGTCGGCACGTCCAGCGCGGACGCGATCCGGGGCAGGGCCTTGGACACGTCGTCGTTGGTCGCCTCCCCGGCCGGGAGCGCGTAGGGCACGGTGACCTTGTTCGGCTCCACCTTGGCCGGGCCCAGCTTCGTACGGGCGAGACCGACCTTCTCCAACAGGCCCTTGTCCGAGGACTCCCCGACCGGGTCCGTGTTGCGCCGCATGACCATGCGCACGTTCCACGACAGGGCCAGGACCGGGCCGCCCATCGCGTACAGGTCGATCACCGGGTGGGAGATCGGGCCGGAGAGCGCGGCGGCGGTGACCCACACCGACCCGGCCGCAACCGTGATCGCGGAGTGCAGCCGACGCTGTGCGCTTGTGCTCCGGCCCGCCCACCAGGTCGCGCCGGTCAACGCGACCGATGCCAGGGTCAGGCCGGCCGCGCCCCACGGCGAGTCAGCCCACATCAGGTGGGCGCCCTCTCCGGCGACTCCCACGCCCACGACTCCGAGCCACGGGGGAAGGTGCGGTTTGGCCCTGTGCAACAGGTACTTGCCGACCCCCGCGAGCGCGGACTCGCCCTTGAGCTGTTCCTCGTGCTGACGCTCGATGTCCTTCTCAGCCATGACCCCGCCCCCCTCTACTGCCGGGCCCAGTCCATGCGCGGGCCCTGGGGGCGCCGGGCACGGTGCTTGACGCGGTTGATCTCTTCCTCGTACTGCTGCTGGAACTGCGCGTAGCAGGCGGCGGCGTTCTTCGCGGCGGCGGACGCGGAGTCCGCGGCCTTGGCCAGCTTCCGGGAGACGCGCCAGGCGCGGGCCTTGGAGCCGCCGATACGGCCCTCGGGGTCCGGGACCGTGGCCAACACGCCCTTGAGAATCTCGGCGCCCATGGCCACCTCGAACGAGATGCCGACCATCAGGGCCCGCAGCGCGTTGCAGTAGTTCCGCACGTCCGCCGGGGAGGTGAACTCCGGAGCGGGGAGGGACGCCTCGGAGTGAGCGCGGCCTCCCTGCGCGGGGATCCCGCCGCCGACCGTCGTGCTGTTGCTCTTGGACGCGTTGATGGTGAACGAGGGGGAGAACGTGGCCCCGAACTTCGCGGAGTCGTTCTTCCCCTTGGAGCCCTTGGGGGCTCCGGTCGGTGCAGTCATCGGCTGATCTCCGATCCGTTGCTGTGACGGGGGCACCGGCAGGGGGGCCAGGCGGACAGCATCTGGGGGGACAGGCCGGAGTCGTCCGGCCGGATCTCCTGTATGGGCGACCAGGTGCGACCGCCGTCCCGGCTGACTCGAAGGGTCATCAGGGGGCGGCCTTGGGGCTCACTTCCGGTTGCCTGCGCCATGCCTCACTCCGGCTGTTGTACGGGCTGCTCTACCGCTAGAGTAGGACACAGATAGCACAGACGGCAAGCACACAGCTAGCACAGAGAACAGGAGGCGCGGGGATGTCACCGACACAGGCCACGGACATTGCGGCTCACTACAGGCGCGCGATCCTTGACGGGGACCTGCGCCCCGGGGACCGCATGCCACCGGTCCGGGCGACCGCGGAACGGTTCGGCGTCGCGACCGCCACCGTCACCCGGGCCTACAACATGCTCAAGGCGGAAGGGCTCACGGCCCCGCGCGAGCGCGTCGGAACGGTCGTTGCCGACCGACCGAGCGTCGTCGTCACCGGGGCTGACCGACTGGAGAGGTTGGAGCGGACCGGGGAGCCCAAGGCCCACGGCGAGACGATCGGGGATCACTGGGTGGGCCTGCGCAGCTGCGCGGACCCCGAAATCTGCCGTCTCCTCGGCATCGAGCCCCACACCGAGATCGTCATCCGCCGCCGCGTCTTCCGGAAGGACGGCCGGCCGACCGCCGTTGCCCTGTCCCTGATCGACATGCGCGCCCTGGCCCACGTCCCCGAGCTGCTGACGGAAGGGCACTTGGAGCCGTTCTGGCAGCACACCTACACCGACCGGACCGGCCGCCAGATCACCCGCTCACCGGAGATGTACGGCGCACGCCTGGCCAGCAGTGACGAACTACGCGCGCTCGAAGTCGACGTGCCCGAGGGGGCCGCCGTGCCCGTTCTCGTCCTGCGCAATGTTCACCATGACGAACAGGGCCCGATCGAAGTGTGGGAGGACGTACAGGCCCCCAACACGTGGAAGTCCGCGACCCGATAGCGCGGCCCGCCGATAATTCCGACTCCCCGCACGGCCCCCGATCCACTTCGGATCCGGGGGCCGTTCTCTTTTCCGGATTCTTTTCATCCATCCGACATGCAATGATCGGAATTGATACCGCGCCAGCAACCAGCAAGAGAGGGGGGGATCGTGCGAACCGTCCCCGTTCAAATCGTCTGCCGAAAGTGCGCCAACCCATACCGGACCACGGTCCGAGGCGGAAACACCCGCTGCCCCGAATGCCGGGCCTCCCGACACGTCCGCGTAGACCAGGAATGGGAAGGCCCCGTGTCCTCGGACATGTCCGGAGCCGCTATCCGGGCCGCGCAGGTCGCGACCCGGCCCGCCGTGTGGATCGAATGCCGTTGCGGCCATGAGTGGCAGTCACGGGCCAAGGACCGCATGACGATCCGGTGCCCCGAGTGTGCGACCGGGCAGCGCGTCCCGCACCGGACCCACGACAACACCGGAGCCGTCCCTCCCGGCCGCCAGCTCCCGCCGGCAGTCCGGGCACCTCGGAGCCGCCCTGCGCCCGCGTGGGAGCCGGAAGAGGACCCGTGGGAGGAAGACGACCGCCCGGCCGCCACGTTCGCCCCCTGGCCCCGCACAGCGCCCCTCGGGGCCGGGGCCGCCACGTTCCCCCGACCGGCCGCCGCCGGGCCCCTGGCGGGCATCCTGGCCGCCCTCACGGGCCAGTCCCGGCCCCCGGCCGCACCCGCCGCCGCCCGGCCCGCGCCAGCAGCTCCCCACCGCCCGCAGGCCCTCACCCCCAATCCGCCGGCACCGGTCCCCTCGGTCCCCGTCCGGCCGGCAGACGGGACGATCCTGCCCGTGGACCCGCAGACCCTCCCGGCCCGGGAGCAAGAGCGCCGCGACCGCGTGTGCCAGGTCGTCGGCTCCGTCCGTGGGTCGCTCATGATCTGGTACAACCAGCCGCCCGGCCTCTGCGAAGTCCTCGACACCACGCAGCCGAAGGACCGCCAGAGGTGCCCGGCCTCCCGCGCGTTCGCCGTGCGCTTCGTCCAGGACGTGACCGAGGTGGACGCCTACGCATGCCCGGCCCACGCCCGGCCCCTGGCCGCCCTGGCCGACCGCTCCCCGTACATCACCGCCGAGATTCACCGACTCCGGTAATCGCGTTTTCGACCGGCCGCGCCAGACCAGCAGCACCGTTTCCGAAAATTCGCCAACTCGGATACGCAGAAGGACACCGCGCCAGCAACCAGCGAACTCCCGGACACGAGAGGGGTGCAGAACAGACGCGGACCGAGGCGCGGTCGACCAGCAACGCGAGAACGGCCCCCGTCCCGAGGGATGGGGGCCGCGCCATGCTCGGACGCTCGCCTACTCCGGCGGCGGGATGATGCCAGCCGCGACCGCCGCCCGGATCCAGTCCCGGCCCTCCCGGATCAACGCCTCGGGGTTGTCCTTCCCGAGCGCCAGCCACTGCTGACGGGTGCCCCCCGTCTCCAGCCGCCAGCGCGCTTCGGCCAGCAGCCGGCACCGCGGGTCGACGTAGTGGACGCGCGCCGCGCCCTCGGTGTCCATCGTGTCGTCACTGTGGTTCATGGCCCCCATCGTCCCGAGCCCCACCGACAGCCGGGGCCCGAACGGTCGCAAGCCCTCCCCGGCCGCGGTCGTCCGGTACGTCATCACGTCCGGCTGTACGTCTCCCGGTTGACGTACTGGCCGCCGCCAGCAGCTCCCGGCCGTCGCGGCCGGGGAGGAGCCCCGTCTCGGTCCCGGGTCCGGGAGCCGACCGGGCCTCGGTTCCCCCGGGGAAGGTCCACCCCCGACATGCGCCCGCGTATCAGCCCCTTCCCCGCAGGTATCGGCCTACTTCCCCCCGCGTAATCCGCCCTTGACCTGCGGTTGTTCGTGGCCTCCGCCCCTCGGGGGCCGGGCCGCCAGGCGATTCCCGTGCGGAATGGGCCTCTGACCTGCGACCTTCCCACTTTCGTGCCGGAGATCCCCACACGTAAGGCGTCCGATACGCACGCGGAATCGGCCTCTGACCTGCGGCCTTCCCACTTCCTCGCGTTGGGTCGCCCTACAGCCCCATATCTGGGCCGGGCAGGGCCCGAGGGGCGCCTCGGGGTGCCGTCGACACCGCCCCTGGCACCCGCCTTCCCACTTCACGCCAGCACTGAATGCCGCCCTGACCTGCGGCCTTCCCACTTTCCGCCCCGGGGCCCCACCACGGCACCGAGGGAGCCCCGGGCCACCTCGGGCGGGGCTGTCGCGGGTCGCCTCGGGGGCCGCCTTCCCACTTCAAAGTGGGAAGGACCGCCAAAGTGGGAAGGACTTTTACCCCCTCTGACCTGCGGCCTTCCCACTCTTCCCACTCTTCCCACTTCTGAGGGCCCCTCTGTAGGTAGGGCCCCGGGCAGGGTTCGGCAGGACCCGAGGGCCACCCGCCGCGGGTCGCCTCGGGGGCCGCCTTCCCACTTCAAAGTGGGAAGGACCGCCAAAGTGGGAAGGACTTTTACCCCCTCTGACCTGCGGCCTTCCCACTCTTC
>NZ_JARAVM010000079.1:14609-14934 GCF_033792735.1 Streptomyces sp. PA03-3a
TCCCACTCTTCCCACTTCTGAGGGCCCCTCTGTAGGTAGGGCCCCGGGCAGGGTTCGGCAGGACCCGAGGGCCACCCCGGCCCGGCCCGGCAGGGTGCGGGAAGTGGGAAGGACCCGAGGGCCACCCCCGGCCCGGCCCGGCAGGGTGCGGGAAGTGGGAAGGACCCGAGGGCCACCCCCGGCCACCGGCCGGCGGGAGTGGGGAGGGACCCGAGGGCCTCCCCGGCCCGCTCCCGGCCGGGAAGGCGCGCACGGCGCCACCGGCCCCGGTACGTCTCCCCGGTGACGTACCGGCATCCCGAGGGCCGCCTCGGTCCCGGGCCTG
>NZ_JARAVM010000007.1:0-276565 GCF_033792735.1 Streptomyces sp. PA03-3a
CGGCCATGCGCAGGCCACCGGTGGAGATGACCAGCAGGAAGTCGCACACGCTCTCCAACTCGCTGAGCATGTGCGAGGACATCAGCACCGTGGTGCCGTGCTCGGCGGCCTCCGCCATCAAGGTGCTCATCATCTCGTGGCGCACCAGCGGGTCCAGGTCGGACATCGGCTCGTCGAGCAGCAGCAGGTCGGGCCGCTTGCCGAAGGCCAGCGCGAAGGCGACCCGGGTGCGCTGGCCGCCGGAAAGGGTGCCGATCCTCGCGTGCAGGGGCACGTTGCCCGCGCGGACGATCTGCTCGGCGGCCCGCTGGTCCCAGCCCGGGTTCAGCTCACGCCCCAGCCGCAGCGTCTCGGCCACCGTGAAACGCTTGAACAACGGCTTCTCCTGCGCCAGGAACGCCGTACGGCGCCCCGCCTCCGCCGACCGCGGCTCCGCCCCGAACACCGTCAAGGTGCCCTCTGTCGGCTCCAGCAGATTCGCCGCGATCGACATCAGCGTCGTCTTGCCCGCACCGTTGGGACCCACCAGCCCGCAGATCCGCCCCGCCGGCAACCGGAACGAACAGTCCCGCAGCGCCCAGCCCCGACGGTACCTCCGCCCCACCCCATGAGCCTCGATCGCCGACTCCTCCAAAGGACCGCCCATGTCCATGGGGTCCGTGGTCTCACGCACTGGTCATCCTCTTCTCCCGACCTTCCGGTGTTCCGCCTGCCGCCGGGATACCGGCGTACCGCTCCTCCAGGACCGCCGCGACCAGCGCGGCCACGTCCTCCCGTTCCAGGCCCGCCTCCTGGGCCCGGGTCATCCACGCCTCCAGCTCCACCCGCAGCGGGGAGTCGGCGCCCGCCTGGGGGCGGGCCAGTGAGCGGCGGATGAAGGTGCCGAGGCCGGGCCTCGGCTCGACCAGACCCTCGCGTTCCAGTTCGCGGTACGCCTTGAGCGTGGTGTTCGGATTGACGGCGCTGCTCTCGGCGACCTCCTTGGCGGTGGGCAGCCGGTCCCCCGGCATCAGGACGCCCAGCCGGAGGGCCTGTTTGGTCTGCTGCACGATCTGCTGGTACGCGGCGATCCCGCTGCGCCGGTCGATGCGAAACTCCACGAGGTTCAACACCCTTTAGTTACTCGATTAGTGGAATGATGATGGGAGGGCGACGCGAGCCGTGTCAAACAGAGCGGCCGCCCCGGTGCCCCTCGGGACAGAACCGTGACAATCGTGATGCGGGGGAAGCGCGTGGTCCCGGACAGCACAAAGGCCCCGGGCGGGCGGCCCGGAGCCTTCGTGCGGACGGGGGGAGTTCAGCGGTTCACGGGGCCGGCGCGGCCTTCCAGGCGCTGACGCCGAGCTTCCCCGTGGTGCCGAGGTCGAACTCCGGGGTCAGCGTCACCGGAGGGGAGCCGGGTGTCGCCCGCACCCTCGCGTAGGGCGCGTCGACGGGTGTGCCGTCGGTGACGGTGTTGCGCCACATCAGGCCGGCCGTCGCACTCTCGCCCGGTGCCAGGGTGACCGGGCGGGGCGGGTCGTCGAAGCCGGTCACGAGGGCGACGCCGCCGCTGCCGCGGAACACCTCGACGTCCGTGACGGGCTTCCGCTCCTCGTCGAGGAGCCGGACCAGCGGATAGCCCTCGACGCGCCGCACACCGGACGAGCAGTTCTCCAGGCGGAGTCCCACCACGCGCAGCCCCATGGCGGCGTCCCCGTCGTCGGCGGTCAGGCGCAGCCCGGAGGTCGGGCAGGCGCCTCCCGGGGCCGGCGCCTCGTCCGCGGGGACGCTCCTGACCTTGACGACGCGCACCCGTTCGCCGCCGGACCGCGGCGCGAGCGGTGCGCCGAGGCCGGCCTCGCCCCGCACGGTCCGGCCGGGCGGGACAGCGGGCACGGTGTGCGGCACGTTCGCCAGAGCCTCTCCCGCACCGGTCGTCAGCCCGAAGGTGACGGTGTACGTGAGGGGTTCACCGGAGTGATTGGTGACGCGGAAGGCGACGTGGAACGCGGCGGGGCCGGTGCAGTGGGCGGGCCGGGCGCCCACCGCCGTGATCTCGACGTCGCCGCCCCCCTCGGCGGCCCCGGACGCCGGGGCGACCGGGACCACCGAGGAGGCGCACGAGGGGCGGCCGTCCCCGTGCGGTACGTCGCAGGCCGTCGCCAGGAACAGGGTGCCGGCGAGCACGGCCGGGAGGAGGAGGGCGGGGGAGCGCATCCGGCGACCCCATCAGGGCCCTCCCGTTCCCGGCCGTGGCGGAGGCCACAATTCCCGTCACACGACGGTCACAAAGTGCGGCGTGCGGGACGGCGGTCAGCGGGAGGCGGCGCTGTCGATCCACGCGACGACGGCGCCGACCGTGGCGTCGTCGAGCTGCCGGGCGATGGTGTGCACGGCGTCGCTGTCCCCCGGGAGCGGGGGCACCCCAGCCGCGATGAGCGCGGCGTGGAGCTCGATCCAGCGCGCGTCGACGGCGTCCAGATGGGCCCCCAGCGGGACACCACCCGGTGACTGATGCGGAGTATCGAGAAGGTTCATGGTGTTTCCTCTCGGATCTCGGACGGTGTCGACCGGACTCGCCGTGCAGGACTGCCGCGCCGCGCCCGCCGGTTGCGCCGTGACCCCGACTTCACCCGTCCGGCCCTCACCGTGCCCGCCGGGGCCTGTGCCATGGGGATGACATTCGGCCCTCCGGCGACGCGGGCTGTGCCGTACGGGGCATGGCCTATCTCAGTGCCCGCGCCCGCATCCCACGGAAGGCCTCGGATGATCGACAGGCGGACCTTCGGCACGATCGTCGGCTCGGGAGCGGTCGCGGCCACAGTGGCCGGGCTCGCGACGGGGTGCGCGACGACCGGACCGGACGAGAACAAGCCGGCGCCGCCCATGGCGCCCGGCAAGGAACGGCCCGGCGACGCGGCGGCGTTCGGCCCGCTGAAGCAGGTGGAGGCCGGGGTCCTGGACGTCGGCTACGCGGAGGCCGGACCGGCCGACGGCCCCGCGGTGATCCTGCTCCACGGCTGGCCGTACGACATCCACAGCTATGTCGCCGTCGCACCGCTGCTGGCGGCGAAGGGCTACCGGGTCGTCGTCCCCTATCTGCGGGGCCACGGGACGACGCGCTTCCTGTCCCGCTCGACACCGCGCGACCCCCAGCAGGCGGCGTTCGCGCTGGACATCGTCGCGCTCATGGACGCCCTGGGGATCAAGAAGGCGGTCCTCGCCGGCTTCGACTGGGGGTCGCGGACCGCGGACATCATCGCGGCGCTGTGGCCGGAGCGGGTCAAGGGGCTCGTCTCGGTGACCGGCTACCTGATCACCAACCGCGAGGCGAACAAGCAGCCGCTGCCGCCGAAGTCGGAATGGGCGTGGTGGTACCAGTACTACTTCTCAACGGAGCGGGGCCGTAAGGGGCTGGAGCGCTACCGGGACGATCTGGCCCGGCTCGTGTGGAAGTTCAACTCCCCGACCTGGGGGTTCGACGACGCCACGTTCGAGCGCACCGCGACCGCCTTCGACAACCCGGACTACGTCCCCATCGTCATCGGCAACTACCGCTGGCGCCTGGGGCTGACGGAGGGCGACCCGCGCCACGCGGACATCGAGGCGCGGCTCGCCCGCGGGCCCGTCATCACCGTGCCCACGATCACCCTCGACGGGGCGGTCGATCCGTTCACCCCGCCGGGCGACGGCTCCGCCTACCGGTCCAAGTTCACCGGGAAGTACGCGCACCGCACGCTGCAGGGCATCGGGCACAACGTGCCGCAGGAGGCGCCCGCGGCCTTCGCGCAGGCCGTGGTGGACGTCGGGCGGCTCTGATCGGGCCCCGAGGCGACGGGGGCCGCGGGGCTCGGCCCCGGCGGGCGGGGCGCTGTTCGAACTCCGCCTGCCGCCGGCGACCCGGGACCGAGACGCGTCGGTCAGGGGGTGAGGCCGAGCTGGCGCAGCATGCCGAGCTGGTCGCTGCTCCCCCAGCGCTCGACCATCTTCCCGTCCTCGAACCGGCTGATCTGCATGCCCCGGTAGCTGACGGTGCGCCCTGTCGGGGCGTGGCCCATCAGTTCACCGAGGTGCGTGCCGGTGATGGTGTACGCGAAGGCGATCTCGTCGTCGGTGGCCATGACGTGCTCGACCTCGACGTGCAGATCGGGGAACGCCCGCCGCATCTCGCCGAACATCTCCTCGTAGCCCTCCGGCCCGGGCCCCTGGCCCGGGGCGGGGTCGTGGTCCACCGATCCGGCCGCGACGAATGCGCCGAGTTCGTCGAGATGGCCGCTGTTCACCGCTGTTCCGAAGCCCTCCAGGACGGAGATGTTGTCGCTGCGGGACATGCCGCGCTCCTTGCGGTCGCGATCTCGGGCGCGCGGGGCGCCCCTTCCTCCTTTCCACCGTAGGCGCGGCACGGCGAAGCGGCCTGCCGGGACCGCGGCGGCTCAGCCGACGCATTCCTTCTTGTCCGCCTGCGCCTTCTGGATGTCGGCCGGCGGCTCGTCCGGGTCGCCGAGCGGAATCCCGGGGCCCCTGAAGTCCCGGCCGAGGGTGAGCGTCATGTCGGCGCCCGGTTCGGCGTCGGCGGTGCCGGGACGGAGGGCGGCGGCGGGCAGGTCCATCATGGCGGCCAGCGCCCTGGCCTGGTCGGCCTGGTCCGGGGCGTACTCCAGGATCGTACGGTCCCGCTTCCCCCCGGGGGCGTTGCCCCCGTTGGTGGAGTGGCTGACGCCCTCGGTGTTCTGCAGCCACTCCAGGGTCGCCTGCGCCGCGCCCTGGGGACCGCCCCCGTTGTGGACGAGCACCCGGACCTCCGACGGGTCGGCCTTGGCGCCCCGCAGCCTGGCGTCGGCGGCCGCGGACTTCTTCTTCCTGACCTCGGTCAGCGAGACGTCCTTCTTGATCGCCGAGAAGACCGCCGGCGCCTTGGTCTCGTCCACCACGACCGTCGCGTGGAACCTGCCCTCGGTCGGGTTGTCCTTGACGGGCAGCGTCGTGAAGGTGATGTGCTTGGGGTCGACCCGGCTCAAGTCCCGGGCGAGGTCGGTGAGCTTCCCGACGCCGCCGATGCCGGTGTCAACGGTGAGCGCCTTGGTCGCGGCGTTCGCCAGCTTGAAGAGCTTGCGGGGGTCGGTGAGCGTGTCGCCGGACTTCATCTCGCGGATCATCGACCCGAGGAACTGCTGCTGGAGAGCGATGCGGTCCAGGTCGCTGCCGTTCTTGAGCGAGTGGCGGGTCCTGACGAACTGCAGGGCCTGTTCGCCCTGGACCCGGTGCGCCCCCGCGGGCAGTTTCAGGTGGGAGCCCTGGCCCCGCTCGTCCGTGTCGTCGATGGCGTGCTTGAGGCAGACCGGCACGCCGCCGACGGCGGTGGACAGGGTCTTCACGGCCTCGAAGTCGACCATCATGAAGTGGTCGACGGGTATGCCCGTGATCTTCGTGACGGTCCGCATGGTGCAGCCAGGGTCGCGGCCCGCCTGGCCGAGGCTCTCGTTGAAGCGCGGCTTGGACCCCTGTACCGGTGTTCCGGGGATGGTCTTGGTGGAGCCGTCCTTCTGCTTGGTCGGGCAGTCCGGGATGGCGGTGACCATGTCGCGCGGGATGCTCATCGCGGTCGCGTTCGACCGGTCCTTCGACACGTGGAAGAGGATCGTGGTGTCGGCGTGGCCGGGGCTGCCGGCGTCACCGTACTTCGCGCCCAGGCCCTCCCGGCTGTCCGTGCCGATGACCAGGATGTTCACCGCGTCCTTGCTGGTCACCTGCTTGCTGCCGGCCGTGCCGACGTCGACGGTGGCGATGTTGCCGTCGAAGTGCCGGTAGAGGAAGTAGGCGCCGGTGCTGCCCGCGAGCAGCACGAATCCGAGCGTGCCCGCGGTCCACATCAGGGCCTTCCGCTTCGTGGACCGCTTCGCCTTGCGGGACGCCGGGGCCCCGGCGCGGCGGCGGTCGCCCGGTGCCGGGTCGGGCCGCCGCTCCTCGCGGCGCGCACGCCGGCCGCCCTGCCGGGGCACCGTGGGGGCCGGAGGGGTGTCGGAGTCCAGCCGCAGCCGGTAGTCACCGGTCTCGGGGTCGAGGACCCACTGGTCCGCGGGGTCGATGTCGCTGCCGTCGTGCCTGTCCACGGTCGTACGGGTCCTCCGTCCACGCCCGGGGCGCCGCCCCCCGCGGTGCGCCCGGTCGTCGCCTGTGTGGGTTTGGGTCCACCCCGCGGCCGGCCCGGGGCAACCGTTCAGACATCCGAATACGGCAGATGGTTGTCCTGGCGCGGTCAACTCCCTTGCGAGCCGGGGAAGCACACGGGATTTCCGCGGCGGCCGAACCGGCCCCGCCGGGCCGTCACGCATTCCACCGGCAAGCCGCCCTCGGGGGCTTTTCATGCGTACCGAGCGGCCGGACACGGCGGCGCTCACCCGCGGTGCTGACCCGCCGCGGTGCCGTCCTGGCGCGCGCTCGTCGCGGCGACGCGACGAGCGACGTGCCGGTCGCCGTCGTCGCCCGCGCCCCGCGCTCCCCCGCCTCGCCCGGCGTCGTCCACAGCCTGTGGACGACGCCGGCGCGCGCTCAGCCCCGCCCGGCGGCCCGCCGGGCGAGCCAGTCCAGCGCGTCCGTCGCCGAGGCGAGGACCGAGATGTGCCCGGCGCCGGGAGGCGACCACAGCTCCGCGTCCGGGCACCGCCGGGACAGCCACGCACCGTGCGCGGCGGGCACGATGCGGTCCGCCCCGCCGTGCAGGACCAGGACGGGCGCGGTGATGCCGGCCGGGTCGAAGCCCCAGGGCGCCACATAGGCGAGGTCGTCGTCGACCATGCCGCCCGGACCGCCCTCGAGCGCCTTGCCCGCGACGTCGCCGAGCCACGCCCACGCGCCCGCCAGCGCGGCGTGGTCCTCGGGGGTGAAGAGCTCGGGGTCGAAGTCGTCGGAGGCCAGCCGCGCTTCGAGCGCCGCCCGCCCCCGGACCGCGGCACCGAGCTCCGCCGCGCCGGAGGGCCCCATCCCGGCGAACCAGTCGAGCCCCTCCGCGCCGAACGGCGCCAGGCCGGCCCCGCAGACCACCGCCAGGACCCGGTCCGGCAGCAGGGCGGCGCAGGCCAGCGCGTGCGGGCCGCCGCCCGAGTGGCCCATGACCGCGAAGCGGCCGATGCCCAGCGCGTCGGCCACGGCCGCCGCGTCCCCGGCCGCCGAGGCGATGTCCCGGCCCGGACGGGGCGTCGAACCGCCGTACCCGGGGCGGTCGTAGCCCACCCAGCGGAGGCCGCGCTCGGCGGCGGCCGCGAAGAGCGGCTCCGGTGGCGTGCCGATGTTGGGCGTGCCGTGGTGCCACAGGACGGCCGTTCCGGCACCGTCCTCCCGGCCGCCCGGCCCGGTGTCGTACACGTGCAGCGTCCGCCCGTCGGCGAGTGCGATATCCGTCTCCGTCACCATCCGGCCGAGTCTAGGCCGCGTCACCGACACCCCACCGGGACCGGGCGAACGCCCGCCGCGGGCGCGGAAATCCGCTGCCCCGACGCACCGCCCGCTGCTACCGTCCCCCGGTGTTCTCCCTCCTCGAACCCGCCCTGTTCACCCGGCTGCGCGAAGCGCGGCGGATCCTCGTCGCCGGGGCCGGCGGCGGCTTCGACGTGTACGCCGGGCTGCCGATCGCGCTGGCGCTGCGCGAGGCCGGCAAGGAGGTCCACCTCGCCAACCTCTCCTTCGCCGACCTGTACGGCCTGGACCCCGACGTGTGGCTGGACCACGACGTCGCCGCCGTGCGCCCCTCGACGGCGGCCCGCGGCGACTACTTCCCCGAACGGACCCTCGCCCGCTGGCTGGAGTCGCAGGGTCTGCCCTCGACCGTGTACGCGCTGTGCCGTACGGGCGTCGCACCCCTGCGGGCCGCGTACCGGGCGCTGATCGGCCACCTGGGCGGGGTCGACGCGATCGTGCTGGTCGACGGCGGCACCGACATCCTCATGCGCGGCGACGAGAGCGGACTCGGCACTCCCGAGGAGGACATGGCGAGCCTCGCCGCGGTCGGCGGGCTCACTGGCGTACCGCAGCGCCTGGTGGCCTGCCTCGGTTTCGGCGTGGACGCGTACCACGGGGTGAACCACTCCCTGGTGCTGGAGAACCTGGCCGCCCTGGAGCGGGACGGGGCGTACCTCGGCGCGTTCTCGCTGTCGCGCGACAGCCGCGAGGGCCGGCTCTACCTCGACGCGGTCGCGCACGCCCAGGAGGCGACCCCGGAGCACCCGAGCATCGTCCACGGCTCGGTCGCGGCCGCGGTGCGCGGCGACTTCGGCGACGTGCGGTTCACGGAACGCACCAGGCACAGCGAGCTGTTCGTCAACCCGCTGATGGCGATGTACTTCTGCGTGGACGCGGTGGGACTGGCCGCCCGCAACCTCTATCTCGACCGGCTGGAACGGACGCAGCTCACCCGTCAGATCAGCTCGATCGTCGAGGAGTTCCGCGACGAACTGCCGCGCCAACGGCCGCCGCGGACCTTCCCGCACTGACCGTCCCCGCCCCCGCCGGTGGCGGTCAGCCGCGCACGTCCGCCGCGAGGCAGTCCAGCGACATCCGCCACAGCAGCGCGGCCGCGTCCGGGTCCAGCGCGTGGTCGGCCACGCCGCCGGAGGTCCCGGGGATGTGGCGGTGGGCCTCGGCGCAGTCCTCGAAGTAGCGTCCCGCCACGCGCTCCAGCCCGGGCGCGGTGGCGACGTACACGACGGTGGCGGCCCCCTGTTGCGGGGTCTTGAAGGTGCGGCCACCGGACGCGGCGGCGTCCAGCGCCTCGCGGGTGAGGTGCCGGGACAGGTTGGTGCCCAGCACCGCCCCGGGGTGGACGGCGTTGACGGTCACGCCGTCGGCGGCCCAGCGCCGGCCGGCCTCCACCGCGAAGAGGACGTTGGCGGTCTTGGACTGGGCGTACGCGAGGCCGGCGTCGTAGGGGCGGTCGCGGAAGTGGACGTCGTCGAAGTGCACCGGGCTGCGCAGGTGGGCGACCGAGCTGAGGGAGACCACGCGGGCGCGGCCCGCGGCGGCGAGGGCCGGGTGCAGGCGGGTGGCGAGCGCGAAGTGCCCGAGGTGGTTGGTCGCGAACTGCAGTTCCCAGCCCTCGGGCGTGCGCGTCTGCGGGGTCATCATGACCCCGGCGTTGTTGACGAGGACGTGCAGGGGGCCGTGCCAGGCGGCGGCGAAGGCCGCCACGGAGCGCTGGTCCGCGAGGTCGAGCGGCGCGACCAGCACCCGCCCGGCGCCGCCGGACGCGATGCCGGCGGCCGCGCGTTCGCCGGCGGCGGTGTCCCGTACCGCGAGGGTGACCTCGGCGCCGGCGCCGGCCAGGGCGCGGGCGGTCTCCAGGCCGATGCCGGAGGCCGCGCCGGTGACAACGGCGCGGCGGCCGGTGAGGTCGATGCCGCCGACGACCTCGGCGGCGGTGGACTGTGCGGTGAAGCCGGAGCCGGTCATGGCGCTGCCTTCCTCTCGGCGGGGCGGTGGCGCCGCCCCCTTCCAGGCAACCACCGCCGGCCGTCCGCGGCGCCCCCGGGCGGCGGTCAGTGCAGCGCGCTCTTCTCCCGCCAGCGGTCCCAGCTCACGTTCCAGTCGCCGAAGCCGTTGTTCGGCGCGACCGTGCCCTTGGCCTCCGACCCCTTGATCTCGAAGGGGTCGCCGACCCGGATCTGGGAGTACAGCCAGTCCGCGTCGGCGTCGCTCATGCCGACGCAGCCGTGGCTGCGGTTGGCCCGGCCGAAGAACGCGGCGTTCCAGGGGGCGGCGTGCGCGTACATCCCGGACCAGGTGAGCCGGATCGAGTCGTGGACCGTCTCGTCGTAGGCGTCGCCGAGGCCGACGGTCTCGGAGTTCATCCGGACGGTGCCCTCCTTGGCCAGCACCACCGCCGTGCCGCGCCACGAGCCGGTGTTCGGTCCGGGCGTGCCGCCGGAGACCGGGACCGTGCGCACCGTACGGCCGTCGCGCCGCAGGGTGAGCCGCTTGCGGTCGAGGTCGACCTCGACGACCTGCCGGGCGCCGACGGTGAAGGAGGCCTCGTAGTCGCGGACGAACCAGCCGCCCCGCCCGGAGTCGGTGCCGTCCAGGCGGGCGTCCAGGGTGACCTCGGTGCCCGGCCGCCAGTACTCCCGGGGCCGCCAGTCGACCCGGTCCCGGCCCGAGTAGTCGGTCAGCCAGCCCCAGGAGCCTTCGGTGCCGTCGGAGGTCGTCACCTTCAGCTGCCGCTCCACGGCGGCCCTGTCGGTCACGGGGTTGTCGAAGACGAGGGATATCGGCTGGGCGACGCCGACCGTGGTGCTGTCGCCGGGCCGCCAGTCCACCTTGTTGACCTTGCGCGCCGCGGCCGTGGTGAAGCTCGACTCGCTCCTGCCGGTCGTGCCGCCCGGGGTGCGGGTCCCGGCCTCGACGGTGTACGAGGCGCCGGGCACGACGTTGCGGTCCGAGGTCCAGGTGCGGCGGTCCGCGGACAGGGTGCCGGTCAGCGCCTTGCCGTGCGGCCCGGCGACGGTGACCGCCGTGAGGGTGCCGCCCTTCGCCGTGACGCGGACGGGCTCGCCGGCCCGTACCCGCCCGCCGTGCGGGGTGACGGTGACGGTCGCCGCCCGCTCCTCGCGCTGCTCCGTGTCGCCGGCGGCCTGCGTCGCCGCCGGGGCGGCGCCCGAGCAGGCGGTGAGCACGGCGGACAGCAGGGCGGCCGCGACGGCGGCGGTGCGCAGGCGGGGCCGGCGTATCGGACCCACACGTTTCGGGGACACGGAGACCTCCGGGAAGGACGGGGAGAGCACGGCCGGAAACGGCCGGACCCCGGGGACTCTAGGCCGCGAGAAGCCCTGGTGGAGCGCCTGGGAGCCGTATGACGGCAGCTGGTGGGAAACGGTCATGGTCCGGTCACATTCGCCGCTCGGCGCGGTCACGAGGGGCTGTGAGCCTTCCTGTGTCCCCACTCGACCACACCTCAGGGAGGCGCAGTGTCGGCACTGCTCGTGACGGCGGGCTGCGGCCCCCGGCAGGCCTGGCTCGGACCGGTCAGCGCGGATACGTACCGCTCGTTCCTGGCGTCCCGGACGGGTCAGGCGCTCGGCCCGAGCTTCCTCCAGTGCCCGTCGTGGGCGCTGGTGAAGCCGGGATGGCGGCCCCGGCTGCTCGGCTGGGGCGTCGGGGACGGCTCCGGGGACGGCTCCGGACGCGGTGAACCACGCGGCGTCGCGCTGGTGCTGCTGCGGCAGTTCCCCGGGACGCGGAAGTCCTTCGCCTATCTGCCCGAGGGGCCGGTCACCGACTGGTCGGACCCCGACATCGACGCCTGGCTGACGCCGCTCCTGCGCCACCTGCGCGGACTCGGCGCCTTCGCCGTGCGCATCGGCCCCTCGCCCGCCCACCGCCGCTGGGACGCCGCCGCGCTGAAGTCCGCGACCGGCCTCGGCCGGCGCCTGTCCGACGTCCTGGCGTGCGAGGTCGACCCGCTCGGCACGGTCGTGGCCGAGCGGCTGCGGGCCCGCGGCTGGCGGCGCTGCGGCGGCGAGGGGCCGGACGGCGGCGGGGACGCGGACGCCCAGCCCCGCCACGTCCTCCGGGTCCCGCTGGCCGGCCGCAGCGCCGACGACCTGTGGTCCGGGCTCAACCAGGAGTGGCGCCGCAACATACGCAAGGCGCTGAAGTCCGGCGTCGAGGTGACCGTGGGCGGCGCGGCCGACCTCCCCGAGTTCTTCCGTCTGCTGCGGATCACCGAGGAGCGCGACGGCTTCCGGCTGGGCCGCTCGCTGGAGTACTACCAGCGCCAGTACGCGGCCCTCAACGCGGAGCAGCCGGGCAGGATGAGGCTCTACCTCGCCCGCCACGAGGGAGAGGTGCTCGCCGCCCACACCATGATCACCGTGGGCCGCAGGGCCTGGTACCAGACCGGCGCCTCGGCGGACCACCGCCGCGAGGTCCGCCCCTCCAACGCCCTGCAGTGGCGGATGCTCCAGGACGCCCACCAACAGGGCGCACTGGAGTACGACATGCGCGGGGTACCCTCCACACTCGACCCGGAGGACCGGGCGTTCGGCCTCACGCGCTGGAAGCTGGGAACCGGCGGGCAGGTCGTCGAGACCCTGGGGGAATGGGAGACGGCCCTGGACGGTACCGCCAACCACACGCTCTACCGGGCGTTCCAGCTCTACCTGGCCCGCCGGTGAGCGCCCCCGCGGCGGCCCGGCCGGCCGACGGGACGGCCGCCCCGGCCGGGGCCCCCGCCACCGGCTCGGTGCTGCGCAGCGGCGCCCTCATGGCCGCGGGTTCGGTGGTCTCCCGCGCGACCGGCTTCGTACGGTCCGCGACCGTCGCCGCGGCGCTCGGCGTCGGCCTGGCCGCCGACGGCTACTCGGTCGGCAACTCGGTGCCCACGATCGTCTACATGCTGCTGCTGGGCGGCGCGCTCAACGCGGTGTTCGTACCCGAACTGGTGCGGGCCGCCAAGGAGCACGAGGACGGCGGCGCCGCCTACACCGACCGGCTGCTGACCGTGTGCACCGCGGCACTGCTGCTGATCACGACGGCGGCCGTGCTCGCCGCGCCCGCGATCGTGGCCGCGTACACCGGCTACACCGGGGCGCAGGCGGCGACGACGGTGGCCTTCGCGCGCTCCTGCCTGCCGCAGATCCTCTTCCTCGGCCTGTTCACGCTGCTCGGCCAAGTCCTGGGCGCCCGCGGCCGGTTCGGCGCGATGATGTGGACGCCCGTCCTCAACAACCTGGTCGTCATCGCCGTCTTCGGCCTCTACCTGGCCACGGCCGGCACCGGCGGCGGGCTGACCTCCGGCGAGACCGCGCTGCTCGGCTGGGGCACCACGGCCGGCATAGCGGTGCAGGCGCTGGCGCTGGTGCCGTCCCTGCGGGCGGCGCGCTTCCGCTGGCGGCCGCGGTTCGACTGGCGGGGCAGCGGGCTGTCCCGGCCGCTGCGCTCCGCCGGGTGGCTGGTGCTGCTGGTGCTCACCAACCAGGTCGCCTACTGGGTGGTGACCCGGCTCGCCACCTCCGCGGGACAGCGCGCCGCGGCCCTCGGCATCGACGGCGGCGCCGGCTTCACCGCGTACAACAACGCCTATCTGCTGTGGGCCGTACCGCACGGCATCGTGACGGTCTCGCTGGTCACCGCCCTGCTGCCGCGGATGAGCGCGGCGGCGGCCGACGGCGACCGCGCGCGGGTGCGCCGCGACGTCTCGTACGCGCTGCGCAGCAGCTCGGCGCTGGTGGTGCCCGCCGCGTGCGCGCTGCTGGCGCTCGCCGGGCCGGCGATGGCGCTGGTCTTCGAGCACGGCAGGACCGACGCCGCCGACGTCGCGGTCATGGCGAACGCTCTGGTGGCCTTCGCCCCCGGCCTGGTCGCCTTCTCCGGGCAGTACGTGCTGTCGCGCACCTTCTACGCGCTCGGCGACACCCGCACCCCCTTCCTGCTCAACCTGGTGGTCTCCGGGCTCAACGCGGGCCTGTCCGTCACGGCCTACCTGCTGCTGCCCGCGCGCTGGGCGGTAACCGGCATGGCAGGGGCGTACTCCGTGGCGCTCTTCGCGGGATGGGCGGTCACCGCGCACGTGCTGGCCCGCAGGCTGGCGGCGCCGGGCGGCGGTCGCGGGCCGTGGCGCTCGCCGACCGCGGGCGCGCTGGCCCGGCTGCTGCTCGCAGCGGTGCCCGCCGCGGCCCTGGGCCGGACCACTGCGGCCCTCGCCGCGGACCTCGGACCGCTCGCCGCCGCGGCGGCCGGGGCCGCCGTCGTCGTACTGGTCTTCTCGGCCGCGGCCAGCCCGCTGCGGCTGACCGAGGTCGAGGCCGCCCGGCGGGCACTGCTCGGCAAACTGCGGCGCGGCGCACGATGAGTTGCGATACTCCGCTCATGCCACGCGTCCTTCTGATCGAAGACGACCCTTCCGTGCGCGAGGGTGTCGAACTGGGCCTGCGCCGCCGCGGTCACGAGGTCCGGACGGCCGCGACCGGCGAGGCCGGGCTCACCGCCCTCGGCGAGTTCCAGCCCGATCTGCTGCTGCTGGACCTGATGCTGCCCGGCATGACCGGCGTCCAGGTCTGCCGCCAGGTGCGCGAGACGAGTCAGCTGCCGATCATCATGCTCACCGCCCGCGGCGACGACTTCGACGTCGTCGTCGGGCTGGAGGCGGGGGCCGACGACTACATCGTCAAACCCGCCCGCACCGAGGTGATCGAGGCCCGCATCCGGGCCGTGCTGCGGCGCATCGAGGAGCCCGGGGGGCGCCCGGCAGTCGAGTTCCACGGCGACCTCGCCGTCGACCGCGCGGGGCTCGGTGTCGCCAAGTCCGGACAGCGGCTGGCACTGGCGCCCTCCGAGCTGAAGCTGCTGCTCTTCCTCTCCGCCGCCCCCGAACAGGTCTTCAGCCGCCAGCAGTTGCTGGAGCACGTGTGGGAGCACAGCTACCACGCGGACGCCCGGCTGGTCGACGCCTGCGTCCGGCGGCTGCGCAACAAGATCGAGGACGTGCCCGGCAGCCCCCGCTACATACAGACGCTGCGCGGCTTCGGCTACCGCTTCGGGCCCCTGTGAGCCGCCGGTGATCCGCCGCAGGGCCCGGATCGGGCTGCGCAGCCGACTGGTGCTGGCCTTTCTGCTCGTCGCCGCGGTCAGCGCGGGCACCACCGCCGCCCTCACGTACCGCGAGGCGCGCAACGCCGTCCTCGAACAGGTCCAGAACACCGCCGTCTCCTCCTTCCGCGAGCAGGCGGCCACCGTCGGCACCACGCTCCCGATGGACCGCGCGGCCCTCCAGGAGGTGCTGCGCGACATCGCGCGCAAGGGCAAGCCGCGCACCTGGGTGGTGTTCGCCGAGTACGGATCGATCCGCGTCTCCTCCGGCACCAGCCCCGTCTCCACCGTCATCACGCCCGAACTGCGCCGCGCCGCGCTGGCCAGTCCCCGGGGCGTCTTCCAGCGGGTCGACAAGGACGGCACCCCCTGGCTGACCATGGCCGTGCCGACCGTCTTCAGGACCGGGCTGTCCGCCCGCCCCACCGGGCTCGTGCTCTACGCCGTGATGCCGCTGGCCGCGGAGGAGGACGACATCCGGGCGATGCTCACCTCCGCCCGCGACGGAGCCCTGCCCGCGCTGCTCGTCGCCCTCGTCCCCGCCCTGCTCGCCGCCCGCAGCGTGCTCCGCCCGGTCCGCGACCTGCGCACGGCGGCACAGCGCATCGGACGCGGCGAGCTCGACACCCGCATCCCCGCCAAGGGCAGCGACGAACTCGCCGACCTGGCCCACACCTTCAACGACACCGCGCTGCAACTGGAGCGCTCCGTCACCGAGCTGCGCCGCGCCGAGGCACGGGCCCGCCGCTTCGCCTCCGACGTCTCGCACGAACTGCGCACCCCGCTGGCCGGGATGCTCGCCGTCACCGACGTGCTCGACGAGGACGCCGAGCGGCTCGCCCCGGACACCGCGGCCGCCGTCCGCCTCATCAGCGCGGAGACCGGCAAACTCGCCGTCCTGGTCGAGGACCTGATCGAGATCTCCCGCTTCGACGCGAAGGCCGCCGAGCTCAACGCCGACGAGGTCGACGTCGCCGAGACCATCCGCAGGACCCTGGCTACCCGGCGCTGGACGGACCCCGCGCGGGTGGCCGCCGAACTGCCCCCGGGCATCCGCGCCCGGCTCGACCCGCGGCGCTTCGACGTCGTGGTGGCCAACCTCGTCGGGAACGCGCTGCGGCACGGCGGCGCCCCCGTCCGCATCCGGCTGAGCGAGGAGCCGTCCGACGGCGGCCGGGCCCGGTTCGCCGTCGAGGTCGCCGACAGCGGCCCCGGCATCGCCCCGGACGTCCTGCCGCACATCTTCGACCGCTTCTACAAGGCCGACGCGGCCCGCACCCGCTCCGCGGGCAGCGGTCTGGGCCTGGCCATCGTCCGGGAGAACGTCCGGCTGCACGGCGGCACGGTCCGCGCCGCCAACGGCCCGCACGGCGGTGCCGTCCTCACCGTGCGGATGCCGCTGGCCATCCCCCGCCGGGACGGGGAGGCGGCGCCGTGAGACCGCGGTCCGTCCCGGCCGCCGCCGGCCGCCGGGACGTCCCGGCCCTCGTCTGCGCGGCCGCGGCGCTGCTGGCCGGCTGCGCGGTCCCGGGCTCCGGGGTCGTCGAGGCGGGCGGCCCGGCCACCGTCGAGGCCTTCCCCGGGGCACCGAACCGGCTGACGCTGTTCTTCCTCTCCCCCGACGGCCTGATCACCCCGGTCCTGCGCGCGACCGGCGACGACGCGCAGGCCCCGCCGGTGCCGACCGCGCAGGTCGTGGCGGTGCTGCTGGACGGGCCCGAGCCCCAGGAGAGCGAGGCGGGACTCGGCACCGGGCTGCCCCCCTCCGCCGGGCCGGTGGACGTCACGTCGTCCCGGGGCACCGTGCGGGTCACGCTGCCGTTCCCCGTCCGGCCTCTGAAGGACGACGCCGCGCGCCAGGTCGTCTGCACCGCCGCCTACGCCGAGGGCCGTGAGGACACCGCCGCGATCGTCCTGGCCGGCAGCGACGGCACCCTCCCGGCCGCCCGCTGCGGCGGCGCCCTGCCCGGCACGGCCCCCGCGCGCTGACCGCGACCGGCGCCGAACTGCGGGCGCGCGCCATGAGCGGTAGAAGTGGAGGTGGGCCCGGACGGCCGCGTCCTGGCGGGGCCGGAAGAGGACGGGCGAGAACGGCGACGAATGGCGATGCGAGATTCCAGCCTCGACGACGACTTCGACGGCGGCCTCCCTCCCCGTGCCGAGCCGGGCATTCCGGCCACGGCCGTCATCGACGCCCACGGGGTCGTCACGGGCTGGAGCAGCGAGGCCGAGCGGCTGCTGGGGTACGGGCACGACGAGGTCGTGGGACAGCCCGCCAGCCGGCTGCTCGGCTCGGACGCCGCCCGGTCCACCGAGTGGTTCCTCGCGATGCCCTTCGGCTGGGGCGGCAGATCCGTACTGCGCCGCCGGGACGGGCGCCACCTGGACGTGTCCGTGCGGGTCTACCCGTCGCTGGACGGCCGCGGCCGGCCGCAGCGGCTCATCGTGGTCTCCCCGATGGACCGGCGCCACTGGGGGGCGGTGGACAGCGTGGTCGAGGAGGCCTTCGACCAGGCCATCCTGCCCATGGCGATCTTCGACAACGAGCTGCGGACGCTGCGCACCAGCAGGGGCATGCAGCGCGAGGCCGGACGCACCGAGGAGCAGATGCGGGGCAGACGCCCCTCGGAGTTCCTGCCGGGCAGCGCGGGGGAGGCCGTCGAGGAGGGCGTCCGGCACGTCCTCGCCACCGGCGAGTCCCACGACCTGCACCTGCGCATCCGCTCCCGGGTGGCATCGGCGCCGCGCATCTGGACGATCACGCTCTCCCCGCTCGCCGACCCCCTGCGGCGCACCCCGCGCGTCCAGCTCACCGCGGTCGACACCACCGAGCAGTACGTGGCGCGGGAGCGGCTCGCCCTGCTCAACGAGGTCAGCACCCGGGTCGGCAGCACCCTGGACGTGGCCCGCACCGCCCAGGAGATGGCCGACGTGGTGGTGGGCCACCTCGCCGACTTCGCCACCGTCGACCTGCTCGACCCGCTGTTCCGCGGGGTGGAGCCGCAGCCCGGCGACCCCGGGGTCGCCCTCCGCCGCGCCGCCCAGCAGTCCGTCCTCCCCGGCATGCCCGAGTCGGTGACCGCGACCGGGGAACTGGACCGCTACCCGCAGGACTCGCCGCCCGCCCGCTCCCTGATCACCGGGCGCGCCTCGCTGCACGTCACCGTGGACCGCGCCATCAACAGCTGGGCCGCGGGCGACTCCGGACGGGCCGAGATGCTGCGCCGGCACGGCATCCACTCGGTGATGGTCATCCCGCTGCGGGCCCGCGGCATCACCCTCGGCGTCGCCGTGCTCGCCCGGCACCGCAGACCCGACCCCTTCGACCAGGACGATCTGCAGGTCGCCGAGGAGATCGGCGCCCGGACCGCGGTCGCCGTCGACAACGCCCGCCGCTACACCCGCGAACGGGCCACCGCCCTGGCCCTCCAGCGCAGCCTGCTGCCCCAGCGGCTCGGCCGCCAGGAGGCGGTGGAGGTCGCCTCGCGCTACCTGCCCGCGGGCAGCGGCGCGGGGGTGGGCGGCGACTGGTTCGACGTGATCCCGCTGTCCGGGGCCCGGGTCGCGCTGGTCGCGGGCGACGTCGTCGGCCACGGACTGCGCGCCTCCGCCACCATGGGACGGCTGCGGACGGCGGTGCGGACCCTCGCCGACGTCGACCTTCCGCCCGACGAGCTGCTCGTCCATCTCGACGACCTGGTCGTGCACCTCGCCGGGGAGGAGGTCGGCGACAGCGACGGCGAGAACGTCGTCACCGACCTCGTCGCCACCTGCCTGTACCTGGTCTACGACCCCGTCTCCCGGCTGTGCACCGCCGCCAGCGCGGGACACCCCCCGCCCGTGCTGACCACGCCGGACGGCGCCGCGCAGTTCCTCGACCTGCCGCCAGGACCGCCGCTCGGGCTGGGCGGACTGCCCTTCGAGACCGTCGAGATCGCACTGGACCCGGACAGCCTCCTGGTGCTCTACACCAACGGCCTCATCGCCACCGAGGACCGGGACGTCGACACCGGCATGGCGGGGCTGCGCCAGGCGCTCACCCGGCCCGACCGCTCCCTGGAGTCCGTCTGCGACAACCTGGTGGCCCTGGTCCCTGACCCCCCGGACGACGACGTCGCCCTGGTCGTCGCCCGCACCAAGGTGCTGAACGCGTGCCAGGTCGTCACCTGGGACGTGCCCGCCGAGCCCGCCGCGGTCGCCGGGATCCGCGCGGAGGTCATCGGACGGCTGGCGGAATGGGGGATGGACGACATCGCCTACACCGTGGAGCTGGTGGTCAGCGAACTCGTCACCAACGCCATCCGGTACGGAACCCCGCCCATCGGGCTGCGCGTCATCCACAACTCCACCCTCATCGTCGAGGTCTCCGACGGCAGCGGCACCGCGCCCCATCTGCGCCGGGCCCGGGTCTTCGACGAGGGCGGCCGCGGACTGATGCTGGTGGCGCAGGTCACCGAGCGCTGGGGGACGCGGCACGCCCAGGAGGGCAAGACGATCTGGGCGGAGGTCCCCCTGGCCGAGGCCTGAGAACGCACGACGCGCCAGGACGGGCGGCCGACGAGGACGGCGGACGAGGAAGGGAATGGTGCACATGTGCCGGTGGCTCGCCTACTCGGGCACACCCATGCTGCTCGACAACATCCTCTACAAACCGCGGCACTCCCTGATCGACCAGAGCCTGCACTCCCGCATGGGGGTCGAGACCACCAACGGGGACGGCTTCGGCATCGGCTGGTACGCCACGGACCACCTGGACACCCCGGCGATCATCCGGGACATCGGGCCCGCCTGGAACAACCGCAACCTGCGGGAGATCTCGCGCCACGTCACCTCGCCGCTGTTCTTCGCCCACGTACGGGCATCGACGGGCACCGCGATCCAGCAGACCAACTGCCATCCCTTCCGGCACGGCCGCTGGCTGTGGATGCACAACGGCGCGATCACCGACTTCCACCGGCTGCGCCGCGACCTCTCGCTCGCCATCGACCCGGCGCTGTTCTCCTGCATCGAGGGCTCGACCGACTCCGAGGTGATGTTCTTCCTCGCGCTCACCTTCGGCCTCGACCAGGACGTGCCCGGGGCCGTGGCGCGGATGGCCGGGCTGGTGGAGCGGACCGGCCACGAGCACGGGGTCGAGTTCCCGGTCCAGATGACGGTGGCGGTCACCGACGGGGAGAGCCTGTGGGCGTTCCGCTACTCCAGCGAGCGCACGTCTCGGTCGCTGTTCTACAGCAGCAGGGTGGACTCGCTGCGCGAACTCCACCCCGACCTGTGGTTCCTGCAGGGCGTGTCGGAGGAGACCCGGCTCGTGGTGTCCGAGCCGCTGGGCGATCTGCCGGACGCCTGGCACGAGGTCCCCGAGAGCACCTTCGGGGTGGTGCGGCCCGGGCAGGACGAGCTGATGCCCTTCGAGCCCGCGGCGCCCGAGGGCGTCGCGGCGTGACGCGGGTCACGGGAACCCGCGGGGGACGGACGGACAGCCCACAGAGGTGACCACTGATGTACGAACCCGGGTACGGGACGGGGACCCCGCCGCCTTCGCGGAGCTGTTCGACGCGTACGCCCGTACCGTCTACAACCACGCCTTCAGACTGACCGCCGACTGGTCGGTCGCCGAGGACGTCATGTCGGCCACCTTCCTGGAAGCCTGGCGGCTGCGGGACCGCGTCGACCCCGAAGGGGGCTCGCTGCGGCCGTGGCTGCTGGGCGTCGCCACCAACATCGCGCGCAACCACTGCCGCGGCAACCGCCGTTACCGGGCCGCGGTCGCCGCCGGGGCGCTGGCCGGTACGGCCGCCCTCGAAGTGCCGGACCACGCCGACCTCGTGGCCGGCCGGGTCGACGACCGGCGCCGCCTCTCGGCCGTGCTCACCGCCCTCGCCCGGCTGCGCCGCCCCGAGCGCGAGGTGCTGACGCTCTGCCTGTGGGAGGGCCTGGAGTACGCCGAGGCCGCCGAGGCCCTCGGCGTCCCGGTCGGCACCGTGCGCTCCCGGCTGTCCCGGGCCCGTACGAGACTGCGCAAACTCGCCGACGCGGAGACGGAACCCGCCGGCCGCCGCCGACAGACAGAAGGGGACCGCGCGAACGCGGTCCGGCCCGCACAGGAAGGAATCCGATGAACGCCCATCCCTCGGAATGGGAGGAGACCGCCCGTCTCCTGCCGCGCGTGGAGCGGGACCTGCCGGCGGGCCGTCACCAGTTGCACAAGGAGCGCCTGATGACCCGGATCCACGAGGACCTCGGCACGAGCACCGAGCCGTACACCGCCGACGCCGCCACCGCCGCCACCGCCGCCCGTCCGGCCGCGCGCCGCAACCCCTTCCTGCGCCGTATGGTCCTCGTCCCGCTGACCGCCGGGGTGCTGGCCGGGGCCCTGGCGACCGGCCTGTTCGTGTTCGGCGGTGCGGAGGGCAGCGGCCCGGGCGGCGGCTCCGGCACCTCCGCCGCGGGCCCCGCCCTGACCACCCACCTCGGCACCGCGGACCCCAAGGGCGCCGCCCACCTGCTGGACACCGTCTCGCTGGCCGCCGCCGAGTCGCCCGCCGCGCCGGTGGGGGACGGCCAGTACGTCTACATCGAGTCGAAGTCGGCCGGCACCGTCGTGCGGCACGTGCACGGCACGACCAGCCTGGCCGGCACCCCGCTGCACCGGCGCCAGGTCTGGGAGTCCCGCGACGGCCGGGACGGCTGGCTGATCGAGCCCGGCACCACCGGCCCGGAGGGCATCACCCTGGCGGGCACCGACGAGCAGGGCAACGTGCCCGAGCCGACCCTGAACGCGCCGAGCTACGACTACCTCACCACCCTGCCCACCGACCCCGACGCGCTCCTGGCCAAGATCTACAAGGAGACGAAGGGCATGGGCAACAGCCCCGACCAGGAAGCCTTCACGACCATCGGCGACCTGCTGGGCGAGAGCTACCCGCCGGCCGGGCTGACCACCGCGCTCTACAAGGCCGCCGCCAAGATCCCCGGCGTGGTCGCCGTGGACGACGCCGTGGACGCCGCCGGCCGGCACGGGGTCGCGGTGGCCCGGCTGGAGAAGACAACCGGAGAGCGCACCGAGTGGATCTTCGACCCGAAGACCCACGTCTTCCTCGGCGAGCGCACCGTCCAGGCCGAGCGGGACCCGGACGGGGTCATGCCGCGCGGCACGGTCGTCTTCACCACCGCGGTGCTGACCCGCTCCGTCGTCGACGGCATCAAGCAGCTGCCCGGCGCCACTGGCTGAGCCTCGGTCAGTGGGGCGGGGGCGGGGGGAGGGTCGCCACGTCCGGCGCGGCCGCGGGCCACACCAGGAGGACCGGGCAGGGCGCGTGGTCCACGACGAAGCGCGCCGCCGGGCCCAGGCTCCGCGGCCCGAGCCGCGCGAGGTCGCCGTCACGGGCCATCACCAGCAGATCGGTCCCGCCCGCGGCGGCGACCACCTCCCGCTCCACCCGCCCCGACCGCTCCTCCCGCCGGCACGGACGGCCCAGGCGCCGGGCGGCGGCGTCCAGCAGCCGTCCCGCGGAGTCGGCGCCGAGGCCCTCCAGCCGGGTTCCCGGATCGTGCTCCGGGTGCCCGCGGCCCAGCAGCCCGGCGTAGGCGGCGTGCGCCAGACCGGGGACGTCGGGGCCGCTGACGTGCAGCAGCACGACGTCGGCGGCCTCCGGCGCGTGGACGCGGACGGCGTCGACGCAGGCGGGCCAGGTTCCTTCGGCGATCCAGGCGGTCACGATCACGGACATCAGCCTCCGAGGACGTACAGCGAACCCCACAGTGCCACCACCGCCAGGCCCAGTGCCGCAGGCACGGTGAGCAGGCCGAGGACGGTGAACTCCTTCAGATCCACGTCGTGTTCGTGCTGGTGCACGATACGCCGCCACAGCAGGGTGGCCAGAGAGCCCGCGTAGGTCAGGTTGGGGCCGATGTTCACCCCGAGCAGCACGGCGAGGACGGCGCCGGGCCCGGCGGGCGCGGTCAGCGGCAGCAGGACCAGCACGGCGGGCAGGTTGTTGATCAGGTTGGCCAGGACGGCGGCGAGCGCCGCGACGCCGAGCAGCGCGGCCAGCCCGGTGCCCCCGGGCACGATCCGGCCCAGCACGTCGGCGAGCCCGTTGTCGACCACCGCCCGGACCACCACGCCCAGCGCCAGCACGAACGCCAGGAACGGCACCCCGGCCGCCCCCGCCACGGCGCGCACCGTCATCCGCCGCCGTGCCACCGCCCGTACGGCCAGCACCAGCGCCCCGGCCGCGGCCACCCATGCGGGATCGATCCCGAGCGCCGGGGTGACGACGAAGCCCGCCAGCGTGCAGACCACCGTGACCAGCGCGAACACCGGCAGCGGCGGCGTTCCGGCACCGTCCGGGACGGGGACGGCGGCCGCCAGGTCGCCGCGGAACCAGCGGCGGAAGACGACGTACTCCACGGCGATCGCGACCAGCCACGGCAGCACCATCAGCCCGGCGAAGCGGGTGAAGCTCAGCCCGCTGGCCGCGAACGCCAGCAGGTTCGTCAGGTTCGAGACCGGCAGCAGCAGCGAGGCGGTGTTGGACAGGTGCGTGCAGGCGTACACGTGCGGCTTCGGCCGCACCCCCAGGCGGGCGGCGGTCGCGAACACCACCGGGGTCAGCAGCACCACCGTCGCGTCCAGGCTCAGCACCGCCGTCACCGCCGACGCCAGCGCGAACACCGCGCCGAGCAGCCGCCGCGGCCGGCCCGCGGCCACCCGGGCCATCCACGCCCCGCCGGCCCGGAACAGCCCCTCCTCGTCGCAGAGCCGCGCCAGCACCAGCACCGCCGCCAGGAACCCGATCACCGGCCCCAGCCGCGCCGCCTCCTCCCGCGCGTGCTCCAGCGGGATCGCCCCGCTCCCCACGGCCACCGCGGCGGCCGGCACGGCGAGCACCGCCTCCGGAAGCCCGAACGGCCGGATCACCGCCCCGGCGAGCACGAGGAGCAGCAGCGCGACGGACAGCGCCTCCGCGGTCGTGGTGTTCAGGGTTCCGTTCCTCCTGGGTGGGGCAGTGATGGCCCCTCATGGAACCACGCCCCACCCGGGGCGACGCTCACCCCTCCGCGTGCGTGCCGCCCGTGATCTCGGCGAGCGCCGCGGCGACATGGCTCTCGGTGGTGGCCTTGTCGAGGCCGAGGGAGGTCAGCGGGCCGTCGCCCGCCTCCAGTTCGAGGAGGGCGAGGAGGAGGTGCTCGGTGCCGACGTAGTTGTGGCCCAGGCGGAGGGCCTCGCGGAAGGTGAGTTCGAGGACCTTGCGGGAGGCGAGGTCGTACGGAATGAGTTCCGGGACCTCGGACACGGCCTCGGGGAGGGCCGCGGTGAGGGTGGTGCGGGCGGCGTCGGCGGTGACGCCCTGGGCCGTCATGGCGCGGGCGGCGAGGGCGTCGGGCTCGCTCAGCAGCCCGAGGGCGAGGTGCTCGGGGCGGACCTCGGGGTTGGCGGCGGCCTTGGCCTCGCCGTGGGCGACCATGACGACCTTGCGGGCCCGTGGGGTGAAGCGCGAGAAGCCCTGCGAGGGATCGAGGTCGGGGAAGCCGCCGGGGTCCTTGGGGACGAAGCGCTTCTGGGCGGCCTGCTTGGTCACGCCCATGCTCTTGCCGATGTCGGTCCAGGAGGCGCCGGACCGCCGGGCCTGGTCGACGAAGTGTCCGATGAGGTGGTCGGCGACCTCGTCGAGGTGCTCGGCGACGATGACGGCGTCCGAGAGCTGGTCGAGGGCGTCGGGGTGGGCCTTCTTGATGGCTTCGATCAGGTCGTCGAGCCGGATCTGCTGCGTCATGCGTCAACGATAGGTTGACGCTGCTCGCGCGTCAACCAGAAGTTGACGATCGGGACGATGAACCGGTGGTGCCCCCGTCGTCGGGCCGTACGGGCACCGGGAAGCTCAGTTGGTGGAGCGCCCGGCTCGGGACCGGGTGGACGCAGGTTCGAGCCCTGCCCCGGTGCCCGTACCGCCCCGCCCTCGTCGCGGCCCTCAGCGCACGGTGAGGACCAGCTTGCCCGTCGTCCGCCCGGTCTCCAGCGACGTGTGCGCCTTGGCGGCCTCGGCCAGCGGGAAGGTGCCGGCGACCGTGACGCGCAGGGCGCCCTCCTCGATCAGGCGGGCGACCGCGGCCATGCCGGCGTGGTCGGCCTCGACGAGCATGCCGGTGGCGCGCACCCCTCGGCGCTCGGCCTCGGCCCGCAGTTCCGGCACGCCGATCGGCAGGAGGGTCACGAGCAGCCCGCCGTCGCGCAGGGTTCCGAGGGAGCGGACGGACTCGGGGCCGCCGAGGGGGTCGAGGACGACGTCCACGTCGCGGACGGCCTCGGCGTAGTCGGTCGTGCGGTAGTCGACCAGTTCGTCGGCGCCGAGGCCGCGCAGGAAGTCGTGCTTGGCGGCGCTCGCGGTGCCGATGACGTACGCGCCGAGGGACTTGGCGATCTGGACGGCCACATGGCCGACGCCCCCCGCGGCCGCGTGGACGAGCACCCGCTGCCCGGGCCGCACCGCGGCGACGTCGGCGAGGGCCTGCCAGGCGGTGAGCGTCACCAGTGGGACCGCGGCGGCCTCCTCGTGGCTCATGGCGGAGGGCTTCCGCACGAAGGCGCGGGCGGGACCGGTGACGTACTCCGCATGGGAGCCGGCGCCGTACGGGTAGGGGAGCATGCCGAAGACCTCGTCGCCGGGCTGGAAGAGGGCGACCCCCAGCCCGGTCTCCTCCACGACGCCCGAGACGTCCCAGCCGAGGACGAAGGGCGGGTTGCCGAGGAAGAGCCCGGACTGCCGGTGCTTGGTGTCGGTCGGGTTGAGGCCGGCGGCGTGGACGCGGACGAGCAGCTGCCCGATGCCCGGGGCCGGACGCTCCAGCTCCGCCTCCCGCAGGACCTCGGGGCCGCCGAGGACGTCCTGGGTGATCGCGCGCATGGTGCGAGGGGTCGTGTCGTTCATGCGCTCCAGCCTGCCGACCGGCGGCACGGAGGAAAATGGCCTGATAGCCATCCTCCGATAAGATCGTGCCATGCATCGTGTGGTCGTCCTCGCCCTCGACGGCGTCTATCCCTTCGAGCTGGGCATCCCCAACCGCGTCTTCGGCTCGGCCGGGGACCGCTACGAGGTGCTGACCTGCACCGTCGACGGCCGCCCTGTGCGCACCGACTCCGACTTCTCGGTCGCCGTCGAGCACGGCCCCGAGGTGCTCGCCACCGCGGACACCGTCGTGATCCCGCCGTACGAGATGAGGCGGATCACCGAAAAGCTCCCCGCCCCCGTCGCCGCCGCGCTCGGCATGATCCGGCCGGGCACGCGCATCGTCTCCATCTGCACGGCGGCCTTCGCGCTCGCCGCCGCGGGGCTCCTCGACGGCCGCCCCGCCACCACCCACTGGGCGCTCGCCGACCACTTCCGGCGGATGTTCCCCGGGGTGGCGCTCGACGCGGACGTGCTCTTCGTGGACGACGGTGACATCCTCACCTCGGCGGGCGCCGCCTCCGGCGTGGACGTCTGCCTGCACCTGGTGCGCGCCGACCACGGCAGCGCCGTGGCCAACTTCGTCGCCCGCGTCTGCGTCGTACCGCCCTGGCGGGAGGGCGGTCAGGCGCAGTACATCGAGCAGCCCGTCCCCGCGCCGACCGACACCGGCACGGCGGCGACACGGCAGTGGGCACTGGAGCATCTCGACCTGCCGCTCACCCTGAACGACCTCGCGGACCACGCGCGGATGAGCCTGCGGACCTTCGCCCGGCGCTTCCGGGACGAGGTCGGCACGAGCCCGGGGAAGTGGCTCATCCAGCAGCGGGTCAGCCGGGCCCGGCACCTGCTGGAGTCCAGCGACCTCCCGGTGGACCGCATCGCGGGCGAGGTCGGATTCGCCACCGCGACCTCGCTGCGCCAGCACCTCCACGCCGCCATCGGCGTCTCCCCCCTCGCCTACCGGCGCACCTTCCGGGCCGCCGCCACCCGTTGACGCACCCGACCCGGGGGAGGCCCCGATGGCAGTGGAGCTGATCTACGAGACGCACGCCACGACCACCGACAACGAGGCGGGCATCGCCACCGGACGGCTCCCCGGACGGCTGTCGGAGCGGGGCCGCAGGCAGGCCCGGGAGCTGGGCGAACGCCGCCGCGGCCAGGACATCGCGGCGGTGTACACCTCCGACCTGCACCGTGCCGTGGAGACAGCGGCCCTCGCCTTCCCCGACGGGCGGCCCACGGTCCACCGGGACCCCCGGCTGCGCGAGTGCGACTACGGCGCGCTGAACGGCGGGCCGGCCGAACTCGTCGCGGCCCAGCGCCTGCGGCGCGTCGACGAGCCGTTCCCCGGCGGCGGCCAGAGCTACCGGCAGGTCCTCGCCGCCACGGACGCGCTCCTGCACGACCTGGCCGCACGGTGGGACGGCCGGCGCGTCCTGCTGATCGCCCACTCCGCCAACCGCTGGGCCCTGGCCTGCCTGCTGGGCGGGGTACCGCTGGGGGAGAGCCTCCGGGCCCCCTTCGTCTGGCAGCCGGGCTGGACGTACACCCTGCCCGGCGACTGGCCGGTCCCGGGCGGGGGACCGGCGGGGCCCTAAGGCGCGGTGAAGAGGGTGGGGAAGCGGGGGGCGAGCCAGGGGCGGCGGCCCCAGGCGGCGATCCTGCCGCGGGCCATGGCGGCGGTGGCGCCCCGGCGGCCGAGGGCGATCAGGAAGAAGGTGACCGGCTCGGTGGTGATGGTGCAGTCCGGGCGGCGCGGCGGCTCGTCCGTGACATCGGCGGCGCCGTCGGTGAAGGTCACGGCGAAACGGGTGATCCCGGGGACGCGCAGCGCGTAGCAGGCGGAGAAGCCGGCCGCCGCCCGCGCGTCGACGACCCGGGGCATGGCCGCCCTGAGGAAGGGCATGCAGCGGGCCACCCGCTCGCGGTCGACCATGTGGGGCCGGCGCAGGGCGACCGCGATGTCATAGCCGTGGCCGAGCATGTGGGTGAGCAGGTACGAGCCGAGCGTGGCCAGGTCCATGGGACCGAGCGGGGTGATCACCGCCGTGCCGGGCGCGCGTACCGCGGCCGCTTCGGTGAACGCGCGGGCGTGCCGCACGATCCCCTCGGCCAGGACCGGGCCGTCGCGCTCGGGAAAGGCGGCCAGGGAGGCGGCGTTCTCCGCGGCGAGGCTGCCGGGGGTGCCGTCGCCGTACGGCCTCTCACGGCCCTCGGCCAGCGCCGCCATGAGTTCGCCCGCGAGCACCAGGTGTGCCGCGGCCTCGCCGACCGTCCACTCGGCACCGGGTATCGGCACCGAGGTGTCCGGGCACGCGCGGAGCAGTGCGGCTATGTCCTCGGCGGCGGCGTGCAGGGCCTCGGCCTCGGCCGGCGGGCGGTCAGGGGCGACGGTCATGGTCGGACAGCGTGGACCAGCGCCGTTCGCCTGTCCAGGCCCGCGACGGGAAAGCCCTGTGCGAAAGCGCGACCGGAAAGGCCGCGGAATGACGGGAACGAAAAGGCGGAAGCCCCCGGGCGGCCGTGGCCGCCGGGGGCGTCCCCAGGGAATGCGCTGCGCGCGATCAGTACGCCGAGTTGACGTTGTCGATCGTGCCGTAGACGTGGGCCGCGTAGTTGCAGGCGGCGGTGATGTTCGCGACCGGGTCGTAGATGTTCCACGAGGTACCGGGGACGTGGTAGGCCTTGAACGTCGGGTCGATCACCTGCATCAGACCCTTGGAGGGAATTCCCTTGGCGGCGTTCGAGTCCCAGCCGTTGATGGCGTTGGGATTGCCCGAGGACTCGCGCATCAGGTTCTTGTAGATCCCGTTGTACGTGCCCGGGATGCCGTTGGCGCGCATCACCTGCAGGGACTCGTTGATCCACGTGTTGACGGAGCCCGACTGCGCCGTGGTGGCGGCGGAGGCGGTGGGGGCCATGGCCACGCCACCGGCGACGACGGCGACGCTCGCGGCAGCGCAGCCGAGGGAGATCTTCTTGGCCTTGGCGACGCGGTTGAGCTTCGACATAGCGGAGATCTGCATTCGAGTAATTCCTCTTCCGTGGGGTACGCCATGAATTGTTGGCCGACTTAAATCCCGAGGTCAATGCACCCCTGTTACTAACGGGATTAGTTGTGGGACCAGGGACGAAAGTCCTGCCGCTCAGGCGCGGGAAGGGGATTCCGGGGCGCGGTCTACTAAGAGACCCCGAAAGTGGCACACGTCATATCGGCCACGTCACACGCAGACACGGACAAATCGCCCATTGAGTGACGCGGGCCATGTGGCCCGCGTCACTTTTCTGGGCGATTATTCACTCGGGGAAACGACGGATTCACGCACGGCGAGGATTTCCGGCCGCGCGGGGCCCCGCCCCGCTACGCCGTAGGGGCCGAGGCGATCACGACGGTCGCGTACAGCTCCTCCGACACGGCCACCCGCGCCTCCAGCCCGGCCCGGGCGACCGCGGCGACGGCGGCCGGGGCCTGCTCCTCACCGGTCTCGAAGAGGAGTCGGCCGCCGGGAGCGAGCCACTCGGGCGCGGCGGCGGCGACCCGGCGCAGGACGTCGAGGCCGTCGGCGCCGCCGTCGAGGGCGACGCGGGGCTCGTGGTCGCGGGCCTCGGGGGGAAGGAGGGCGACGGCGTCGCTGGGGACGTACGGCACGTTCGCGACCAGCACGTCGACACGGCCGCGCAGCCCCGCGGGGAGGGGGTCGTAGAGGTCGCCCTCGTGAACGTGGACGTCGCCGTCCGCCGCAGCGAGATTGCGGCGGGCGCAGGCGACCGCCGACGGGTCGATGTCGGCCGCGTGCAGAACGGGACGGTCGAGCGCGGCGGCCAGGAAGGCGCCCACCGCGCCGGAGCCGCAGCACAGGTCGACGACGACGGCACCGGGCCGGCCCAGGGCGTGCCCGAGCGCGGCCGCCTCGCGGGCGAGGAACTCCGTACGGCGGCGCGGGACGAAGACCCCGGGGCCGACGGCGATCCGCAGACCGCAGAACTCGGCCCAGCCCAGGACGTGTTCGAGCGGGAGGCCGGCCGCCCGGCGCTCCACCATGGCGGCGAGCTCACCGGGGGTGCGGGCGGCGGAGACGAGCAGCCGTGCCTCGTCCTCGGCGAAGACGCACCCGGCCGCCCGGAGCGCGGAGACGACCGGCGCGACGGACGCGGCGAGGGGCACGGCGGAGGCGCCGGGAGAACCGGAGGAATAGGAGGTGGAGAAAGAGGGTCCGGAACAAGAGGAACCGGAGGAAGACGGTCCGGAGGGAACGGGCGAAGCGGAGGACATGGAGGCCTTTCGGGGCGCCGCGGGGCGCTCTCGACGGCCTAGGTCGTCCGGAGCGCGGGGCCGCCGGAGGAGAGCACCCAACCTGACATGGCGGTAATGGGTCTCACCTCCTCGGTACGTCCACTGCTGGGGACGGCAAGGTTACCCGAGCCCCCGGTACCGCGCCCACCCCCAGGGCGGCGACGGCGGCGCGCGGGTCGTCGGCGTGGAACCGCAGGACGCGGGCCTCCACGGGCGCACCGAGGGGGCGCAGGAAGGTGACGGGCTCGGTCAGTTCGACGGTGACGGTGGTCTGGCCGCCGACTACCAGGTCGACGGTGCCGTCCCCGGCGAGCGTGACGAGTCGTCCGCCGGGGAAGCGGCGGTCGACACGGGCCGCCGCGATCCGCCCGGCGGGTACGCGGATGTCGACGAGGGCGCCGTACCGCAGCCGTAGCGAGCCGTCCGCCCCGACGACGTGCGTGCGCACCACGCAGGCCGCGTGCAGGGCCAGCACGAAGAAGCAGCCCCACACGTCGAGGACGAGCGTGACGGCGTGCACCACGGGCCAGGGGACGACCAGCGCCAGCACCACCGTCTCGACGACGGAGACGAAGAGGAAGCCGTACATCGTCGCGGTCTGCGCCCCGGTGTACGGGACGGGCGCGGCGCCCTCCCCCACTCCGTGCGGCCGGCGGGCGATCCAGCGCACCAGGCTCACCGACAGGGCGAGTTCATGGCGGATCAGCCGCCGCGCGGGCGCCGGGACGGTGTCCCGCACGGCGGTCCACGCGGCGGCGCGGCGCGTCAGGCCCCGCCGCCGCGCGTCCCGGTGGGCCCGCACGGCACGCGGCAGCCGCCACAGCAGTACGGCGGTCACGCACAACTCCGCGCCCCAGAGCACCGGCTCCGGCACCGGCACTCCCGCCACCAGGCACGCGGCGAGCACGGCCTCGGCCGCCACCAGGGCGCCCAGCGCCCACGCCCCCCGGCGGCTCACCGCGCACGCTCCTGCATCAGCCGGATCGCCTGCCGTACGGCCTCGGCCTGGGCGGGGGCGTGGTCGTCGAAGAAGGCCGCCATGAAGCCGTCCTCCGCGCCGCCGGCCGTCGCGAGGTCCTCGCCGGAGACGTCGATCGCGGCGGCGACCTCGTCCGGGACGGAGTCGGCGATCGCCCGGGCCACCTGCGCGACCCTCGGGTCGTCCACGGCCGCCCCGGCCAGCTCGTCCATCCGCGCGTACACCTCGTAGGCGCGGCGCATCGCGCCGGGGTCAGAGCCCATGGAGCGCAGCAGGCCGGTGAGCCAGCTCCGGGCCTCGGGGGTGGCCGCCGTGTCCAGCAGCGCGAGCAGCTCGCGTTCCTTCACGGCCATCGTGGGCTCGGGTCCGGCCAGCTCCGCGGAGGTCCGGGCCATCTCGGCGAAGAGCGCGGCCAGTTCAGGAGAGACGGGGGCCTCGGCGGGCAGTCCGCCACCGGCCCCGGCCTGCTCGAGGAGTTCGGCGAGGCGGGCCCGGCGCGAGCGGATGGCCTCCCCCTGCCGGGCGAGGTCCGCGTCGAGTTCCGCCAGCACCTCGTGCAGTTCCTTGCCCGCGTCGTCGGCGAGCACGTCCCTGACCTCGTCCAGGCCGAGGCCGAGTTCCGTCAGGCGCCGGATGCGGGTGAGCTCGACGGCGTCGCGCAGGCCGTAGTCGCGGTAGCCGTTGACCCGGCGCGCGGGCTCGGGCAGCAGCCCGACGCGGTGGTAGTGCCGCACGGTGCGGGTGGTGACCCCGGCGAGGGCGGCGAGTTCTCCGATGCGCATGAGCCCAGTAGAGACCTTGACGCCGCGACAAGGTCAAGGAGCGGACGGGACGGGCCGGACACACAGGGGGAAACCTGGGAAAATCCTGCCAGGGCGGCGGTCGCCGGCGCACCGGCCGAACCGGCCCGCGCTACCCCGACGACGCGGGCACCCTTCGGACCGCCGTCACCGGCGACGCGGCGGCGGGAGCCTTTTGCGACTGTGACACGTCAAAGCGGAAAGGAGGCCAACCATGCGTCATACGACAGCCGCGGCCGTCGCGGCGACCGCACTCCTGCTGGCCGGCTGCGGCACGCAGTCCGGCGGCCCCGCGGACGGCAGCCCCAGCAGTTCCCCGAGCGGCACCGGCACCGCCGGTCCCGGAGACGGGAACGGTACGGGAGGGGCCTGCACGGCCGAGGCCGCGCTCACCGCCGAGGACACCGGCCGCACCGTCTGCCTCACCGCCGGCGGCACCGTCCGCGTCACCCTCCACGGCACGCCCGACCGCCCGTGGTCCTCCGTGACCAGCGAGGGCAGTGCCCTCACCCCCACCAACGCGGGCATCGGCGCCCCCCGCGGCGACACCATCGCCGCCTACCGCGCCACCTCCCCCGGCACGGCGCGGCTCACCTCCACCCAGCCGCTGTGCGCCTCGCCCACCGCCCCGGACCAGGTGGCCTGCCTGGGCCTGCGGGAGTGGACGGTCACCGTGCGGGTCGCCGGCGACTGAACTCCCGGCTCCACAGGAAGGTTGTACTGCGCCGGGCATCGAATCGGGCACGGTGTCCCCATCTCCTGGCGAAGCGGCGGTAACGGATCGGCGAGGGCCGTCAATGCGGTGGCCCGCTGTCGTAGGCATGTCGTAGCGTTCCGTCTTGCCGACAGCGGGGATGCAGGTCACCGGGGGGTACCCGCTCTTCCCTTGTCCGTGCCATGTCCTGTAGGAGCAGTCGCGCCCCGCGCGTCGCCGCACGCCTGCGGTCACGTCCGGAAGCCGCGCGGCGCTCCCGTCTCCCGGATCCGGGATTCCTTGTGGGGGTCATCAGAACCGTGCGCATGCGCAACATCTCGGCCGCGACGACGCTCGCGGTCCTCTTCAGTTCGGTGGCGCTGGGCGTCGCCGCGGCCGGGCCCGCTTCGGCGGCCACGGCCACCGTCGCCTCACCCGGCGGCATCGTCGTGGACGGGGCGCTCCAGCGCGTCTTCGTCGGCGACAGCACGGCCGGGAAGATCCTGGCCACCGACTACGCCGGCAACCTCGTCGACTCGGTGAGCGGGGTCGCCGGGGTCACGGACCTGACGGTGTCCGACGACGGCACCACCGTGTACGCGGCGGCGCGGGAGGTCCACGAGGTCATGGCCTTCGACGCGGCCACCCTCACGCTCAAGGCCCGCTACACGGTCCCCGACCTGTACGGCCCGCGGTACATCGCCTTCGCCGGCGGCAAGGTCTGGTTCACCTACGGCGACCAAGGTGACGGTGCCGCCCGTGTACTTCACCAAGTAGGCCGAGGAAGCGGCTGGGGCCGCCCCGGGTGCACGGGGGCGGCCCCAGCCGCGTTCGGGGGACGACGCGTCCAGATCCGGGACCCGGGGTGGACGGATCGTCCACCCCGGGGGGCTCAGGCCTCGCCGGCCTCGAGCAGGTTCGCGGCGGCGCCGACGATCCTCGGGTCGGGCACGCCCACGACCTCCTCGTCCTTGTCGCCGTAGTCGAAGCGGCCGAGCACGCTGCGCATCGCCTCCACGCGGGCCCGCTTCTTGTCGTTGCTCTTCACGACCGTCCACGGCGCCTGCTCGGTGTCGGTCTCCCGGAACATCGTGACCTTGGCCTCGGTGTAGTCGTCCCACCGGTCCAGGGACGCCAGGTCCATCGGGCTGAGCTTCCACTGCCGCACCGGGTCCACCTGGCGGATCGTGAAGCGGGTGCGCTGCTCGTCGCGCGACACGGAGAACCAGAACTTCACCAGGTCGACGCCGTCGTCGACGAGCATCCGCTCGAACGCGGGCGCCTGCCGCATGAACCGCTGGTACTCGTCCTCCGTGCAGAAGCCCATGACCCGCTCCACGCCGGCCCGGTTGTACCAGGACCGGTCGAAGAGCACGATCTCCCCCGCGGTCGGCAGATGCTCGACGTACCGCTGGAAGTACCACTGCCCGCGCTCGCGCTCGGTCGGCTTCTCCAGTGCCACCACCCGCGCCCCGCGCGGGTTCAGGTGCTCGGTGAAGCGCTTGATCGTCCCGCCCTTGCCGGCCGCGTCACGCCCCTCGAAGACGATCACCAGCCGCCGGCCGGTCTCCTTGATCCAGCTCTGCAGCTTCAGCAGCTCTATCTGCTGGAGCCGCTTGTGCCACTCGTACTCCTTGCGCTCCATGCGGAAGTCGTACGGGTAGTTCTCGCGCCACGTCTCGACCGGGGAGCCGTCCGGCCGGATCAGCACGGGGTCGTCCTGGTCGGTGTAGTCGACCTGCATCCCGGCGAGCAGATCCAGGTCCGCGGGGTGCGGGAGCGTCGTCATCTCGCCTCTCACCTCCGGGTCCGCGCGAACGCGCGTACGTCTGACCCCACGGTAACGCCGCCCCCCGCCGCCCCGCCCCATGCCCCGGCGAACCCCACGTGACGGGCCCGGGTACATCTCGCCCGCGGGCCGTCAGGGGCGGCAGCGGTCGAGGCCCTCGGGGCTGTGGCAGGGCAGGTGGCCGTGGGACCTGACCACGTCCTGGCCGGCGCCGCGGATCATGTAGGTGAGGAAGCTCGCGGCGAGGGAGCCCGTGGCGGGGCGGTCGTAGGTGTAGGCGTACTCGATCTCCGTGAAGGGGTAGCTGCGGTCGCCGATGGCGGCCGGGGTCGCGGTGCGGCCGTTGATGGCCAGGGTGTGCAGGCCCGGCGAGGCGGTGGCGGCGCGCAGCTCGCCGTAGCCGATGGCGCCGGGGAGGCGGGCGACGGTCCTCAGGACCTGGTCGGTGCTGTCCAGCTCGCAGCGGACGACCTTGTCCTCGGGGGAGTTGCGGTTGCGGCAGTCGCGTGAGGTGAACGCGGGCTCGCCGCGGCCGCCGAGGACGTGGCGGCGGAACAGGTCGCGGGTGCCTGAGTCGGCGTTGCGGCTGACGAGGAGGACGGGCAGGTCGGGGCCGCCCAGTTGGCTCCAGTTGACGACGGAGCCGCTGTACACGCGGCGTATCTGGTCGATGGTCAGGTCCCTGACGGGGACGTCGTCGTTGACGACCAGCGCGAAGGCGGAGACGGCGACGCGGTTCTCGTCCAGGCGGGGGTTGCCGTCCGGTTTGGGGCCGTCGGAGAGGGCGACCACTCCGGGGTCCCTGGCGTCGGCCAGCTCGCGGACGCCCTCGTTGCTGCCGTGCGCGTCGACCGTGATCCGCGTGTCGGGGCAGTCCGCGGCGTAGCGGCGGGCGAGCTCGTCCATGACCGAGGCGAAGGCCGTGGAGCCGGTGACGGTCAGCCGCCCGGTGGCGCAGCCGATGGGCGGCGGCGGGTCCTCGCGCACCACGATGATCGCGGCCAGGACCGTGACGCAGAGCGTGAGCATGATGGTGAGCCACCGGGCGGCCCGGCTGAACAGCGGTGGTTTGGAGTCGACCGGCATGGCCTTGTTGGGGACCACCACGCCGTCGCGGACGCCCCCGCTGATCCGGACCCCGCCGCCGACATGGCCGCCGGTCAGGAGCACGAGCAGCTTGAAGTGCTGGCCCCGGTTGAGGGGGACGCGCGGCAGGTGGATCACGTTGCCCTGGTGCCGTACGCCGCCGGTGCCCCCGGCCGGGGCGAAGTGGTCCATCAGCGCCCCGGCGTCGGCCTCGGTGACGGCCACGCCCCGTACCGTGCGGCCGGCGAAGACGACGGTGAGCGCGCGGTCGGGGTCGCGGTTGGTGTAGTCGGAGTCGGTGACGGCCTCGCCGCCGTCGTTCTCGACGCGGATCAGGACCAAGGTGGCGTCCGACATGTCGGGGAGGTCGTCGAAGATCCCGAGCCGTACGCTGCGGCCGCCGCCCCCGCCGTCGGGGTCGTCGCTGCCGATGGGCGTGTCCATCTGCACGCGGTAGCCGATGCGCCGGCGGCGCGGGACGCGGCGCTCGTACCAGACCACGCCGACGGAGACCATCAGACCGAGCAGCGCGGTCAGCACCGCCACCACGTTGTCGGCGCTCAGCCAGTCGCCCACCTCTCGCCCCGCTCCCCGCCGGTCTCTCCTGCAGTGCGGTCACCGTACGGCGCGCTGCGCGCCCCGGCGGCGCCGTCCCTGTCCCGCCGTCAGATGTTCGCCGGGCGTTTCCCGTCAGGCGCGGGAGACCCGGCGGACGCTCCAGTCGAAGCCGCCGCGGCACACCACGGCGCCCGTCGCGTCCCTGATCTCCACGACCGTCGCCAGCCGCGCCCGGTCGCCGGCCCCGGACAGCACCTCCCGCAGCGCGCGCCGCGCGGACTCGCCCAGCGCGCAGGAGGCCACCAGCCGGCCGCGCGCGGGGGCGAGGAACTCGACCGTCGCCGCGGCCCCGAGGGGCACCACGCCGTCGAACTCGCGCGGGGCCCCGACCGCGGCGACCACGGCGGCCAGCCCCGCCGCGTCCAGCAGGGCGATCAGCCCGCTGGAGTGCAGGCTGCCGATCACGCCGGTCAGCCCGTACGGGGTGTCCAGCGCCACCTCGGCGGCGCAGTCCGCGGCCCGCAGCACCTGGATCCCGGCGGTGCGGTGGGCCGGGACGGGTTCCAGCAGGGATCGCGCCAGCGCGGTGGCATCCATCCCCCCAGGCTCGCGCTCCGGGCCGACGTCCGCGTTACGGGGAACCGTCGCCCCGCCCAAGAGCCGGGGCGAGGGAGACATACCCCCAACATTTGCACAGGCGAAAGTTTGCACCGTACCAACAACCCCCGCCCCCGGTCAGGGAAATCACGCAGGAGTACCGTCCCGGCGCGACGGGCCCTACCGTCCGGAGACGCTACGCATCCCGACCATGGAGGCGCGATGAAGGCCAACCGGTTCACGGCGGCGACCGCCCTGGTCGCCGTGGCGCTGGTGTGCACGATCGCCGCGCTCGTGTACCCGGCGATGTCCGGGGCGAACGTCGCGGCGTCCACCCCCGAGGCACAGGCGGTGACCACCCCGTACGGCCCGCTGACGCCCCTCGACCGGGAGTTCGTCGTCAAGGTGCGGCTCGCCGGACTGTGGGAGTTCCCCGCCGGGCAGATGGCGGAGCAGAAGGGCACGACACAGGCGGTCAAGACCGCCGGGCGGCACCTCATCGACGGGCACACCGCGCTGGACAGCGCCGACCGCACGGTGGCCACCCAGCTCGGCATCCCGCTGCCCAACCAGCCCACGCCGCAGCAGATGGGCTTCCTCGGCACCCTTTCCTCCGCCTCCGGGGGCGACTTCGACAGCAAGCTCGCCAACATCCTGCGGCTGACCCACGGCCAGATCTTCAACACGATCGCCAAGGTCCGCTCCACGACCATGAACAGCCTCGTGCGGCAGCTGGCAGACCAGGCCAACGACACCGTGCTGGACCACATCACCGTCATGGAGCAGACCGGGCTGGTCGACTTCCCGCAGATCGTCGCCCAGACCACCGCGAGCCCGACCACGGACCCCAGGGACCTGGTCGCGCCGACCCCCGTACCGGGCGAGCCGACGCTCATCGTCAACCCCTCGGGAGCGCCGCCCTCCTCGGCGCCCACCTCGGCCGCGCCGACCATCGGCTGACGGCCTACTCCCCGCCCTCCAGGTCGCCCTCGGTCTCCAGGAAGGCCTGGCGGAGCTGCGCGACGACCTCGGGGTCCGGCTCGGCCCACATGCCGCGCGACTCCGCCTCCAGCAGCCGCTCCGCCATGCCGTGCAGGGCCCAGGGGTTGGCCTCCTGGAGGAAGGCGCGGTTCTCCGGGTCCAGGACGTAGGTGCGGGCCAGCTTGTCGTACATCCAGTCGGCCACGACGCCGGTCGTGGCGTCGTAGCCGAAGAGGTAGTCGACGGTGGCGGCCAGTTCGAAGGCGCCCTTGTAGCCGTGCCGCCGCATCGCGGCGATCCAGCGGGGGTTGACGACCCGGGCCCGGAAGACCCGGGAGGTCTCCTCCGCAAGGGAGCGGGTGCGCACCGTCTCCGGCCGGGTGGAGTCGCCGATGTACGCCTCGGGGGCACGGCCGGTCAGCGCGCGGACGGTGGCGACCATGCCGCCGTGGTACTGGTAGTAGTCGTCGGAGTCGGCGATATCGTGCTCGCGGGTGTCGGTGTTCTTCGCGGCCACCGCGATCCGCCGGTAGGCGGTCTCCATCTCCTCGCGGGCCGGGCGCCCGTCGAGGCCTCGCCCGTAGGCGTAGCCGCCCCAGACGGTGTAGACCTCGGCGAGGTCGGCGTCACTGCGCCAGTCCCGGCTGTCGATCAGCTGCAGCAGGCCCGCCCCGTACGTCCCCGGCCGGGAGCCGAAGATGCGGGTCGTGGCCCGCCGCTCGTCGCCGTGGGCGGCGAGGTCGGCGCGCGTGTGGGCGCGCACGAAGTTGGCCCCGTCCGGCTCCTCGAGACCGGCGACCAGCCGCACGGCGTCGTCCAGCAAGCCCACGACGTGCGGGAACGCGTCCCGGAAGAAGCCGCTGATGCGCAGGGTGACATCGACGCGCGGACGGCCCAGCTCCTGCGCCGGGACGGCCTCGACCCCGGTGACGCGGCGGGACGCGTCGTCCCACACCGGCCGCACGCCCAGCAGCGCCAGCGCCTCGGCAACGTCGTCGCCCGCGGTGCGCATCGCGCTGGTGCCCCACAGCGACAGGCCCACCGACTGCGGCCAGGTGCCGTCGTTGTCCTCGCGGTAGCGGGCCAGCAGAGAGTCGGCGAGGGCCTGGCCGGTCTCCCAGGCGAGCCTGCTCGGCACGGCCTTGGGGTCGACGGAGTAGAAGTTGCGGCCGGTCGGCAGCACGTTGACCAGGCCTCGCAGCGGCGAGCCGGAGGGGCCCGCGGGCACGAAGCCGCCGTTCAGCGCGTGCACGACGGCCTCGGCCTCGTCCGTCGTACGGGCCAGCCGCGGCACGACCTGCCGGGCGGCGAAGTCCAGGACGCGGGCGACGTCCTCGGGCAGGCCCCCCGCGACCTGGGCGACGGACTCCGGCGCCCAGCCTGCGTCCTCCATGGCCTGCACCAGGGCACGGGCCTGCTCCTCGGCGGCGTCGGCGGTCAGCCGTGTCGCCTTCGACTCGTCCAGGCCGAGGGCCTCCCGCAGGCCCGGCAGCGCGGCCGTACCGCCCCAGATCTGCCGGGCGCGCAGGATCGCGAGCACCAGGTTGACCCGCTCGGCACCGGTCGGGGCCTGGCCCAGCACATGCAGACCGTCGCGGATCTGGGCGTCCTTGATCTCGCAGAGCCAGCCGTCGACGTGCAGCAGGAAGTCGTCGAACTCCGCGTCGTGCGGCCGGTCCTCCAGGCCCAGGTCGTGGTCGAGCTTGGCGGCCTGGATCAGCGTCCAGATCTGGGCGCGGACGGCGGGCAGCTTGGCCGGGTCCATGGAGGCGATCGCGGCGTGCTCGTCGAGCAGTTGCTCCAGGCGCGCGATGTCGCCGTAGGAGTCGGCGCGGGCCATCGGCGGCACGAGGTGGTCGACGAGGGTGGCGTGGGCACGGCGCTTGGCCTGCGTGCCCTCGCCGGGGTCGTTGACGAGGAACGGGTAGATCAGCGGCAGGTCGCCGAGGGCGGCATCGGGACCGCAGGCGGCGGACAGGGCCGCGTTCTTGCCGGGCAGCCACTCCAGGTTGCCGTGCTTGCCCAGGTGGATCACCGCGTCCGCGCCGAAGCCTCCGTCGGCCTCGGCGGCGGCGATCCAGCGGTAGGCGGCGAGGTAGTGGTGGGAGGGCGGCAGGTCCGGGTCGTGGTAGATCGCGATCGGGTTCTCGCCGAAGCCGCGCGGAGGCTGGATGAGGATCAGCAGGTTGCCGCGGCGCAGTGCCGCCAGCACGATCTCGCCCTCGGGGTCGGCGCTGGTGTCGACGAACATCGCGCCGGGCGGCGGCCCCCAGTGCTCCGTCACCGCATCGCGCAGCTCCCGCGGCAGCGCGGCGAACCAGCGGCGGTAGTCGGCGGCCGGGATGCGGACCGGGTTGGCGGCTAGCTGCTCCTCGGTCAGCCAGTCCTGGTCGTGGCCGCCCGCGTCGATCAGGGCCCGGATCAGCTCGTCGCCGTCACCGGAGACCAGGCCCGGGATCTCCTCCCCGGGCCCGAAGTCCCAGCCCTCGGCGCGCAGCCGGCGCAGCAGGGCGACCGCGCTGGCGGGGGTGTCGAGCCCCACCGCGTTGCCGATGCGGGAGTGCTTGGTCGGGTACGCGGACAGCACGAGCGCCAGACGGCGCTCCGCGACCGGGATGTGCCGCAGCCGTGCGTGGCGGACGGCGATGCCCGCGACACGGGCGGCGCGCTCGGCGTCGGGGGCGTAGACGGGCAGGCCGTCCTCGTCGATCTCCTTGAAGGAGAACGGGACGGTGATCAGCCGGCCGTCGAACTCGGGGACGGCGACCTGCGTCGCGGCGTCCATCGGGGACAGTCCCTCGTCGCTGCCCTCCCACACCTCGCGGGAGGAGGTCAGGCAGAGCGCCTGCAGCACCGGCACGTCCAGCGAGGCGAGCGCGCCCGCGTCCCAGGCCTCCTCGTCGCCGCCCGCCGAGGCGTCGGCCGGGCGGGTGCCACCGGCCGCCAGCACGGTGGTGACGACGGCGTCCACGCCCCGCAGGGCGTCGAGCAGTTCGGGTTCGGGCGCGCGTAGCGAGGCCACGTACAGCGGCAGCGCCCGGGCGCCGGCCTGCTCGACCGCGGCGCAGAGGGCCTCCACGAAGGCGGTGTTGCCGCTCATGTGGTGGGCCCGGTAGTAGAGCACGGCGACCAGCGGGCCGTCCGCCACCGCGGCGGCGCGCTCCAGCCTGCCCCAGGAAGGCGCGGAGGCGGGGGGCTCGAAGCCGTGGCCGGTGAGCAGCACCGTGTCGGACAGGAAGCGGGCCAGCTGCCCCAGGTTGGCCGGGCCGCCGTGCGCGAGGTACGCGTGGGCCTCGGCCGCGATCCCGACGGGGACGGTGGACAGCTCCATCAGCTGTGCGTCCGGGGCCTGTTCACCGGTGAGCACGACCACCGGCCGGGGTCCCGCGAGGAGGGCGTCCAGGCCCTCCTCCCAGGCACGGCGCCCGCCGAGGAGCCGTACGACGACCAGTTCGGCGCCGTCGAGGAGGCCGGGCAGGTCCTCCTGCGGCAGCCGGGCGGGGTTGGCGAAGCGGAACGGGACGGGGCCGCCGGCGGCGTTCGCGGCGCGGGCGCTGAGCAGGTCGGTGTCGGAGGTCGACAGCAGCAGGATCACGTCGGACGTGCCTTCCTCGGGGTCCGCGCCCCGGGCCGGTGGAGGACGGCGGGAGTTCCTGGCTCCCAGGGCCCGGCGTTCGCGCGCCGACCCCGGTGACAGTGGCGGGACCGCACCGGAATCGCACCGGTTTCCTCCGCTGATGCCGTCGATGGCGTGGGCGCGGCTGGGTGGCCTGCCCGCGCAGCATAGTAAGCGCTGGGCCTGCCGGAAGGACCCCTCGGGCCACACGTCCCCGGAGTACCCGCAGGTATGCTCGCGGCCATGCCGTCGCCCTCCGATCCCCCCGTGAGCGGCGCCTTCGCCGCAGCGACGGCGGGGCGCGGACGCGACGACGCCTGCCCCGGAGCACTGCGGCTGCACGCCGCCGACGACGGCGCCCTGGCCCGGATCCGCGTCCCCGGCGGCCTGCTGACGCTACGTCAGGCCGAGGCTGCGGCGACCGCCGCGGACCGCCTCGGCGACGGCCGCATCGACCTCACCTCCCGCGGGAACCTGCAGGTGCGCGGGCTCCGCGACCCCGGCGCGGGGACGGAGCTGGCGGCACTGCTCGGCGAGGCCGGACTGCTGCCCTCGTGGGCCCACGAACGGGCCCGCAACCTCGTCGCCTCCCCGCTCGCCGGACTCGACGGCCGGGGCCACGGCGACCTGCGCGGCCTGATACGGGACATGGACGCCCTGCTGTGCGCGAGCCCGGCCGCCGCCGGGCTCTCGGGGCGCTTCCTCTTCGCCCTCGACGACGGCCGCGGCGACACCGCCGCGCTCGGCGCCGATGTGACATTGATCGCGCGGCCCGGCGGCGCCACGGCCGAACTCCGCCTCGCGGGACGGCCCGTCGCGCTGGTACCGGCCGCCGACGCGCCGCGCTGGGCGGTGCGCGCCGCGGAGGCCTTCCTGACGCTCGCCGCCGAACGCGGCGCCCGTGCCTGGCGGATCGCCGACATCGACCCGGACGGCACCGCGATCGCCGCGCTGCTCCGTGCGGAAGGCGCCCCGCCCGCGGGGCCCCCGGACGCCACCGCCGGCGGCCCGCCCCCGCTCGGCCTCGTTCCCCACCCCGACGGAACCACCTGCGCGCTGTCCGTGGGCGTACGCCTGGGCCGGCTCACCACCGGGGCCTGGCGGCTGCTCGCGCGGATCGCCGGAACCGGCGCCGGGGAGCTGCGGGTCACCCCCTGGCGCGGTGTCGTCCTGCCGGGCCTGCCGCGCGCCGCCGCGCGGGAGGCGCTGGACCGCCTGGCCGCGGCCGGCCTCCTGACCGGCGAGGAGTCCCCGTGGCGCGGCGTGACCGCCTGCGCGGGACGCCCGGGATGCGCCAAGTCGCAGGCGGACGTCCGCGCCGACGCCGGGGCCGCACTGCGCGACGCCGCCCCCGAGCCGGGGCACCGCCTGCTGCCCGCGCACTTCTCCGGCTGCGAACGCCGCTGCGGCCACCCGGACGGCTCGTGGGTCGACGTGCTCGCCGGCGCCGACGGCCGCTACCGCGTCGCCGTGGCCGGCGCCGCCTCCGACGCCACCGCCGCGGACCTGTCCGCGGCGGATCTGCCCGCCGCCCTGGACACCGCCCGCCGCACCAGCACCCCACCACCCCCGAGGACGACGTGATCGAGTACGAGAAGGACGGACCGGAGATCTACCGTCAGTCCTTTGCCATCATCCGCGCCGAGGCGGAACTCGACGGTCTGCCACCGGACGTGGCGCAGGTCGCCGTCCGCATGATCCACGCCTGCGGCATGACCGACCTCGTACGGGACCTGGCCTACAGCCCGTCGGTGGTCGCGGACGCGCGCGCCGCGCTGCGCGCCGGGGCGCCGATCCTCTGCGACGTGCAGATGGTCGCCAGCGGCGTCACCCGCAAGCGGCTGCCCGCGGACAACGAGGTGGTCTGCACCCTCTCCGACCCCGCCGTCCCGGCGCTCGCCGCCGAACTCGGCACCACCCGCAGCGCCGCCGCCATGGAACTGTGGCGGGACCGCCTGGAAGGCGCCGTCGTCGCCGTCGGCAACGCCCCGACCTCCCTGTTCCGGCTGCTGGAGATGATCGAGGCGGGCGCACCGCGTCCGGCCGCGGTCATCGGCGTGCCCGTCGGCTTCGTCGGCGCCGCCGAGTCCAAGGACGCCCTGGCCGCGCACCCCTCCGGTCTGGAGCACCTGGTGGTGCGGGGCCGGCGCGGCGGCAGCGCCCTGGCGGCCGCCGCCCTCAACGCCCTTGCGACGGAAAGCGAAATCCTATGACCACCGGCCGTCTCTACGGAGTGGGCCTCGGCCCCGGCGACCCCTCCCTGATGACCGTGCGGGCCGTGGAGGTCATCCGCTCCGCCGACGTCATCGCGTACCACTGCGCCCGGCACGGCCGCAGCATCGCCCGCTCCATCGCCGCGGCGCACATCCGCCCCGAGCAGGTCGAGGAGCGGCTGATGTACCCGGTGACGACGGAGACCACCGACCACCCCGGCGGCTACCGGGGAGCGCTGGACGACTTCTACGCCGAGTCCGCGGAACTCCTCGCCGCGCACCTGGACGCCGGGCGCACCGTCGCCGTGCTCGCGGAGGGCGATCCGCTCTTCTACGGCTCGTACATGCACATGCACAAGCGGCTCGCCGACCGCTACCCCGCCGAGGTGATCCCCGGCGTCACCTCCGTCAGCGCCGCCGCCGCCCGCATAGGGCGGCCCCTGGTGGAGGGCGAGGAGGTGCTGACGATCCTGCCCGGCACCCTGCCGGAGGAGGAGCTCGCCGCGCGCCTCGCGACGGCGGACGCGGCGGCCGTGATGAAGCTCGGCCGCACCTTCCCCGCCGTGCGCCGGGCCCTGGAGGCGGCCGGGCGGCTGGAGGACGCGCACTACGTCGAGCGGGCCACGATGGACGCCGAGCGCCGGGAGATGCTGGCCCACGTCGACCCGGAGTCCGTGCCCTACTTCGCCGTCGCCGTGCTGCCCAGCCGCGTCGACGAGCGACCCGCCGCGGAACCGTCCCCGGAGGACGGCGAGGTCGTGGTCGTCGGGCTCGGCCCGGCCGGGCCGATGTGGCTGACGCCGGAGGCGAGGTCCGCGCTCGCCGGGGCCGACGAACTCGTCGGCTACACCACCTACATGGACCGGGTGCCGGTCCGTCCCGGGCAGCCGCGGCACGCCTCCGACAACCGTGTCGAGGCCGAACGCGCCGAGTTCGCCCTCGACCTCGCCCGGCGCGGGCGGAGGGTCGCCGTGGTGTCCTCGGGCGACCCGGGCGTCTTCGCCATGGCCACGGCCGTGCTGGAGGCCGCCTCCGCCGAGCCCTACCTCGGCGTCCGGGTGCGGGTCGTGCCCGGCATCACCGCCGCCCAGTCGGCGGCGGCGCTCGCGGGCGCGCCCCTCGGCCACGACTACGCGGTCGTCTCGCTCTCCGACCGGCTCAAGCCCTGGACGGTCGTCGAGGAGCGGCTGCGCGCCGCCACGTCCGCCGACCTCGTGCTCGCCCTCTACAACCCGGCCTCCCACAGCCGCCGGACGCAGTTGGAGAACGCGCTGAAGGTGCTGCGCGAGGGCCGTGTGCCGGGTACGCCCGTGGTCGTCGCGCGGGACGTCGGCGGCCCCGAGCAGGCCGTACGGGTCACGACACTGGAGGACCTGGACCCGGCGACCGTCGACATGCGGTGCGTGCTGCTGGTCGGCTCCTCGCAGACGAGGACGGTACGGCGCGGCGACGGCACCACGGTGGTGTGGACGCCCCGGCGGTACCCGGCCTGACGCCGGGGCCCCCGGCTCAGGCCGTGCGCGCGCGGAGCCACTCCAGCGCGCCCGGCACGTCCGGGACGACGGGCACACCCCCGGGGACGGGCGGGCGCTCCACGACGACCACGGGCAGGCCCAGTTCGCGGGCGGCCGCGAGCTTGGGCGCGGTGGCGGTGCCGCCGCTGTCCTTGGTGACCAGCACGTCCACGCGGTGCCGGCGCATCAGCTCCAGCTCCCCGCCCAGGGTGAACGGGCCCCGGTCCAGCAGCACCTCCATCAGCGGCGGGTGCGGCGGTTCCGGGGCGTCCACCGAACGCACCAGGAACCACAGGTCGGTGACTCCGGCGAAGGCCCCCAGCCCCGTACGGCCCGTGGTGAGGAAGACCCGCCGCCCGAGCCCCGGCAGCACGCGCGCAGCCTCGGCCAGCGAGGCCACCGGGTGCCTGCGGTCCCCGGGACCGGCGACCCAGCCGGGGCGGCGCAGGGCGAGCAGGGGAACATGGGTGGCCGAGGCCGCCTCGGCGGCGTTGAAGGACATCGTCCCGGCGAAAGGATGGGTGGCGTCGATGACCACGTCGACCGCGTGCGCGCTCAGCCACGCCGCGAGCCCCGCCGGGCCGCCGAAACCGCCGGTGCGCACCTCCCCGGGCGGCAGCCGCGGCCGTTCCACCCGTCCCGCGAGCGAGCTGGTCACCCGCCACGCCGCCGGGTCGGCGGCCAGCGCCTCCGCGAGGCGGCGCCCCTCGGTGGTGCCGCCCAGGACGAGGACGTGCCGCTGTCTGCCGGTCATCCTCGCACCCTACGGTGCGCGGTGAGCGGCGGCCGGAGCGCCCAGCTGGAACGGACCGGGCTGCGGCACGGCTGGACCACCGGCGCCTGCGCGACGGCGGCCGCCACCGCCGCGTACACCGCCCTGCTGGGCGGCGAGTTCCCCGACCCGGTGACGATCACCCTGCCCAAGGGGCAGCGGCCCGCCTTCGCCCTCGCGGTGGAGGAGCGCGGCCCCGGCCGGGCCATGGCCGGCGTCGTGAAGGACGCCGGCGACGACCCCGACGTCACCCACGGCGCCCTGGTCCGGGCCACGGTGCGCCACGGCGCCCCGGGCAGCGGGGTCGTCTTCCGCGCCGGTCCGGGTGTCGGCACGGTCACCCGCCCCGGCCTCCCGCTGGCCGTCGGCGAACCCGCCGTGAACCCCGTCCCGCGCATGATGATGCGCGAGCACCTCGCGGAGGTGGCCGCCCGCCACGGCGCCGTCTGCGACGCCGAGATCACCGTCTCCATAGACGGCGGCGAGGAGTTGGCGCGCCGCACCTGGAACCCGCGGCTCGGCATCCTCGGCGGGCTGTCGGTGCTCGGCACCACCGGCATCGTGGTGCCGTACTCCTGCTCGGCCTGGATCGACAGCATCCGGCGCGGGGTGGATGTGGCACGTGCGGCCGGCCGCACGCACGTCGCGGGCTGCACGGGGTCGACCTCCGAGAAGGTGGCCGTCGCCGTGCACGGCCTGCCCGAGGACGCGCTGCTCGACATGGGGGACTTCGCGGGCGCCGTGCTGAAGTACCTGCGCCGCCACCCGGTGCCGCGGCTCACGATCGCGGGCGGCTTCGCCAAGCTCTCCAAACTGGCCGCGGGCCACCTCGACCTGCACTCCTCCCGCTCCCAGGTCGACAAGGCCTTCCTCGCCGACTTGGCCCGTCGCGGCGGCGCGGACGAGGCCCTGGCCGAGGCCGTCGCCACCGCCAACACCGGCCTGCAGGCCGTGCAGTCGTGCCTCGCCCACGGCGTCCCGCTCGGCGACCTCGTCGCCGAGGCCGCCCGCCGCACCGCCATGGGCGTCCTCCGCGAGGCGCCCGTCGCGGTCGACGTCCTCTGCATCGACCGCGCCGGGACGATCGTCGGCCGCGCGGGCTGACGGTGCGGGTGGGGCGGTGTCGGCGGGTGGCCGCCTGTCTCGTCGTCTCGCTCCCTTCGGTCGCGAAGATGCGGGCTGCGGATGGGGAGGGTGGCGGTCCGGGGCTTCGCCGCAGTGTGCGGGTGGCTTCGTGGTGCGGGTTCAGGCGCCGGAGCGGGGTGCCTTTCCGGTGACGCGGGTCTCGTTGCCGTCCGCGGGTGCAGATGGCCGCTTCCACGCCCACTGCCCGTGGTGGGCGCGCCCGCCGTATCCGGCGACTGCCGCTGCTTCGGGGTGCTGCCGAAGGGCGGGCGGGACATCGGGCTCGCTTTCGCCGCTATGTCGGCGGAACAGAGCCCGATGTCGGGGAAGCACCCGAAGACGCCGGTCACGTCGGGCGCGCCGCCCACGAACGGTGGGCGTCGCAACCGGCCATCTGCACCCGCGGACGGCGACGAGACCGGCAGCCAATGAACAACCGGCCCCGCTCCGGGCCTGAGCCCCACCACGAACCCACCCGCACACCGCCGAGGAGGGCGCCCCCACCCTCCCGATCCGCAGCCCGCATCCTTGCGACCGAAGGGAGCGAGACGGCGGGAAAGCCGACCCACCACCCTTGCCCCCTACGAGGAGGCGCCGCACTCCGTCGCGTGGCGGTGGACGCGCTCCGCCGAGTACAGGTGGCTGTCGCGGAACTGCTCCGCGCCCAGCGTGCGGCCCACGATGATGACCGCCGTACGGACCACACCGGCCGCCTTCACCTGGTCCGCGATGTCCGCGAGCGTCCCGCGCAGCACCAGCTCGTCGGGGCGCGAGGCCATCGCGACGACGGCCGCCGGGCAGTCCGCCCCGTAGTGCGGGGTGAGTTCGGCCACCACACGGTCGACGTAGCGGGCCGCCAGGTGCAGCACCATCAGCGCACCGCTGCGGCCCAGGGTCGCCAGGTCCTCGCCCTCCGGCATGGGCGTGGCCTGCTGCGCGACCCGGGTGAGGATGACGGTCTGGCCGACGGTCGGCACCGTCAGCTCCCGCTTCAGGGCCGCCGCGGCCGCCGCGAACGCGGGGACGCCGGGGACGACCTCGTACGGAACTCCGGCCGCGTCGAGACGGCGCATCTGCTCGGCGACGGCGCTGAACACGGAGGGGTCGCCCGAGTGCAGCCGGGCCACGTCGTGGCCCTCCTCGTGGGCGCGGACCAGCTCCTCGGTGATCCGGTCGAGCGTGAGCTGCGCCGTGTCCACCAGCCGCGCGTCCGGCGGGCACTCGGCGAGCAGTTCGCGGGGAACGAGGCTCCCCGCGTACAGGCACACCTTGCTGGCCGCCAGGATCCGCAGGCCGCGCAGGGTGATCAGGTCGGCGGCGCCGGGTCCGGCGCCGATGAAGTGGACGGTCATGGCTGCGCTCCCGCGGGTTTGACGGCGGACCACTGGGTGACGGGCATGGCCTGGCGCCAGCCCGTGAAGCCGCCGACCGGGGCGGCGTGCGCGACGGCGAGCCGGACGAGCTCGCCCCCGTACCGTGCGTACCAGCGGGCGAGCAGGGCCTCGGACTCCAGCGTGACGGTGTTGGCGACCAGCCGCCCGCCCGGGCGCAGGGCCGCCCAGCAGGCCTCCAGGAGGCCGGGCGCGGTGAGCCCGCCGCCGACGAAGACGGCGTCGGGGACGGGCAGTCCGTCCAGCGCCGCCGGGGCGGCCCCGGTCACCACCCGCAGCGCCGGGACGCCGAGCGCGACCGCGTTCCGCCCGATGCGCTCCGCGCGGACGGCGTCGCGCTCCACGGTGACCGCGCGGCAGGTGCGGTGCGCCCGCATCCACTCGACGGCGATCGAGCCCGAACCGCCGCCCACGTCCCACAGCAGCTCGCCGGGCGCGGGCGCGAGCGCGGCGAGGGTCGCGGCCCGTACGTGGCGCTTGGTGAGCTGCCCGTCGTGCTCGTACGCCGTGTCCGGCAGCCCGGGGACCAGGCCCAGCCGCGGTGCGGCGGGGTCCGCGGCGCACTCGACCGCGACGACGTTCAGCGGATCGCCGGGCGGGTGCGGCCAGTCGCCGGCGGTGCCGTCCACGATCCGTTCGCGGGCCGAGCCCAGCTGCTCCAGCAGCCGCAACCTGCTCGCGCCGTAGCCCCGTTCGCGCAGCAGCCCGGCCACCGCGGCGGGGGTGTCCGCGTCCCGGCTCAGCACCAGCACCCGGCGCCCGTCGTGCAGCGCGCCCGCCAGCGCGGGCAGCGGCCGCCCGACCAGGCTCACCACATCGGTGTCCTCCACGGCCCAGCCGAGCCGCGCGCAGGCGTACGACACCGACGAGGGGTGCGGGAGCACCCGCAGCCGCTCCGCGCCCAGCACCTCGCCGAGCGTCCGCCCGATGCCGTGGAACATGGGGTCGCCGCTGGCCAATACCGCGATCCGGCGCCCCGCGTGGGCGGCGATCAGCCCTGGCACGGCCGGCCGCAGCGGCGACGGCCAGGCGACCCGCTCGGCGGTGACCTCGGGGGGCAGCAGTTCGAGCTGGCGCGGGCCGCCGACGACGACCGCGGCACCGGTGAGCGCCTCCCGCGACGCCGCGGTCAGTCCGGCCCAGCCGTCGGCGCCGATACCGACGACGGCCACGGGGGCGGACGCGTCGTCGTCCATCACGGTCACCTCGGGAGTCGGCGGGAACGGTCGGGCACAGAAGCCGCACTCTACGTGACGTGCCAGGTGAGCCCCGGGCCCGGGGCCACTACCCTCGGACTCGTGGCAACCGACTCCCTGGCCGTCGGCCAGCGTTCGCTCGGTGACCCAGCCGTCGGCTACCCCCTGTGGCCGCCGCTGACGGAGGGCTGCCCGCGCACGAGCACGGACGGCGTCTCCTACCCCGTCGAGGTCGACTACGCCTACGACCGCGTCCCGGAGGGCCTGTTCGCCTCCCCGGGCGCCACCGCCGCCCGGCACGGCCTGGACCGCTGGGCACCGCTGCTGCCGCCGCTCGCGGCGCCGGGGCTGGGCGAGGGCGGCACCCCGCTGGTCGACCTGGGCGACGGGGTGCTGGTCAAGGACGAGTCGCGCAATCCGACGTGGAGCCACAAGGACCGTCTCAACCGCTGCACGGTCAGCGCGGCCGTCGCCTGCGGCGCGCCCGGCGTCGTCGTCGCCTCCTCCGGCAACCACGGTGCCTCGGCCGCCGCGTACGCCGCCCGGGCCGGGCTGCGCTGCGTCGTCCTCACCTCCCCGCAGCCGCCGCCGGCGGTCGTCTCCTTCCTGCACGCCTACGGCGCCGAGGTACTGCCCGTGCCCGTGGAGGCGCGCCGGCCGCTGATGCGGCGCGTCCACGAGGAGTACGGGCTCCACCCGGTGAGCAGCCTCACCCCGACGCATACCGGGCACCCCTTCGGCGCGGAGGGATACAAGACCGTCGCGTACGAGGTCTTCCGCGAAGTCGGGGTGCCCGCCGCGGTGTTCGTCCCCACCGGGTACGGGGAACTGCTCTTCGGCGTCGCCAAGGGCTTCGCCGAACTCCACCGCCTCGGCCTGGCCTGCGCCGTCCCGCGCCTGTTCAGCTGCGAGCCCGCCGCGGGCGGCCCGCTCGCCGCCGCCATCCGCCGGGGCCTGCCCGCGGTCACCGTGCCGGTCGGCGCGACGGACGCGTACTCCATCGCCTGTCAGGTGGGGGGTTACCGCGGTGTCCGGGCGATACGCGACAGCGGCGGGGAGGCCCTGCTCGTCGCCGACCCCGAACTGGCCGGGGCCCGCCGCGAACTGGCCCGCGCGGGCCTGTGGACGGAGCTGTCCGCCGCGGCCGGGCTGGCCGGCCTGCGCCAGTACGGCGCGGACCGCTTCGACGGGCCCGTGGTGTGCGTGTCCACGTCCAGCGGCTTCAAGGACATCGCGGTGGGAACCCAGCGCGTGCCCCCGCCCGCCCCGGACTGGGACACCGTCCGCCGCCGCCTGGAGTCCGCCTCCGGACCCTGAGTCGGGAGCGGGGCGGCCGCGGTCGCTCGCGGGCGGGGCCGCGTGCCGGGGCGGGCGGGCTCGCGTCAGCCGTCGCCGCGTGCCGCGTCGGCGTCCGCCGCGGCGGCGGCGCTCTCCGCGTCGTCGACGATGCGGGTGAAGTCCGCGGGTGCCGACGGGGCCCCGGCCGCCGGGGCGGTGGGGGCCGAGGCCGGGCCGCCGGACGGACCGCAGGCGGTCAGCAGTCCCGCGCAGGCCGCCGCGGCCGCGGCGAGCGCCGCGAGGCGGCGGGTCACGAGGCGGCGCCGTTGGCGTGGGAGTCGCACCAGCTGCGGACCCGCGCGAGGTCGGTGCGGCGCTTCTCCAATGTCGGCAGCAGGGACGTGCGGAAGGTCAGCCGGTCGTTGAGGTAGGTCTCGATCTCGTCGTGCCCGGCGGCCCGCGCGTTGGCGACCCGCTTCTCCAGCCGCTCGATCGAACCGCGACGGGTGACGGGCCCGTTCAGCCGCTTCAGTGCCCGGTCGATGCGCGCGTCGATCTTCCCGGCGCGCTTGCACAGGCCCTTGGCGCCGTCCCCGGTGGGGGTGGCGGCCGGGGCGGGGGTGCCCTTGCCGTCGGCGGTGGCCGGGCCGGCGAGGCCCAGCAGGGTAACGACGGTGGCCAGGGCCACGACGGTGGTGCGGTGTCGCATGACGTCCTCCTTCGGGTCGGAGGCGCGGAGCGCCTTCGCGACGGACGTTAGGGGGCGTCTTTGTGGAAACCTTGTGGCTCCCGCGGCTCCCCCGCCCGCCCGGACAGCCAGTCGCGGCGCGGCAGCGGCAGCGTCGGCTGCCCGCCGTCGCGGACGCCGCCGAGCGGCAGGCGCACCTCGAAGCGGGTGCCCGGCGCGCCGTCGGGCCGGTCGAGCACGGCGATCGTCCCCCGGTGCAGTGCGATCTGCTGGGCGACCAGGGTGAGTCCGAGCCCGGAGCCGGGGCTGTCCGCGCGCCGGTGGAAGCGGGCGAAGACGGCGGCCCGCGCCCCGGGCGGGATGCCGGGCCCGTGGTCGTCGACGGTGAGGACGAGGGCCGGGGCGTGCTCGTCCCGGCTGCGCCGCAGCGTCACCTCGACGTCGGGCCGCCCTCCCGGAGCGGCGCCGTGGACGGCGGCGTTGGTCAGCAGGTTGTCCGTCATGGACCGAAGTCCCTGCTCCCAGCCGTGGACGAGGAGCCCGGGCGCGGCCGTCACCTCGACCCTCGCCCCGGGGTGGCGCCGCCTGAGGCCGGCGGCGGAGGCGTCGACGAGTTCGGCCGCGTCGACCGGTCCGAAGGCGTCCTCCTCTACCAGGTCGCCCTGGGCGAGGGCGCGCAGCATGACCAGCAGGCCCAGCACCCGGGCGTGTTCGGCACCCAGGTCGTCCACGATCTCGTGGCGTTCGGCGGCCGGCAGGTCCGGGTGACCGGCGAGGACGTCGAGGTTGGTGCCCATGCTCATCAGCGGGTTGCGCAGCTCGTGGGAGGCGGCCGCGGCGAAGGAGCGGGCGGTGGCGAGCGCCTCGCCGGTCCTGGCGGCCTGCTCGTCGTAGCGGGCGAGCACGGTCTGCAGAGTGCGCGCCAGGTCGTCGACCTCGGTGATCCGGGTCGGGGCGTGGTCCAGACGTACGGAGCTGACGCGCGGGTCGAGGCCGCTCGCGCGCTGCTGGAGCCGGCGCAGCGGGCGGACGGCGCGGCCCGCCGCGGCCCAGGCCAGCAGCGCGGACACGGGGGCGGCCAGCAGCGCGACCGTCACCACGCGGCGGCGCACCTGCTGCACCTGGGTCTTCGTGGCCGCGTCCGGCGAGAACAGCCAGAGGGTGCCCCGGACGCCCTTGCGGCTCCCGTTCACGGGCACCGACAGCACACGCCAGCGGGCGCCGCCGGCCCGGATCGTGACCGGTGAGGGCGCCCGGGCGGGCAGCGCCGCGGACGCGTCCGGCTGGGGACCGCCCGACACCGTGCCCTCGGGGCCGGTCAGCCGGATGCCCACGTCGAGCGCGGAGCTGAACAGCCTCCGCGTACGCGCCTGTTCGGCCGCCGGACGGTCCGCGGCGGTGGCCCGCAGCAGGGCCTTGGCGTCCGTCGCGACGGCCGCGGCGCGCTCGCGCAGGTGGGCGTCCTGCTGGGCGTGCAGGTCGGCGGCGACCAGCCGGATCAGCAGCACGCCGGAGGCGAGGACGAGCAGCGGGACCACCACGCCCACGGCGAGCGCGACCCTTGTGGACAGCCTCATGCCGGGCCGCCACGGTCGTCCCGGCCGTCCCGGCCGTCCCCGTCGTCCCGCAGGACGAAGCCGACGCCGCGCACCGTGTGCAGGATCCGCGGCCTCCCGCCCGCCTCCGTCTTGCGCCGCAGATAGCTGACGAAGGTGTCCACGGCGTCCGTGCGCACGTCGAAGTCGTAGCCCCAGACCCGGTCCAGCAGCTGGTCGCGGGTCAGCACCAGGCCCGCGTTGCGCGCGAAGGCCTCCAGCAGCTCGAACTCCCGCCGGGTCAGCGCCAGGAGCTCCCCGTCGAGCCGGGCCTCCCGCGTCGCGGGGTCGACGACCAGGCCCCCGGCGCGTACCCGCCCGCCGGCGGCGGGAGGACGGCGGCGCAGCAGCGCCCGCAGCCGCAGCACCAGTTCCTGCAGCGCGAACGGCTTCACCAGGTAGTCGTCCGCGCCCGCCTGCAGTCCGGCGACCCGGTCGGCGGCCTCGTCCAGGGCGGAGAGCATCAGGACGGGAACGTCGTCGTCCTCCTCGCGCAGCGTGCGGCACACCTCGATCCCGCTGAGGTCGGGCATGGAGATGTCGAGGACGACCACGTCCGGCGCCCCGTCGCGGACGGCGGCGAGCGCGGCCCTGCCGCCGTCGGCCAGGCTCACCGAGAAGCCCTCCAGGCGCAGCCCCCGTTGCAGGGACCGGCGTATGGCCGCGTCGTCGTCGGCGACCAGGACCCGGCCGCCCGGGTGCGCTTCGGTTCTCACGGCGGCGATGGTAGGCGCATCACCGTGCCCGCGAGGAGGCCCCCCGGGGCTCCTCGCGGCGTCAGATGTCCAGCCGGTACGGCAGGAGGCAGACGACGGCGTCGGTGCGGGAGCGCAGGATCGTGGCGAGGAGGATGCCGCGCTGGTTCTGCAGGATGCGGTAGCGGGCGTGGCGCGGCTGGATCTCGGGGATGAGGACGGCGATCTGGCGGCCGTCCTGCGACATGCGGCGGACGTAGGAGAGGATCGGCAGCACCAGTGAGCGGTGCGGGCTCTCGAGGACGTCGAGGCGGACGCCGGGCTGCCAGCGGGCCCACGTGTCGAGCAGTTCGCGCGCCTTGGCCTGGTCGGGTTCGACGGTGACCGCGACGACCTCGTCGCCGAGGGCGATGGCCGCGGTCAGCGCGTGCCGGGCGAGCCGGCTGACCCCGCCGAGGGGGACGATGACCAGGCTGTCGGTGCGTCGCGGCCGGTCGGGGACGGTGCCGAGGGCGAGTTCCCTGCCGACCTCCGTGTAGTAGTGCTCGATGCGGGCGAAGAGCAGCATCAGCAGCGGCACCACGACGACGACCATCCAGGCGCCCTCGGTGAACTTGGTGGTCACCAGGATCACCCCGGCCAGCGCGGTCAGCAGGGCGCCCAGTCCGTTGAGCGCCGCACGCGGCACCCAGCCGCGCGGGCGCGCCCCCGCCCAGTGCCGGACGAGCCCGGTCTGGCTGATGGTGAAGCCGGTGAACACCCCGACGGCGTAGAGCGGGATGAGCCGTTGCGTCTGCGCGTCGACGGCGACGAGCAGCAGCGCGGCCACGACCGCCAGGGCGACGACCCCGTAGCGGTAGACCGGCCGCTCGGCGCGCAGCCCGAAGACGTGGGGCAGCCGGTTGTCGCGGGCGAGCAGGCTCATCAGGACCGGCAGGCCGCCGAAGCTGGTGTTGGCGGCCAGTCCGAGGACGAGGGTGACCAGCAGATTGCTGGCGTAGTACGGCCATCCCGTGCCGAAAGAGCCGGCGGTCAGCTGGGCCAGCAGGGTCACGCCGCCGCGCGGGGCGACCTCGTCCCGGCGGATGAGGAACGCCAGCCCGATCAGCATGAGTCCCAGCAGGACGCCGAGCATCAGTTCCGTGCGCTGGGCGCGGCGCACCTTGGGCGGCCGGAAGGCGGGCACGGAGTTGGCGATGGCCTCCACCCCGGTCAGGGCGGAGCAGCCGGAGGAGAAGGCCTTCAGGACCAGCAGCACGCTCAGCGCCTCCGTCGCGTGGACGGGCTGCGCGCTGCCGACGACCGCCGCGGGGTGGGCGCGCAGCAGCCCGGCGACGACGATCCCGCCGATGCACAGCACGAACAGCGCCGCGGGCAGCATCAGCACCCGCGCGCTGTCGGCGACGCCGCGCAGGTTCACCAGGGTGAGCAGGGCCAGCCCGCCGAGGCAGATCTCCAGCAGGTAGGGGGTGAGCGAGGGGAACGCGGAGGCGAGACTGGCGGCGCCCGCGGCGAGGCTGACGGCGACGGTGAGCACGTAGTCGACGACGAGACTGCCCGCCGCCAGCAGGCTCGCCCGTGCCCCGAGGTCCTTCTTGGCCACGGCGTAGGAGCCGCCGCCGTCCGGGTGCACCGCGATGACCTGCCCGTACGAGATGACCAGGACGACCAGCAGCCCGGCGATGACCAGCATGACGGGCAGCGTCACGGTCAGCGCCGCGGTCCCGGCGGCGATCAGCACGAGGACGATGGCCTCCGGGCCGTACGCCACCGAGCTGAGGGCGTCCAGCGACAGCGCGGCGAGCCCCTGCGTGCTGGTGAGCAGGGAGCGGTCCCCTTCGCCGTGCCGCAGCGGCACCCGCGGCCGCACCTGGCGGCGTGCCAGACCGAAGGTCATCGGCGGCCCGCCGGCTGCGTCTGGCTCATCCCTGGTCTCCTCCGCCGGCGGGCCCTCCCGTCAGCCTCCGGCGGCGGCCTTCCCGGCGCAGCGCGGGGCGGCCGATCGGGTGAGCGGTCAGTCGGGCCTGGCCAGGAACTCCACGACGGCGAGGACGAGGACGACGGCGAGTGCCAGCCCGAGGACGACCCAGCCGGTCGGGTAGGACCAGAAGGCGAGCGCGAGGGCCGCGGCCGCCACGACGATCCAGCCGACCAGCGGTTTGTGGCGCACCAGCCAGGGGCCGACGGGGCCGGTCCGCAGCCCCACCCGGTGCGCCGCGTCGCCCGCGCCGCCCAGCACCGACTCCCACACCCCGCGGGTGCGGCGGGCGTACCGCCCGGGCCCGCTCAGCCAGGCGCCCAGCGCGACGACGACACCGAGCACGAACACGGCGCGGACGGTCTGGCGCAGGAAGCGGATCAGGGTGTCGTAGACCGTCCCGGCGGCCTGCTGGTCGACGCTCGCGGGCAGCGCGTCGAGGTAGATCGCCCGGAAGACGGTCAGCGCGGCGCCGAGTACGAGGGCGGCGGCGGCGAAGCCCAGCGCGGCGGCGACCAGGGCGCGGCGCCGTCGGAGGGCGAGCAGCACGCCCGCGGCCGCGAGGACGACGGTGACGATCGGCAGCCAGAAGCCGGCGAGCTGCAGGAGCCGGAAGGCGGTCCTGATCTTGCCGACCTTCTCGGAGCGGACGACGGTGAAGTCGGTGTGGACCTCGGGGATCTTCGCGGCGATGGTCAGGCCCCCGTCGACCAGCCGCTGCTTGACCTGGTCGATGACGGGGGCGAGGTCGACGGCCACGGTGTCGTTGGTGAGCTTGACCGCGCCGCCGCCCTGGCCGGTCAGCGCCTTGTCCAGCGAGCCGTGGATCCGGCGGTTGGCGTCGGTCCAGACCTTCTCGAAGGCGTCGCTGCGCACGACCTTCTCCGCCGTCGAGTGCACCAGGCTCTCGATGCCGCTGGTCAGCGGGCCGGAGACGCGGCCGAGGAGCTGGTCGAGTCGGGGGCGGTCCTGCGGGGCGACCTCGTCCAGGAGGCTCTTCACGTCGATGTGCTGCATCACCACGGACGTGATCCGGTTGGCGGCGGCGTCCTGCACGGCGGGGTCGCTCGCCAGGGGCGCGACGGTGGCGACGTAGCGGCCGGTGTCGCCGACCTCGGAGTCCACCCAGACGGCCAGCGCGCTCAGCGGCACGAAGACGCAGGCCACCACGATGAACAGGGCCGAGAAGAACGCCCGGACGGGTCGCCGGTGAGGCGGCGGGGCCTGTGGTCCGGCGCCTGCGGGAACGGTCTCCCGCGCCTCCAGTGCCGACAGCCGGGCGCGCAGTTCGGCGAGATCGTCACGCCCTTCGGGCGTTGCACCCGCCATGCCACCGCCGCCTCTCTTCACCACGCGACACGGCAATTCAATCCGTATTGTGAATTATGTGCCATTTGAGGCGCATGACACTGTGGAGGTAGTGAATGACGAGGCCGTACCGGGGCCGTGCGATGTGCGCGGCGGTCGTTCTGTCAACCACCGCGCTGGCGGCGAGCGCCTGCTCGGACAACGAGAGCACCCCCGCCGAGAAGGCGTCGAAGGCCGCGTCCGCCGCGTCCTCGCTGGTGTCCGAGGGCGCGGAGGCCGTCGCCTCGGCGACCGCCGCCGCGCAGTCCCAGCTGGCGAAGATCAAGAACGGCGTCAACGCGAAGGACGACGTCAGGCTCGACCCCGTGACCGTCGAGGGCGGCAAGGCCACCACCACGGTCACGGCCACCAACAGCGGCGACAAACAGGCCACGTACACCGTCGAGGTGACCTTCCGCGACACCAGCGGGAACCTCCTCGACGCCGCCGTGGTCAACGTCGCGGACGTGGCCCCGCAGAAGTCCGGCGAGGCCACGGTACGCAGCAACCGCGACCTGACGGGCACGGTCAAGGCCCAGGTGGAGCGGGCGCTGCGGCACTGAAGCACCATCACCGCGAGGAGGCAGCCATGGCAGCCACCGGCACCACACCGACACCCGCACCCGCGCCCAAGAGCGGCAACCACAGCGCGTGGGCGCACGGCGGCGTCATCTTCGCCGGCGTCCTGCTGCTCGTCGACGGCGTCCTGGCCATCTTCCAGGGCATCTCGGGGATCGCCGCGGACAACGTGTACGCGCGGATCGGCGACTACGTCTACAAGTTCAACCTGACCGCGTGGGGATGGATCCACCTGGTCCTCGGCGTGCTCCTGGTGGTCACGGGCACCGGACTCCTCAGCGGCGCCGCGCTCTGGTCACGGATCACGGGTGTCGTCCTGGCGGGCCTGGGCATCATCGTGAGCTTCCTGTACCTGCCCTACCTGCCGTTCTGGTCGATCATCCTCATCGCGCTCGACATCTTCATCATCTGGGCGCTCTCCCACTACAGGCCGGAGCGCTCACCGGCCGCCTGACCGCCGCCCGCCCGGCCCTCCCCCGGCGGGCCGGGCGCGGCGGGCACGGCGGGCGCCGCCCCGGCCGCCGACTCGTCGCCGTGGAACACCGCGCCCACGGTGAGGCAGACGGTCGCCACGACGCACAGCGCGATCAGCCCGGACAGCAGGGTGAACACCGACCCCAGCGAGCCGTACGCCTGCAGGCTGCGGTTGAGCGCCTTCGGCACGTACAGCGGCGCGGCGAAGACGGCCGCCTCCAGGAGCACCGCCGTGAGCAGCGCCCCCGGCAGCAGCGGCCGCCAGCCGATCCGGCCGCCCAGCAGCAGGTGCTGGGTCCACCACCAGATCCCCACCGCGCTCACCAGGGACAGCGGGACACCGAGCCAGCGGCCCGCGCCGAAGCCCTCCCGCAGCGGACCCTGTATCGCCAGGTAGACCAGCGCCGCGCACACCCAGGCGAACCAGCGCCAGGCCGCGATCCGCGCCGCCGACTTCGGCAGGTGCCAGGCGCGTTCGCACACCCGCTGCATCGCCCGGCTGCAGGCCGTCGCCGACAGCAGGGCCATCAGGATGCCCACCACCCCCACCGTCTGGCGCAGGCTCCCCGGATCCGACTCGTAGACCGAGCGCAGCTGTTCACGGGAGGGACCGGAGAGCCCCAGCACCCGCACCAGCGAGTCGAGGAGTTCCTTGCGCACGCTCTCCGGGGCGAGGGACGCGATGACGAACAGCAGCGGCACGGCGGTCAGAAAGGCCTGGGCGGCCAACCGGGTGGCCGCGTCGAGCACGTTGACGCTCAGCAGCCGGGCGGCGAGCCGGGTGACGATGGGGAACCGCCGCTCGGTGTCATCCCGCAGGGCGCGCGCCCGCCCCGGCAGGTCCGCGAACCGCGCACGGAGCCCCTCCGGGATGCTGACCCGTGGCCGCCCTTTCACAGTCCGACTATTTTTCAGCCCGCCGGACCCCGCAACCGGGGGCCCGCGGCGCGGAACGGGAGGTCACCGGAACCGCCGCGAGCCGTCCGTCCCGCTGCCCGGTCACCAGGGCTCTGGGCGGGCCTCGACGCAACGGCGCGGGTGACTCAGTCGCGCTCCGCGCGCCACCGTGCGACGACGTCCTCCACGTCGTACGGGACGAGGTTGAGCGGCGGACCGTCCATCGGGGTGCGGATGCCCGCGCGGATCTTCTCGTTGGCCTCCTCGACGATGCGGCGCACCTCGTGTTCGGAGGGGGCGTGGGAGGCGGCGTCCATCGCGTCCTCCACCTCCTTGCGCAGCTTGAGGCTCGCCGGGAGGTGGGACAGCCCCTCGCGGGCCATCTTCTCCCTGATCCACCACAGCTCGTCGTAGGGCCTGTCGAGGGAGGCCAGGGGCTTCCCGGCCCCGGGCAGGTTGTCGAAGGCGCCGCGTTCCGTGGCCTCCCGGATCTGCTTGTCGACCCAGGACTCGAAGGGGACGCCCGGTGGCTTGCGCTCCGTCATGCCCCTGATTCTCCCTCCCACCGCGGCGGAGGGGGAGGGCCGGGGTGAGCCGTCCCCGGACGTCGGCCCGCGCGCCCTGCGGAGCGACGTCCACGGGCTCCGGCCGGCGAAGCGGCACGGCTCACGGCCGCACACGCCGCGCCGGCGCATCACTCCCCGGCGGGGGCCCAGCCCTGGGCGCGCAGGACCGCCGCGACGTCCGGGGCCTGGTAGTGCTCGCCCTTGAGGACCTTGCCGTCGGCCCGCAGGGTCGGGCGCCCGTCGGGGCCGAGCTTGCTCATGTTGGCGCGGTGGATCTCCGCGATGACCGCGTCCAGGTCGATGCCGTGCACCAGCGCGGTGCCGTACGCGACGTAGACCACGTCGGCCAGTTCGTGCGCGAGGTGGTCCAGGGGACCGTTCTCCGAGGCCTCGGCGACCTCCGCCACCTCCTCGGCCAGCAGGTCCTGCCGGTGCGCCGCGTACTCGGGCGTGATCTCGGTCGGACGGGGACGGGCGTCGAGGCCGAAGGCGGTGTGGAACTCACGGACCAGGCCGGCGGGGGAGGGGCGCATTCCGCCGATCGTAGTGCCCGCTCACACGCCTTCGTCGCCTTCCGCCGCCGGGCGCCCGCCGTACCCGCCGTACCCGCCGTCCACGCGGACGGCGGTGATGCCGCTGATGTGCCGGGCCCCGCAGCGGTCCTGGGGCAGCACCGGTTGCGGGCCCCGCGCGTCCAGCGGGGTGCCGTCGATGCGGGTGGCGAGCAGGACGCGGGCCTGCCCGAGGTCCGGGTCGATCTCGGCCCAGGACAGCGGCGCGTGGTGACCGTCCGCCCCGGTGACGGCGATGAGGAAGCGCATTCGGTCCTTGCGGCGTCCGGGGTCGGAGCCGGGACCGGCCGAGCACAGCACCTCGTGGAGCAACGGGCCCTCGAAACGGTGGTGCTGCACGCCGCCGGTCCGGCGCTCGAAGCTCACCCGGGCCGTGTGCCGGGGCCAGGCGCGCGGGTCGGGAACGGTGAGCGGGGCAGGGCGGGCCAGGTTTCGCCGCTCAGGACGAGCCCGGTCACGGGCTTCCACCTCCCCCGATGACCGTACCCGCCCTCGAAGGTCTCGGAAACGCAGATGCGACCCTAGGCGTCGCGAAACCCGGCTGATGCAATCAAACAAAGGGCTTCTCACTTGCATCTGCGTCACTATGATCGAGTCATGCACACCTACCGGATCGGCGAGGCGGCCGCATTGATGGGCGTGAGCGCCGACACCCTCAGGCGCTGGGTCGACGCCGGGCGGCTGCGCGCGGAACGCGACGAGCAGGGCCGGCGCATCATCGAGGGCCCCGATCTGGCAGCCTTCGCCCGGGAGTTCAACCGCACGGAGCGCGAGCGCACCGGCTCCTCGGCCCGCAACCGTTTCGCGGGCATCGTCACCGAGGTGATCCTCGGCGACGTCTCCGCGCAGGTCGAGATCCAGGCCGGCCCGTTCCGCGTGGTGTCCATGATCAGCCGGGAGTCGGCCGAGGAGCTGAAGCTCGAGCCGGGCGCACCGGCGGTCGCCGTCATCAAGTCGACCAACGTGGTCGTCGAGACACCGTAGAGCCACCGCAGAGATCGAGCCTCGGAGGAGCAGTCCTGTGACGACCCGTCCCACGCACCGCCGGACCCTTCAGCCGGCCGTCGGAGGAACCGCGCTGCTGCTGGCCCTCAGCGCCTGTTCGTCCTCGGCGGGCGCGTCCTCCGCGGGCGACGTGAAGGGCACGGTCACCGTCTTCGCCGCCGCCTCCCTCAAGGAGAGCTTCACCGAACTGGGCGAGGAGTTCGAGGCGGCACACCCCGGCACCAAGGTCACGTTCAGCTTCGGCGGCAGCGACGCGCTCGCCGCCAGCATCACCTCCGGCGCCCCCGCCGACGTCTTCGCCGCCGCCTCCCCCAAGACCATGCAGATCGTCACCGACGCGAAGAGCGCGGCCGGCGAGCCCGCCACCTTCGTGCGCAACCAGCTGGAGATCGCGGTCGTCCCGGGCAACCCCGAGGACGTCGCGACGCTCGAGGACCTCACCGAGCCGGGGCTGAAGGTCGCGCTGTGCGCCAAGGAGGTGCCCTGCGGCGCCGCGGCGCAGAAGGCGCTGGACGGCGCCGGCCTGAGGCTCACCCCGGTCTCCTACGAGCAGGACGTCAAGAGCGCCCTGACGAAGGTGCAGCTGAAGGAGGTCGACGCGTCCGTGGTCTACAAGACCGACGTGCAGGCCGCCGCCGGCAAGGTGGAGGGCGTGCAGTTCCCCGAGTCCGCCGGCGCCGTCAACGACTACCCCATCGTCCTGCTGAAGGACGCTCCCAACGCCGGGGCCGCCGAGGCCTTCATCGCCCTCGTCCGGTCCGGCCAGGGCCGGAAGGTGCTGACCGAGGCGGGATTCCTCACCCCGTGACCGGCCACAGCGGCGGCGTGCCCGAACTCCTGGAGTCCCGGCCGCGCCGCGCCGCCCGCCGGCAGGGCCACCGCTCCCCGGTGCCCCTGCCGCTGCTGCTGCCCGCCCTGCTCGGTCTCGTCTTCCTCGTGCTGCCGCTCGCCGGGCTGCTGGTCCGCACCCCGTGGAGCGAACTGCCCGCGCAGCTGACCAGCCCCGGGGTGTGGCAGGCGCTGCGGCTCTCCCTGATCTGCGCCACCCTCGCCACAGCGGTGACCCTGGTGCTGGGCGTGCCCCTGGCGTGGCTGCTGGCCCGCACCGAGTTCCCCGGGCGCCGGCTGGTGCGCGCCCTGGTGACGCTGCCCCTGGTGCTGCCGCCCGTGGTCGGCGGTGTGGCGCTGCTGCTGGCGCTGGGCCGCAACGGCATCGCCGGGCGGTGGCTGGACCAGTGGTTCGGGGTGACGCTGCCCTTCACCACGGCGGGCGTCGTCATCGCGGAGGCCTTCGTCGCGATGCCGTTCCTGGTCATCAGCGTCGAGGGCACCCTGCGGGCCGCCGACCCGCGCTACGAGGAGGCCGCCGCCACCCTCGGCGCCTCCCGCTTCACCGCCTTCCGCCGGGTGACGCTGCCGCTGATCGCCCCCGGCATCGCCGCCGGAGCCGTCCTGGCCTGGGCACGGGCGCTCGGCGAGTTCGGAGCCACCATCACCTTCGCGGGCAACTTCCCCGGCCGTACGCAGACGATGCCGCTCGCCGTCTACCTCGCCCTGCAGAGCGACCCGGCCGCCGCCATCGCGCTCAGCCTGGTGCTGCTCGCCGTCTCGATCGCCGTCCTGGCCGGACTGCGCGACCGCTGGATGACCACGCCATGACCTCCCTGGAGAAGACCGCCACCACCGGCGGCCCGGCCCCGCAGGGCCTGGACGCCCGGCTGGTCGTCGACCGCGGCGCCTTCCGCCTCGACGTGACGCTCACCGCCGGCCCCGGCGAGGTGCTCGCCCTCCTCGGCCCCAACGGCGCGGGCAAGACCACCGCGCTGCGGGCCCTGGCCGGGCTGACCCCGCTGACCGCCGGCCACCTGCGGCTGGACGGCGCCGCCCTGGACGGGACGCCTCCCGAGACCCGGCCGGTGGGCGTGGTCTTCCAGGACTACCTGCTCTTCCCGCACCTGTCGGCGCTGGACAACGTCGCCTTCGGTCCGCGCTGCCGCGGCGTGCCCAAGGCGCGCGCCCGCGCAGAGGCCGCCGAGTGGCTGGAGCGCATGGGCCTGGCCGAGCACGCCGGGGCCCGGCCCCGCCGGCTCTCCGGCGGCCAGGCGCAGCGCGTCGCCCTCGCCCGGGCGCTGGCGACCAGGCCCCGGCTGCTGCTCCTGGACGAGCCGCTGGCCGCGCTCGACGCCCGCACGCGTCTGGAGGTCCGCTCCGGACTCCGCCGCCACCTGGCCGACTTCGAGGCGGTGGCCGTCCTGGTCACCCACGACCCGCTGGACGCCATGGTGCTGGCCGACCGGCTGGTGGTCATCGAGCACGGCGGCTGCGTGCAGGAGGGCACCCCCGCCGAGATCGCCCGCCGCCCGCGCACCGACTACATCGCGCACCTCGTCGGCCTCAACCTCTACCGGGGCCGCGCCGACGGCCACACCGTACGGATCGACGGCGGACCCGCCATCACCACCACGGAGGAACTGTCCGGCCCGGCCTTCGTCGCCTTCCCGCCCGGCGCCGTCACCCTCCACCGGGAGCGCCCCACCGGTTCCAGCGCCCGGAACATGTGGCAGGGCCGGGTCGCCGGCCTGGAGTCGCACGGAGACCAGATCCGCGTGGACGTCCGGGGAGAACTCCCGCTCGCCGCCGACCTCACCGCGGTGGCCACCGCGGAACTCGGGCTGCACCCCGGCGCCGAGGTGTGGGCCACCGTCAAGGCGGCCCAGACGCACGCCTACCCGGACTGAGGCCCGCCTGGTCAGGGCGGCGTCAGGAGTACGCCGACCGGCGACAAGGGGACGACAAGGAGCCCCCGCGGGCGCCGCGCCCGGGTCTTCCATCGAGGACATGGATGACGCCGGACACCACCGCGTGGTCGTGGGGCTGAGCGGCTCCCTCGGCAGCCTCACGGCGCTGCACCGGGCCGCCGCCGAGGCACGCCGTACGGGCGCGGTGCTCGTCGCCGTGCTCGCCTGGGAACCGCCGGGCGGGGAGTTCGCCTACCGGCGCTCCTCCTGCCCCCCACTGCTGGACGCCGGGCAGGACCGGGCCCGGCGGCGGCTGCTCGACGCCGTCGAGTCCGCCTTCGGCCGGCTCCCGGAGGACCTCCCCTTGCGCGCGCTGACCGTCCGCGGGCCCGCGGGGTGGGCGCTGACCCAGGTCGCGAACCGCCCGGACGACGTACTGGTGGTGGGCGCCGGGCGACGCGGCCGGCTGCGCCGGCTGCTGAGCCCCCCGGTGGCCCGGCACTGCCTCGCCCACGCGGTCTGCCCGGTGCTCGCCGTACCCCGCTCCCCGCTCCACGGGGTCCTCGAGGACATGCACCGCCGCAACACCTGGCGGCTGCCCCTGCACACCGCCGCGCCCCTGCGCTGAACCCTCGCCGACCAGGCCGGCAGCGCCACCGCCGGCGCACCCACCGCCGCGGCCCCCCGACCGGTCCCGTGCGGGACACCACCCTTCGAACCGGCGGGAGGAGACGGGGCGGACGGGGGCGTATCGTCCCCTTATAGGTGGTGTCGGCCCGATGGTGGAGCCACACATGGTGGTGACTGCCCCCGCGCGGGAGCTGCTGGACCAGGTGCTCGCCGAAGTGGTGCGCGAGACGGGCGCCCATGTCGGTGCGGTCTTCCTGCTGATGCCCGAGGGCCGCGCGCTGGGGATGGAGGTCATCACCGGGGCGCCGCGCGAGCTGTCGATGCCGTGGTCGCGGCTGCCCATGGAGCGGTCGACCCCGGTGGCCGACGCCGTACGGGAGGGCCGGACGATCCGGGTCGGCTCCCGGGAGGAGCTGGCCGACCGCTATCCGCGCACGGCGCTGGTCATGCCCTACGACCTGTCCATGGTCGCCGCCCCGCTCACCGACACCGACACCGGCGCCGTGCTCGGCACCCTGGTGCTGATCTGGTCCCGTCCCCGCCCCGCCGAGGCGCCGCCCGCGGAGCGCGCGTTGCTGGAGCAGGCCCGTGAACGGCTCTCCGACCAGCTCGTACGGGCCGGCGCCGGCGGGGAGCCGATCCTGCCCGGGCCCGAGCCGCGGGTGCTGCGGACCGCGCGGGCGGTCCCGGTGCACCCGGACGAGGCCCTCGCGGCGGCGGACTGGGCCCGGCGGCTGCCCGAGGGGGCCTGCGCGCTCGACTTCGACGGGCGGATCACCTACGTCAGCCCCCGCGCGGCGGAGCTCGTCGGCGTGCCCGCCGAGCGGCTCGTGGGCTCCCTCCCCTGGGAGAGCCTGCGCTGGCTGCGGGACCCCGCCCACGAGGACCGCTACCGCGCCGCCGTACTCAGCGGGCAGCCGGTCTCGTTCACCGCCCTGAGGCCGCCCGACCACTGGCTGCTCGTGCAGCTCTACCCGGACGCGACCGGGGTCAGCGTGCGGATCTCCCCCACCGACGCGGAGGCGGGCCCCTCCCCGCAGGCGGCCCCGTACGACGAGGCCGGGGTGCCGATCCGGATCGGGGCGATCTACCACCTCATGCACCTCGCGACGGCCCTCACCGAGGCCGTCGGCGTGGACGACGTCGTCCGGCTGGTCGCGGACCTCTTCCCGGCCGCGATCGGCGCCGACGCCTTCGTGCTGTGCGTCGCGGAGGGCGGCCGGCTGCGCGTGATCGGCGACCGCGGCTACCGGCCCGAGGTCATGGCGGCCCTGGACGGCACCGCGCTGACCGCGCGCCTCCCGGCGACCCGGGCCCTGAACACCGGCGTCCCCAGCTTCTACGGCTCCCCCGAGGACCTCGTCCGGGCCTACCAGGGCATGGAACTGCTGTCGGACATGGCGGCCTGGGCCTTCCTGCCGCTGATCGCCTCCGGCCGCCCCGTGGGCGCCTGCGTCCTCGCGTTCGCCCGGGAGCGTTCCTTCCCCGCCGACGAAAGGGCCGCGCTGACCTCGCTCAGCGGGCTGATCGCCCAGGCCCTGGACCGGGCGCGGATCTACGACGCCAAGCACCACCTCGCGCACAGCCTGCAGTCGGGGCTGCTGCCGCACACCCTGCCCGCCCTGCCCGGGCTGGAGGTCGCCGCCCGCTACCTGCCCGCGACCACCGGCATGGAGGTCGGCGGCGACTTCTACGACCTGATCCGGCTGGACGACACCTGCGTCGCCGCCGTCATCGGCGACGTCCAGGGCCACAACGTCAACGCCGCCGCCCTGATGGGCCAGGTGCGCACCGCGGTGCACGCGCACGCCACCGCCGGCGCGACCCCCGACCAGGTGCTGTCCCGCACCAACCGGCTGCTGGACGAACTCGACACCGGGCTCTTCACCAGCTGCCTCTACGCCCACCTCCAGCTCACGGAGGGCGTCCTGCGGATGGCCTCCGCGGGCCACCCGCCGGCCCTGCTGCGCTTCCCCGACGGCCGCACCGACATCCTGGGCCGGCCGACCGGACTGCTGCTCGGCATCGACCCGGGCGCCGAGTACCCCACGAGCACGATGACGCTGCCCCCCGGCGCGGTCCTCGCGCTCTACACCGACGGGCTCATCGAGACCCCCGGCGGCGACCTGGACGAGGCCATCGCCGCCCTGGCCGTGACGCTGTCCTCCCGGGGCAGGCTCCCGCTGGACGAACTGGCCGAGGCCCTCGTCCACTACGACGGCCGTGCCGCCGACCGCACCGACGACACCGCGCTCCTGCTGCTGCGTCCCGTGCCCCCGTCATGAGGCCTTGTCACTTCCAGCTTGGGACCCAACACTGGTGTCCATGCCGGTGGTTGCGCTGCTGGGAACGCTGGACACCAAGGGCACCGAGTACGGCTGGCTGCGGGATCGCCTCCTGCGCGCCGCCGTCGAGGTCGTGCTGATCGACGCGGGCGTGGCCGGCGAGCCCCTGGTGACCCCCGACATCCCCCGCTCCGTCGTGGCCTCCGCCGTGGGTGCGGACGCCGAACGGCTGCGCAGGGCGGGCGACCGCGGCACCGCGGTGACGGTCATGGCCGAGGGGGCGGCCCGGGTGGTGCGCCGGCTGCACGACGAGGGCAGGCTGCACGGCGTGCTGGCCATCGGGGGCAGCGGCGGCACCTCGATCGCCACCCGCGCGATGCGGGAGCTGCCGCTGGGCGTGCCGAAGCTGATGGTCTCCTCGATGGCCGCGGGCGACGTCTCCCCGTACGTCGGCGCGACCGACATCGCCATGATGTACAGCGTCGTCGACATCGCGGGCGTCAACCGGGTGTCGGCGCCGATCCTGGCGAACGCGGCCGACGCCATCGCCGGGATGGCCAGGGGCTTCGCCGGGGCGCCCGCCGCGCCCGCCGGGGACCGGCCGCTGGTGGCGGCGAGCATGGCGGGGGTGACGACCCCCGGGGTCGACGCCGCCCGGGCGCGGCTCACCGAACTCGGCTACGAGGTGCTGGTCTTCCACTCCGTGGGCTCCGGCGGCCGCTCCCTGGAGTCGCTCGCCGGGGAGGGCATGTTCAGCGGGGTGCTCGACCTGACGCTCAGCGAGCTCGCCGACGAGCTGGTGGGCGGCGCCTTCGGCGCGGGGCCCGACCGGCTGCGCGCCGCGGGCCGCGCCGGGCTGCCGCAGGTGGTGAGCCCGGGAGCGCTCGACATGGTCAAGTTCGGCCCGCTCGCCTCGCTGCCGGACCGCTTCCGGGCCCGTCACGTCCACGTACACAACCCGTCGGTGACCGTGATCCGCACCTCAGCCGCCGAGTGCGCCGAACTCGGCCGTCAGGTCGCCGCGAAGCTGCGCGCGGCCACCGGCCCGGCCACGCTCCTGCTGCCGCTGCGCGGGCTGTCCACCCTCGGGGCGCCGGGCGGGCCGTACCACGACCGGGCGGTGGACGGGGTGCTGTTCCGCACCCTCCGCGAGGAGTTGCGCGGCAGCCGGGTGGAGGTCGCCGAGTACGACACGCACCTCAACGACCCCGCCTTCGGCCGCGCCGCGGCGGACCGGCTGCACGGGCTCGTCTCCTCCGTGCACGCGACCGCCCGCACGACGCGCTGAGCGTCGTACGGGCGGTCGTGCGTACGGTGCGGCGGGCCCGGACGGCGGCCCTAGACGGAGGCCGCCGTGCCCGCGCCCACGGCGTCGCGCCCCGCGGAGGCGGCGGCCGGGGCAGGTTCCAGCAGGCGTCCGGCCAGGTGGCCGAAGACCAGCCCGAAGGAGGTCCACAGCGTCAGCTGGATCGCCAGCGCCGCCAGACGGAACTGCCACAGCAGTTGCGCCGGGAAGTGCTCCGGCACCTCGTTGATCCCGGGCAGGAGCGCGTACGCGAGCCCCACGGTCACGACGAGGAAGACGCCGGCGGCCACGGTCGCGTACCAGTTGCCCAGGCGCGGCGCGAGGCGCCTGCCCAGGATCACGGTGGCGATCGCGAGCAGCACGCTGAGCAGCATCATCAGGAAGTACAGCGTGGTGCGTTCGCCGATGGTGTCGGGGTCGCCGACGGCCGGCGGGTTGGCGGGGTACTTCAGGAAGGGCACGACGTAGACCGCGACGAGCGCCGCGGCCGACAGCAGCATCGCCGTCGGCCGGGCGCCGAAGCGGCCGATCCGCCCGAGGGCGAAGCAGTAGGCGAGCGCGGCGATGCCGCCCAGCGCCACGCCGTACACGAGGAGGCCGGTGGCCAGACCGGCGCTGGACTGCAGGGCGCGGCTGACCGGTTCGGCGCCGCCGTGCTCGTGGGCGTGCGACTCCTCGAACGCGATGGCGGCGTCGACCCGGGACTCGCCCAGCAGGTAGGCGACGACCAGCGCGAGCGCGCCGGCGGCGAGGCCGGCCAGCATGCCCCGCACCAGCAGTTGTCTGACGGTGACCGAATTGACGGGGTTGGCGGGGTTCATCGGTGCGGCGCCCCTGTCAGTGGCAGGGGAAGCCGAGCAGGTGGCGCCCGTCGTGCAGCCACTCGTGGACGTTCTCACCGGACATGAGGGACGTGGCCCCCTGCTCGGCACCCACGAAGTAGAGCAGGACCAGCATCAGGACGCCGAAGAAGACCGCCCAGGGCAGGATCGCCCTGATCGGCAGCGTCAAGGGGGCGGCGGAAGGGGTTATGGCCGGCGAGGCGGCGGACTGCGCCATGGCATGACCTCCTGGTGGGAACTCGCGTCCCGGTCGGTGGAGCTCTGTCGGACGACTGCGGGTCTGACTCGCCTGGCGCTGGGCTGGGCTTACAGTGGCGCGACCGTGCCGGATTTGCACCGGACTTCCGCCGTGTCGTCGTGAATGTCGTCGTGACGGTACCGCGATCCGGTGATCCGGCCAAGGGCGCGCGTTCACGCCACGGCATGCGCGGGAGCCGCTTCGGTGCCGCAGACAGGCCCGGTGCGGGGCGGCAGTCGGCGATTCCAGGGGATCGCCGGAGAACGAGGAGGGTGCATGACGACCCGGGTGACGTTGATCTCACCGGTGGTGAACGCGGCGCTGCGAGAGGCGCGTTTCGACGACGACGTGCCGCCGGACGAGCAGGCGCTCGCCGCCGCCCGCGCCTTGGCCGGTTCGCTGCCCTCCGCGGTACCGGTGCCCGTCTCGCCCACGGTGCGCTGCCGCGCGACCGCGCAGGCGCTCGGCCTCGCCGCCGAGGAGACCGCGCCCGCGGGCTGGGCGCTGGGCCGCTGGCGGGGACGCACCCTCGCCGAGGTGAGCGCCGAGGAACCGGAGGCGGTGGCCGCCTGGCTCTCCGACCCGGACGCCGCGCCGCACGACGCCGAGTCGCTGCGCGAGCTGTGCGCCCGCGTCGGCGGCTGGCTCGACGGGCTCGCCGCCACGCCGGGCCGGGTGCTCGCCGTCGTCGAACCGGAGATCGTCCGGGCCTGCGCGGTACGGGCCCTGGGTGCGCCGGAGGCGTCCTTCTGGCGGATCGACGTGCCCCCGCTGACGGCGACGGAATTCAGCGGGCGGTCCGGACGCTGGAACCTGCGGGCGGGGCGCCCGCTGGGCTGACCGGGCACCGGAAGCGCGGCTGAAGCGGGATGAAGCGGGATGAAGTGCGAGCGGACACACGCGGGTGATGCGCTCCAGCGCCATGCAGGCTCTTGCAAACGTGTCGCAACAGGACTCTATGATTGAGCGTTCGACTTCCTATGCGACCCCGGAGCGGAGCTCTCCATGCATGTACCCGACGGATTCATCGACGCCCCGGTCTCGGTGGCGACCGGTGCCGTCGCGGCGGCAGCCGTGGCGGTGAGCCTGCGCGGTGCGCGACGCGAACTGGACGAGCGCACCGCGCCGCTGGCCGGACTCGTCTCCGCGTTCATCTTCGCCGTCCAGATGCTCAACTTCCCGGTGGCCGCCGGCACCAGCGGCCACCTCCTCGGCGGAGCGCTCGCGGCGATACTCGTCGGCCCCTATACAGGGGTGTTGTGCGTGTCCGTGGTCCTGCTCATCCAGGGCGTGCTCTTCGCCGACGGCGGCCTCACCGCCCTCGGCGTGAACATCACCGACATGGCGATCGTGACCGTGGTCGTCGCCTACGCCCTCTTCCGCGCCCTGGTCAAGGTGCTGCCGAACGGGCGCGGCGGGGTGACCGGCGCGGCTTTCGTCGCGGCCCTGGTCTCCGTCCCGGCCGCGGCGGTCGCCTTCACCGGGATCTACGCGCTGGGCGGGACGACCGACGTCTCGCTCGGCAAGGTCTTCACCGCCATGGTCGGCGTGCACGTCCTGATCGGCATCGGTGAGGCGGTGATCACCGCCGCGACGGTGGGCGCCGTCATCGCCGTCCGCCCCGACCTCGTCCACGGCGCCCGTGACCTGCGCCGCCCGCTGGAACTCAAGGAGGCGACCGTCTGATGGCGGCCGTGACCGACACCCCGAAGCGCGGCGGCATACGGCCGCTGTGGATCGCCGGCCTGATCGCCGCCCTGGCGCTCGCCGGATTCGTCAGCTACTACGCCTCGGCCAGCCCCGACGGGCTGGAGAAGGTCGCCGCCGACCACGGCATCGACAAGAAGGCCGAGGACCACGCGGCCAAGGACTCGCCGCTGGCGGACTACCAGACCAAGGACGTCGGCGACGCCCGGCTCTCCGGCGGCCTCGCCGGTGTCATCGGTGTCGGCGCCACCCTGGCGCTCGGCACCGGCGTCTTCTGGATCGTCCGCCGCCGGCCGCGCGCGGACGAGGGCTGACGGTGGGCGCGGGCCACGCCCACCGGCTCTACCGGCACGGGCACTCGCCGGTGCACGCGCTGCCCCCGCAGTGCAAGATCGCCGCGGTCTTCTGCTTCGTCCTGGTCGTCGTGTCCACGCCGCGCTCCGCGGTGTGGGCCTTCGGCCTGTACGCGGTACTGCTGGCCACGGTCGCCGTCGTGGCGCGCGTCCCGGCCGGCTTCCTGCTGCGGCGGCTGCTGATCGAGGTGCCCTTCGTCGCCTTCGCCGTCCTCATGCCCTTCGTCGCCGAGGGCCCGCGCACCGAGGTACTGGGTCTGTCCCTGAGCGTGCACGGCCTGTGGGGCGCCTGGAACATCCTCGCCAAGGGCACCCTCGGCGTCGCCGCCTCCGTGCTGCTGGCCTCCACCACCGAGCTGCGCGAACTCATCCTCGGCCTGCAGCGGCTGCGGCTGCCGGCGCTGCTGGTGCAGATCGCCTCCTTCATGATCCGTTACGGGGACGTCATCACCGACGAGATGCGCCGGATGCGCGTCGCCCGCCTCTCGCGCGGCTTCGAGGCGCGCGGCCCGCGCCACTGGGGCGTGCTCGCCAAGTCCGCGGGCGCCCTGTTCATCCGCTCCTACGAACGCGGCGAACGCGTCCACCTGGCGATGATCAGCCGCGGCTACGCCGGCAGCATGCCGGTGATCGACGATGTGACCGCCTCACGCGCCCAGTGGTCGTACGCGGCCGTGCTCCCGGCCGCCGCGCTGGCGGTCTGCCTGATGGGATGGTTCCTGTGACCGCTTCACTCGAGGTCAAGGGCCTCGCCTACGCCTACCCCGACGGCCACCAGGCGCTGTTCGGCGTCGACCTGACCATCGCGCGCGGCGAGCGGGTCGCCCTCCTCGGCCCCAACGGCGCCGGCAAGACGACGCTCGTGCTGCATCTGAACGGCATCCTCGAGGCCGGGGCCGGCTCCGTCACCGTCGCCGGGCTCCCGGTCGGCGACCGCAAGCACGTGGCGGAGGTCAGGCGCCGGGTCGGCATCGTCTTCCAGGACCCGGACGACCAGCTCTTCATGCCCACCGTCCGCGAGGACGTCGCCTTCGGCCCGGCCGCCGCCGGTCTGCGCGGCGCCGAACTGGAGGCCTGCGTCCGCAAGGCGCTGGAGCGGGTCGGCATGGCGGAGTTCGCAGACCGGCCGCCGCACCACCTGTCGTTCGGCCAGCGGCGCCGCGTGGCGGTGGCGACCGTCCTCGCCATGGAGCCGGAGATCCTCGTCCTGGACGAGCCCTCCTCCAACCTGGACCCCGCCTCCCGCCGCGAACTCGCCGACATCCTGCGCTCCCTGGACGTCACGGTCCTGATGGTCACCCACGACCTGCCGTACGCCCTGGAGCTGTGCCCGCGCTCCGTCGTCCTCAGCGGCGGCACCGTCGTCGCCGACGGCCGCACCCAGGAACTCCTCTCCGACGACACCCTGATGCGCGCCCACCGCCTCGAGCTCCCGTACGGCTTCGACCCCCGCTCGGTCACCGTCCGCGGCTGATCCGCGGGCGTCGAACCGCTCGGCGGCGTTCATGGCCGCGCAGCGGCGCACAGCCCTGCTCTCGCCCCAACTCCCCCTTCGGCAAACGAAGTCACACCTTGCTACTTGTGTGGAAAGCGTGAAAGGCTCCCGGCACCACAAGGCGCAGGCGCAGCCGCCTCCCGACGCCGAAGGTTGGTTCACCGCCCATGACTGCCGCAGCCCCGGTCCCGGAGGCCGTACCGCTGTCCGAGTACTGGGCGGAAGCGCTGTGCTTCGCCCAGCTGTGCACGCTCTCCCCCGAGGACGGCGGACGCCTGGCCGCCGACGCGTTCGAACGCGGCCTGGACCAGGTACCCGACGTGATGGACCCCGGGTTCGCGCCGGGACCGCTGCCGCTGCCCCTGCTGCCGCTGCTGCTGACCGCCGTACGGGACACCGCCGCGGACTGGCAGGCCCGGGGCGAGGGGGAGAGCCTGCATCCGGAGTTCCGCATCTGGCTCAACGCCGAACGCGCCGCCCGCCGGGGCAGGGCACCGCGCCCGGAGCCGCTGGCCCTGCGCGGGCTGCGGGACATGGCGGAGGCGGACGCGGCACTGCTGTGGTCCACCGAGGTCGAGTGCCGCCCCGTGGCGGTGACCGCCCGCACGCTGGGCATCGACGCCGCCGCCGCGGAACGGGAGATCGACCGGGCCCGCGAGGACTTCCGGGACCGCTGCCTGCGCGCCCACCAGGAGGAGCCGCCCTCCGACGAGTGCCAGGGGTACGCCAGGCTGCTGGACGCGGCCACCCGGATGCCCGTCGAGGCCGCGCCCGAGGACCTGCGCCGGCACCTGCGCGGGTGCGCCGACTGCGCGCGGGCCGCCGTGTGCCTGACCCCGTTCGGCGGCGGCCCGGCCGAGGCGCTGGCCGAAGGGGTGCTGGGCTGGGCGGGTCCCGCCTACCTGGAGGCCCGGCGCCGGGCGGCCGGACGGGGAGCCGTTCCGCCCCGGCCGTCGCGGCGTGCCGCCCGTGCCGCCCGCTCGGCGCGGACGCGGACCCGGACACCCCGGGGCAGGGCCGCCGTGGCCGCCGCTGCCGCGGTGCTGGCCGCCGTGGTCTGCGTGACGGTCGTGGTCACCGCCGACGACTCCGCCCCCCGGTCCGCCCAGGCCGCGCCGACGGCCCAGGGCGGCAACGACGGCGCCGCCCCGGACGGTCCCGGATTCCCCCCGCTGCGGTCACCGGGCGCGTCCGGCGCCTCCGGGGCTCCCGAGCCCTCCGAGAGCGCGCCGTTCCCCGAGGAGATCGTGCCCTCGGCCGCCGAGCACACCATCCCCGCCGCCCGCCGCACCCCGTCCTCCGCCGCGCCGCCCGCACGGAACGCACCGGTGGAGGCACCGCCGTCCTGCACGATCGCCTACGAGGTGACCGACCGGTGGTACGACGGCTTCCAGGCCTCGGTCACCCTGACCGCCCGCGAGGACCTGCGCGACTGGACGGTCGGCTGGCGGTACTCCGACGGCCGCCGGGTGACGCAGATGTGGGACGCCGACTTCTTCCAGCGCGGCGGGACGGTCACCGCCCGGGCCAAGGGCTACAACAGGTGGGTGCGGGCGGGCGAACCGGTCACCTTCGGCCTGGTCGGCACACGGTACGGTGCCACCTCACCGCCCTCGGGCTTCACCCTCGACGGCGCGCCCTGCGCCACCGCCTGACGCGCCCCGGACACGAACGCGCCGGACACGAGCGGGCCGGAGGAGCGGTCGCGAACCCGCCCCTCCGGCCCGTACGGCCGGGCTCCCGAATCGCTAGCTCAGACCGTTGTTGATCGCGGTGATCAGCTCACCGTTGCCGGTGTCGCCGCTGAACTCCCAGAAGAACGCGCCGCCGAGGCCCTGGTTCTTGACGTAGGCCATCTTGCCCGCGATGGTCGCCGGGGTGTCGTAGCTCCACCAGTTGTTGCCGCAGTGCGCGTACGCGGTGCCCGCGACGGTGCCAGTGGCCGGGCAGGTGTTCTTGAGGACCTTGTAGTCCTCGTTCCCCGCCTCGTAGGTACCCGGGGCGGCACCGGTCGCGGAACCGCCCGGAGCGGACTGGGTGACGCCGGTCCAGCCGCGGCCGTAGAAGCCGATGCCCAGGTTGAGCTTGTTCGACGGGATGCCCTTGCCCTTCAGCTTCTGGATCGCCGCGTCGGAGTAGAAGCCGGCGATCGGGATGCCGCTGTAGGAGGTGAGCGGGGAGTGCGGGGCGGTCGGCCCGTCCGCGTCGAAGGCGCCGAAGTAGTCGTACGTCATCACGTTGTAGTAGTTCACGTACTGGGCGGCGCCCGCGTAGTCGGCGGCGTCGATCTTGCCGCCGTTGGTGCCGTCGGCCGTGATGGCGGCGGTGATCAGGTTGTTGGAGCCGAACCTGGTCCGCAGCGCGGACATCAGCGTCTTGAAGGACGAGGCCCCGCTGGTGTCGCAGGACAGACCGCAGGCGTTGGGGTACTCCCAGTCGATGTCGATGCCGTCGAAGACGTCGGCCCAGCGCGGGTCCTCGACCAGGTTGTAGCAGGAGTTGGCGAAGGCGGTCGGGTTGGCGGCCGCCTGGCCGAAGCCGCCGGACCAGGTCCAGCCGCCGAACGACCACAGGATCTTGATGTTCGGGTACTGCTTCTTCAGCTTGCGCAGCTGGTTGAAGCTGCCCCGCAGGGCACCGGTGTCCCAGGTGTCGGCGACGCCGTCGACGCTCTGGTCGGCGGTGTAGGCCTTGTCGTAGTCGGCGTAGGAGTCGCCGATCGTGCACTGGCCGTTGGTGACGTTGCCGAAGGCGTAGTTGATGTGGGTCAGCTTGCTCGCCGAGCCGGAGGTGACCAGGTTCTTGACGTGGTAGTTGCGGCCGTAGACGCCCCACTCGGCGAAGTAGCCGAGGCGGATCTTGCTCCCCGCGGGGCCGGTGGGGGTCGGCGTCGGGGTCGGCGTGGGCGTCGGGGTGGGCGTGGGTGTGGGCGTCGGCGTGGGTGTCGGGTCCCCGGCGCCACCGCCGGTGCAGGAGCCGCCATTGAGCTTGCAGCCGCTCGGGCTGCCGCTGCCGGAGCCGTTGAAGCCGAAGCTGATGCTGGCGCCCGGGGCCAGCGTGCCGTTCCAGCTCTTGTTCTTGGCGGTCCAGTGCGTGCCGGAGCCGGTGACGTCGGCGTCCCACGCCGAGGTCACCGCCGTGCCGGAGGGGAAGTCCCACTCGACGGTCCAGCTGCTGATGGGCGACGAACCGCCGTTGGTGACCGTCCACTTGCCCTCGAACCCCGTGCCCCAGTCCTGGGTCTTGGTGTACGTGGCGGTGGTACCCGCGGCATGGGCCGGCGTGGCCAGGCCGACGAGCGCCGCGAACGGGAGCAGCAGCGCGGTGAGTCCCGCGGCCGCTGTGGTCCTGAGGCGTCTGGTGCGTGGAGTGCGGGGGGTGTCTCCAGTGCTCAAGGGGTGCTCCTCGAGTGGGGGGCCGACGGGGATACCAGTGCCGCCTGGCGGGCGATTGACTGATGTCATGCCCACCACAGTTCCCTCGCAGGGTAGAAAGGTCTGGACCAGATGGTCAATAGGTCTGGACCATATCGGCGTCCCGGCTCACGGCGCGACGCCCGGCGAAGGCGCCGGGGCGTACGGGTGAACGACGGAGAGCGGGCGGCGGAGTCCGGCCTCAGGCCGGTCCGCCCATGGTGACCGCGTCGAAGCCGATGCCGATGTCCACACCGACGTCGGGGCCGTGCCCGTCGAGGAACTGCTCGGCCCAGATGATCTTCCCGTCGTCGGTGTAGCGGGTACCCCACCGCTGGGCGAACTGCGAGATCAGGAACAGCCCGCGGCCGCCCTCGTCCGTGGTGCGGGGGTGCCGCAGATGCGGCGACGTGCTGCTGGCGTCGGAGACCTCGCAGATCAGCGCGCGCTCCAGGATCAGCCGCAGGCGGATCGGACCCGAACCGTGCCGGATCGCGTTGGTGACCAGCTCGCTGACGACCAGTTCGGTGGTGAACGCGAGATCGCCCAGACCCCAGTCCTCCAGCTGCCGGGTGGACAGCTCGCGGGCCCGGCCCACGACCGCGGGGTCGGTGGCCAGGTCCCAGGAGGCGACCCGGCCGATGTCCAGGCACCGGGTCCTTGCCAGCAGGAGCGCCACGTCGTCGTGCGGACGGGCCGGGGCCAGCTCGTCGACGACGCCGCGGCACAGCGCGTCCAGCGACGCCTCATCGGCCTCCAGGGCCGCCCGCAGCCGGGTCCGCCCGCTGTCCTGCCCCTCGTCCACGCCCTCCACCGGGGCGACCAGCCCGTCCGTGTACAGCGCGAGGACGCTGCCCTCCTCCATCTGCAACGCGGTCGCCTCGAAGGGCAGTCCGCCCAGGCCCAGCGCGGGGCCGATGGGCAGTTCGGGGAAGCGGACGGCCTCCCCGCACTCGGCCCCGCACCGCTCGCCGGCGGGCCGGAGCACGGCGGGCGGCAGGTGCCCGGCGCTGGCCATGACGCAGTGCCGGCTGACCGGGTCGTACGTCACGTACAGGCAACTCGACCCCAGCGCGCTGCCGCCGACCCCGACGGTCGCCGACTCCCCGGCCTCCCGCGAGACCTGGACGACCAGGTCGTCCAGGTGCGCCAGCAGCTCCTCCGGCGGCAGGTCGAGGTCGGCCAGGGTCCGCACCGCCGTCCGCAACTGGCCCATCGTCGCGGCGGCCTCGATGCCGTGGCCCACCACCTCTCCCACCACCAGCGCGATCCGCGCCCCGGACAGCGGGATGACGTCGAACCAGTCGCCTCCCACGCCCGACAGCTCGTCCGCCGGCCGGTAGTAGGTGGCGACCTCCACCGCGTCCTGCGGGGGGAAGGTGTGCGGCAGCAGGCTGCGCTGCAGCACGAGGGCCGCGTCCCGCTCACGGGTGTAGCGGCGCGCGTTGTCCAGGCAGACCGCGGCCCTGGCCACGACCTCCTCCGCCAGGCGCAGATCCTCCCCGTCGAAGGGGTCGGCGCGGCGCACCCGGAAGAAAAGGGTCACACCGAGGGTGACCCCGCGGGCCCGGATCGGCACCACCATCGCCGTGTGCAGCCCGAGTTCGCCGAAGTGGAGCGCCCGGACGCCGGCCGGGCCGGCGGCCCACTCCAGCCCCAGCGGATCCAGCCGGGAGCTGATCCAGGAGGTGCCGTCGGTCAGGGACCGGATCGGCGGGGTGTCCTCCAGATAGGCGGAGACCGCCCCGATGCCGAAGGCGGGCTCGGGCTCGCCCTGCCGCGCCGACCGCATCCCGGCGCGGCGCAGCGGCACGGTGACCGCGTCGCCCAGCGGGCCGGCCTGCGGCTCCGCTCCCTTGATGACCGACTCCAGCAGCTCCACGGCCACGTAGTCGGCGAGGTCGGGCACGACCACGTCCGCCAGATCCTGCGCGGTGTGCATCACGTCCAGGGTGCGCCCGATGTGCTCACTGGCCCGGTCCAGCAGCGACAGCCGCTTACGGGCCCGCCAGCGGTCGCTGATGTCGACCACCGAGTAGCACACGCCCACCGGGACGCCGCGCTCGTCCTCCAGCCGCACGAAGGACATCGCATGGGCCTGCTCGCGGCGCGGGTCGGTGCGGAACCGCCCCACGTGCTCGTAGTCGATCACCGGCACGCCCGTCTCCAGGACCTGGCGCATCTGCGCCTCCAGGACCGTGGCGTTCAGGCCCGGCTGGATCTCCGCGAGCCGCCGCCCCAGCCGCCCCTGGGAGGGACCGCCGCCGAAGCGCTCCAGTGCCGCGTTCGACCAGACGCAGCGCAGTTCGGTGTCGACCACGGCCAGCCCGATCGGCGTCTGGCCGACGATCCGCTCCATCATCGCCGGGGTCATCCCCGACGCCGTCGAGCGGGCGGTGCTGCGGGACTCCGCCGCCAGGACCATCCAGCGGGCGGACGAACCGCCGATGCCCTCGGGGAGCCCGACCACCCGTACACCCAGCGTGACCCTCGTGCCGTCGTCGCGGCGGAGCCGCAGCACACCCGTCCAGCCTCCCTCGGTGCTGCAGCGCTCGGCGATCTCCGGCGGCCGCGCCGCGTCCTCCGGGGCGAGCAGCTCCACCGCGGGGGTGCCGACGACGTCCACCGCACGCCGGCCGAGCAGCCGCTCGGCGGCGGGAGGCCAGGTCAGCAGGCTCCCATGGGCGTCGAGGAGCAACGTGACGGCGTCCGCCACGCCCGCGTCCACGCGTTCCTCGGGAGTCCCCATGGCCAGCCACTCCGTATCCGCCCGCACGTTACGCTCCGCACACCCTTTTCTTGTTCTTCCCACTCGGCGAACGCCGCTCACGGGGTCACGGGAGGCGGTGCAGCGGACCGGCTGCCTGCCGGAGCTCCCGGCCGGTCCGGGAGGGGCGGGCGGGCGGCCTCGGGAGCATTGCCCGGCGGGGACGGGTTCTCGGGGCGGGCGGCGGCCCCCTGGGGGGAGGGCGGTGCGAGGAGAATCCGGCCGAACGGCACCGGGACGTCCATCGAGACCTCCGGAGTACGGCCCCCGTGTCCCCCGCGAATCAGGTTACTCGTCGGCCCCGGTCAGCGCCCCGCGTGCGTACGGCCGTATCACCGGTCAGGCCGGAGGCGGGAACACAGGCGCCGGAGACCCCCCGCCCGGCCGCGGCGGCGCGCGTGAGCACGCAGACGCCCGACCCCGCGTCCCGAAGGCGACCGGTGCCGGGCCGGGGACCTGTACCGGCCCGGTCGCGGTGCGGCCCCTACCGGGCGGGCTCGGGCTACCCTGCTCGCAAGGCCCGAAGGGGGTGCTGCCGGTGTCCGGGCGACGACTGCGAGCCCTGCGCGCACTGAGTAACTCGGCGAAGGAGAGGGCCAGGACCGCCCGTCCGCCCCGGCCCGCCGCACCGCCGGCCGGGGAGGGCGAGGCCCCCCTGGAGCCGAGGATCGCGGACACCGCGGTCGCCGGTGTGAGCAGCGTGATGGACGCGGCCCTCTACCGCGACGGCCGGCGCATCGCGACGCCCTCCTCGCTCGCCGATGCGTACGCGCAGCTGCGCGCGGAGCCGGGCGCGATGGCGTGGATCGGGCTCTACCGGCCGAGCGAGGCCGAGCTGGTCTCGCTGGCGAAGGAGTTCGACCTCCATCCGCTCGCCCTGGAGGACGCGATCCAGGCCCACCAGCGCCCCAAGCTGGAGCGGTACGGCGAGACCCTCTTCGTCGTCCTGCGCGCCGCCCGCTACCTGGACGCCCCGGAGGAGGTCGACTTCGCGGAGCTGCACATCTTCGTCGGCCCCGGATTCGTCCTGACCGTCCGCCACGGCGCGGCCCCCGACCTGTCCGCCGTACGGCGCCGCATGGAGAGCAACCCCGAGCTGCTGACGCTCGGGCCCGAGGCGGTGCTCTACGCGATACTCGACACGGTCGTCGACGGCTACGCACCGGTCGTCGCGGGGGTCGAGAAGGACATGGAGGAGAGCGAGATCCAGGTCTTCGGCGGCGACCCCCAGGTCTCCCGCCGGATCTACGAGCTCTCCCAGGAGGTGCTGGAGTTCCAGCGCGCCACCCGCCCGCTCGTCCCCATGCTGGACGGTCTGCAGGCGGGCTTCGTGAAGTACGGCACGGACGAGGAGCTGCAGCGCTACCTGCGCGACGTGGCCGACCACGTCACACACACCATCGAGCGCGTGGACGGCTTCCGGCAGGCGCTCGGCGACCTGCTCACCCTCAACGCGACCCTCGTCGCGCAGCAGCAGAACGCCGAGATGCGGGCGCTGGCGGAGGCCGGCTTCGAGCAGAACGAGGAGATCAAGAAGATCTCCGCCTGGGCCGCCATCCTGTTCGCGCCCACGCTCGTCGGCACGATCTACGGCATGAACTTCGACCACATGCCCGAGCTGCACTGGCTGCTCGGCTACCCCTTCGCGATCATGCTGATGGGCGTGGTCTGCGTCAGCCTCTACCTGGTCTTCAAACGCCGCGGCTGGCTGTGAGGGCGCGCGGCCGGCGCGCCGCCCGGCTCAGATCCTGGGATGCGCAGGCACCCGGGTGACCTCCTCGATCTCGTGCGCCGCCTTGCCGAGGAGCTGACGGGCGAGGTCGTTGAGCGCCCTGGCCGCCGCCAGTTCCTCACCGACCCGTTCCTGCTCGGGGTCGGAGGGGTGCCGGCTGGCGTGACCGTGCGACCTGACCTCGGTGCCGTCCGGGAGCCGGAGCAGCGCGGCGGCCTTCGTCCGCGCGCCGTCCTCCCGGAAGTCCATCTCTATGTGCCATCCGACGAGGGTCTGCATGACGGAACACCTCCAGCGGTCCCGATGTCTCCTTCCAGCGTGCTCCCTATCGCGGAACTACTCCACCAGGGTGACGATGGAGCCAAAGGAAATCGGTCCACGCCCCAAGGAGGCGCCGTCATGACCACCGCACTGGACATCATGCACCCCGGCGCCATGTGCGTGGGGGAGCGGGAGAGCCTCACCGACGCAGCCCGGATCATGCGGGAGCAGGACATCGGCGCGCTGCCGATCTGCGGGGACGACGACGTGCTGGTCGGCATCCTCACCGACCGCGACATCGTGCTGAAGTGCGTCGCCGAGAAGCGCGACCCGTCCGAGGTCACCTGCGGGGAGCTCGCCATGGGACGGCCGCAGATCATCGAGGGCGACGAGCAGATAGAGCGGGTGCTGGAGCTGATGGAGGAGTACCGGGTGCGCCGCCTGCCGGTGATCGACCATCCCGCGCACCGCCTCATCGGCATGATCAGCGAGGCGGACGTGGCCCGCCACCTGCCCCAGGAACGGGTCGCCGAGTTCGTGTCGGCCGTCTGCTGCGACTAGGTCGCGACCCACGGCAGTGTGGACGGGGCGGTCACGGCCGCCCGATCCGGGCGAGCGCCTCGTCCACGCTCGGCACCGGCCGCAGGGCGTTCAACAGCCCGGTGGCACGCAGGACCTTGAGGGTCGGGGGCCGGGAGCAGACGAACTGCACCCGCCCGCCGTTGCCGCGGACCCGGCTGCGGACCCGGCAGAGCACGGCGAGTCCGGAGCAGTCGATGAAGTCGACGGAACCCAGGTCGACGACAAGGCCCTGGCCGGGCGAGCGGGTCAGCTCGTCGAGCGGCGGAGTGATCTCCATTGCCGCGACGATGTCGATCTCCCCGCTGAGTTCGGCCACGACGCACCCGTCGATCGTGCGGGTACGCAGGTACGGGCTCACCGCAGCATGAGATCACCGGGCCGATGAGCCGACCAACGCGCCAAGGTCCACTTCACTCGATCGAGTGAGATCTACGAAAGCCGCAAACCCCCTGTTCAGAGGGGGGAAGGGCGGCACCCGGCGTTGCCGCCGGGGTGCGCTCAGATGTCCCGGAGGACGGCGTTCAGCCGGTCCCGGGTGGCCTCGGGGGAGAGACTGTCCGCGCGGAGCTTCGCCATGACGACGCGGTACTGGTCGACCTCCTCGCGCTTGTCGATGTACATCGCCCCGGTGAGCTGCTCGACGTACACGACGTCGGGGACGTCGGACTCCGGGAAGGTCAGCTGGGTGAAGGTGCCGCTGGCGCCCGCGGAGTACCCGGTGAACTCCAGCGGCAGCAACTGCACCGTCACATTCGGCTGCTCCGAGGCCTCGACCAGGTGCGCGAGCTGAGCCCGCATCACTTCCCGCCCGCCGAACCTGCGGAGCACCACGGCCTCGTCCATCACTGCCACGATCTGCGGGGCGAGCTCCGAGGTGAGCAGCTTCTGGCGCTTGTGCCGCAGGTCGAGCCGGCGTTCCACCTCGTCGGCGGGGGCGTCCGGGTGACCCAGCTCGATGACGGCGCGGGTGTAGTCGTCGGCCTGCAGCAGGCCGTGCACGAACTGCGTCTCGAAGGAGCGGATGACCGAGGCGGACTCCTCCAGACCCACGTACGTCTGGAACCACGCCGGCAGGACGTCGCCGAAGCCGTGCCACCAGCCGGCGACGTTCGCCTCGCGCACCAGCCCGAGCAGCCCGGTGCGCTCGGCGTCGTCGGTGATGCCGTAGAGGGTGAGCAGGTCGGCCACGTCGCGCTCCTTGAAGCTCACGCGCCCGAGCTCCATGCGGCTGATCTTCGACTCCGACGCGCGGATCGAGTAGCCCGCGGCCTCACGGGTGATGCCCTGCGCCTCGCGGAGCCTGCGCAGCTGCGAGCCAAGGAGGATGCGGCGCACCATGGATCCGCTCCCCGACTGCACTGTGGTCATTTGCGCCTACCTTCTCCCCGTGGCATCCAGCAGTCTGCCATCTTCGTGCTGCGTTCAGTACTCGATCGGTCACTCTCGATCGTCACTTCCGCCCCACCTGCCTCGCGTCATGCAAATGCACGTGCATCCGCCCCTTGCATCGGCCACCGGCCGTACGGGACGATGACGTACGTGCCGATACCGGGTGGTGCGCATGTGGACTGAGAGCTCGGCCGGGCTGCAGCCCTTATGGGACGGGCTGGTTCCGGAGCGCCTTTCGTCATCGAGCGCCACCTCGTGCCCGCTGCCGCCGCGTTTCGAAGCGGTCGGCGACGCACGAAGATTCGCGCGGACGACCCTCCGCGCCTGGGATCTCGAGGAACTCCAGGACGGCATCGAACTGGTCGCCTCGGAACTGGTGACGAACGCCCTGCGCTACGCACTGCCCCAGGACGCGGCCCACGGGTGCGTCAGGCTCAGCCTGGTCAGATGGTCAACGCGCGTAGTCTGCGCGGTGCGTGACCCCAGCAGCCACGGGCCCGTCGCCAAGGCCCCCGACTTCGTGGCCGAGTCCGGGCGCGGGCTGCATCTGGTGGAGTCCTTCAGCGAGACCTGGGGCTGGCATCCCCTGACCACCGCGGGGAAAGTCGTCTGGGCCCTCTTCCGCATGCCCGGACAGCACGACGGCCCGTCACATTGAGCCGTGGCGGGGACGACCGCGGTCAGTTCGCCACGAAATGATCGAACTCCCCGTTCTTCATCCCCACGATGAGGGATTCGATCTCCGCCTTCGTATATATCAGCGCGGGTCCGTCCGGAAAACGCGAATTGCGCACGGCCACTTCCCCGTCCGGAAGCGCGGCCAGCTCCACGCACTGTCCGTTCGCATTGCTGTGCCGGCTCTTCTGCCACACCACTCCTCGGAGATCGGACGCGGCCATGCCGTTGTACGTGTGGCGCATGCTTCTCTCCAGATAAGTGCCGTGCAGGACAGGGGAGATGATAGCCAGAGACGAAGTCACGTGCATCTGCACGTGCAAGTGCACGTGCAGTCACTCAGGGTGAATGCAGCGGCCAATGAAGAGCCAACGAACCGCCCGACGGAATTGCTCCCACCGCATGCGACGGCCCCGCCCGGGAATCGGATTCCCGGACGGGGCCGTTTAATGCCGGAGGTACCCGGAGCCGCCTACGTCACTCCTGACCGGCGGGAACGGTGCCGAGCCGGCCGGCCTTGAAGTCGTCGAAGGCCTGGGCGAGTTCCGCGTGGGTGTTCATCACGAACGGGCCGTACTGCATCATCGGCTCACGGATCGGCAGCCCGCCCAGAAGGACGACCTCGAAGTTGGGGCTGCGCGAATCCTGGGTCTCGTCGGCACGGATCGTGAGGGAGTCCCCGCGTCCGAAGACGACCGCCTGCCCCATCCGGAAGGCCCGGCCCTCCGGGCCCGCGGTGCCGCGGCCGGACAGGCCGTACGCCAGGGCGTTGAAGTCCGCGCGCCAGGGCAGCGTGAGCTGGGCGCCCGGGTTCACCGAGACGTGCAGCATGGTGATCGGGGTGTGCGTGGCGCCCGGGCCCTGATGCCCGTCGATGTCACCGGCGATGATCCGGATGAGCGCGCCGCCGTCCTCCGACGCCAGCAGCCTGACGCTGCCGCCGCGGATGTCCTGGTACTTCGGCGCGATCATCTTGTCCTTGGCGGGCAGGTTGACCCACAGCTGCAGACCGTGGAACAGGCCGCCGCTCATGACCAGCGCCTCGGGCGGGGTCTCGATGTGGAGCAGGCCGCTGCCGGCGGTCATCCACTGCGTGTCGCCGTCGGTGATGGTGCCGCCGCCGCCGTGGGAGTCCTGGTGGATGAAGGCGCCGTCCATGATGTAGGTGACGGTCTCGAAGCCGCGGTGCGGGTGCCAGGGCGTTCCCTTGGGCTCTCCGGGCGCGTACTCCACCTCACCCATCTGGTCCATCATGATGAACGGGTCGAGGTTCTTGTAGTCGATGCCCGCGAAGGCGCGACGGACGGGGAAGCCCTCCCCCTCGAAGCCGCTGGGGGCGGTGGTCACCTGCAGCGCACGCCGCTGCACCGCGTCGGCGGGGGCGTGAACGCGCGGCAGGGTCAACGGGTTCTCGACGGTCACTGCGGGCATGGCCAGGATCCTCCTCGGATTGTTCAACGTTCAACATAGTTGAACTCTGAACTTCCCGCAACCATTCCCCGGCCTTTGTCCGGTTTCCGTGGGATCAGGGCCGTATCAGCCGTACATCCGCCGCATGGTGAACTCCACCATCTGCTCGACCGCCTTCGCGTCGAACACCATCCGGTGCTCGCCCTCCATGTCCAGCACGAAGCCGTAGCCGGTCGGCAGCAGGTCCAGCACCTCGGCACCCGTGATCACGAAGTACTTGGACTCCTTGCCGGCGTAGCGCCGCAGCTGCTTCAGCGAGGAGAACATGGGGATCACTGGCTGCTGCGTGTCGTGCAGCGCCAGGAAACCGGGGTTGTCACCGCGCGGGCAGTACACCTTGGACGTGGCGAAGACGGCCTGGAAGTCCTCGGCCGACATCGAGCCCGTCGTGAAGGCGCGGACCGCGTCCGCCAGCGAGGGCGGTGACGGCTCGGGGTAGCTCGCACCCATCGGCGCACCGCCCATCGGCGGCGCGGCCCCTGCCATCCCGTTCTGGTCGTAGCCGTACACGGCACACAGCGTATCGGGCCGCTAGCCCGCCATGGGAGCCTCGTGGAGTTCGAACCAGATCGCCTTGCCGTCGCCCAGCGGATCCACGCCCCAGGCGTCCGCCATCTCCTGCAGGAGCAGCAGTCCGCGACCGGAGGCGGCCATCTCGCCCGGGGTGCGGCGGTGCGGCATCCCGTCGCTGCGGTCGGTCACGTCGACCCGCAGCCGCCGGACGCCCGGGACGCCGAGCAGCTGCGCGCCCAGCACCGCGTCGTCGTCGGTGTGCAGCAGCACGTTCGTGACCAGCTCCGACACCAGCAGCACGGCCGCGTCCACCTGGTCGCCGGACGTCCAGTCGTGCAGCAGCGCGCGGACCTCCTCCCGGGCCGCCCGCAGCTGACGGGCGTCGGTCTGGGCGACGGTGAGCACGCTGCGCCGCACCGGGGCTTCGCGGTGCGCCCCCACGGGGTCGCGCCGCACCAGCAGCAGCGCGACGTCGTCCTCACGGCGGTCGGCGAGCGGGCCGGTCAGATGGTGCGAGGCCAGGCCGTGCACCATCTCCACCAGGGCGTCGGCGAGCGCCTCCAGCCCGTCGTCGACCGCGTCCTCCAGCACCGGGCGGAGCCTTTGGAACCCGGAGTCCAGGTCGTGGCCACCGGTCTCGATCAGGCCGTCCGTGCAGATCAGCATCGTCTCGCCGGGCTCCAGGGCGAGCCGCGTGGTCGGGTAGTCGGAGTCGGGGGCGATCCCCAGCGGCAGGCCGCCGGCCGTGCGCCGCACGATCGTCGTGCCGTCCGCGAGCCGCACGACGGGGTCCAGGTGCCCGGCCCGCACCACGTCCAGGGTCCCGTCCACCGGATCGACCTCCATGTAGAGGCAGGTGGCGAAGCGGGCGTCCTCACTCTCGGCGGAGCACTCGGTGAGCCCGGCCAGGAAGCGGGACGTCCGGGACATCACCGCGTCAGGGCGGTGCCCCTCGGCCGCGTACGCGCGCAGGGCGATGCGCAACTGCCCCATCACCCCCGCCGCGCGGACGTCATGGCCCTGCACGTCGCCGACGACCAGCGCCGTGCGCCCCGACGGCAGGTCGATCACGTCGTACCAGTCGCCGCCCACCTGCAGTCCGCCACCGGTCGGCACATAGCGGGCGGTCAGCGTCATCCCCTCGACGTACGGCCGCCGTCGCGGCAGCATCGCGCGCTGCAGCCCGTCGGACAGCTCCCGCTCGGACTCGTGCAGATGCGCTCTGGACAGCGCCTGGGCGAGCATCCGGGCGACGGTGGTCAGCACCGACCGCTCGTCCGGGGTGAAGGCGACGCGTTCCCGGAAGCAGGCCATCCACGCGCCGATCGTGCGTCCCGCGGCGACCAGCGGCAGATACGCCCAGGACGACCGCCCGAAGTCCCGCACCAGCGGCCATGTGGCCGGGAAGCGCTCCTCGTACGCCCGCGGGCTCGGCAGATAGACCGCACGGCCGGTGCGCACCACCACCGCCGCCGGGTACTCCGCGGCGAGCGGCATGTCCAGGAAGGGCACCTCGTCGCCGGGCTGCTGTCCGTGGAACCCGATGGCGCGCAGCCGCTCGCCCTGGACACCGAAGACGGCGAGGCCGTCGGGGGAGAACCCCGGCATGGACAGGTGGGCCGCCACGCGGAGCACCTCCTCGGTGCTGTCCGCCTCCGCCAGCGCCCGGCCCGCGTCCAGCAGGAAGGCCTCGCGGGACCGCCGCCAGTCCGCGGGGGCGGCCGGTGCCGCCCCGGTGGGCCGGGTGCCGGTGCCCGCGCCGGCGATCGCGTGCGCCGCGGGCGCCTCCTGCAGCGTGCCCATGATCTCCTCCGGCCGGCCGGCGGCAGAGGGGAGCCCGAAGGTGCGCATCACCACGGTGCGGACGACCCGTCCGTCCTCCCGGACCACGCGCAGCAGGGACTCCGAGGAGGTGCCCTCGGCCATCGCCAGGGCGACCGCCGCCGACATGTCCACGTAGTCGGAGGCGTGGTAGCAGGCCCTGGTCACCCCCGAGTGGACCTTCTGCGGCCGGGGCGGAAGCCCTATCAGCCCGGCGCTCACGGCGTCGAGCTCCACCATGTCGGTGGCGCTGTCCCAGCGCCAGACGCCCGTGCCGAGCGAGGCCAGCACGTCCTCGATGCGCATTCGCATAGTTTATGGTTCTTCGCCGCTTTCATACGAATGGGGTCGGGCGCGCGTACCCCCGTAGACTGGGGAGGCCTCATCCCCGAAATCAGACGACTTGGATGAACGATGCATCGGTACCGGTCCCACACCTGCGGTGAGCTGCGCGCCACCGACGTAGACGCGGAAGTGCGCCTGAGTGGTTGGCTGCACAATCGCCGGGATCTGGGCGGCATCCTGTTCGTCGATCTCCGGGACCACTACGGGGTGGTCCAGCTCGTGGCCCGCCCGGGCTCGCCCGCGTACGAGGCACTGAGCCACCAGTCCAAGGAGTCGGTGCTCCGCGTCGACGGACGCGTGGTCGCCCGTTCGGGGGAGAACGTCAACCCCGACCTGCCCACCGGCGAGGTCGAGGTCGAGGTCTCCGAACTGGAGGTGCTCGGCGCCGCCGACCAGCTGCCGTTCCCGGTCTTCCCGGAGGACAACGCGAACGAGGAGATGCGGCTCACCAACCGCTTCCTCGACCTGCGCCGTGCCCGCATGCACCGCAACATCATGCTGCGCACCCAGGTCATCAGCTTCCTGCGCCGTGAGATGACGGCGCTCGGCTTCAACGAGCTGGCCACGCCTATCCTGTCCGCGACCTCCCCCGAGGGCGCGCGTGACTTCCTGGTGCCCTCCCGCGTGCACCCGGGCACCTTCTACGCGCTGCCGCAGGCCCCGCAGCAGTTCAAGCAGCTGCTGATGATCGCGGGCTTCGACCGCTACTTCCAGATCGCGCCCTGCTTCCGCGACGAGGACAGCCGCGCCGACCGCTCGCCCGGCGAGTTCTACCAGCTCGACGTCGAGATGAGCTTCGTCGAGCAGGAGGACGTCTTCGGGGTCATCGAGAAGGTCATGACCGACCTCTTCGAGGAGTTCGGCGGCGGCCGCCACGTGACCTCGCCGTTCCCGCGGATCCCGTTCCGCGAGTCGATGGTCAAGTACGGCAACGACAAGCCCGACCTGCGCGCCCGCCTGGAACTGGTGGACGTCTCGCCGGTCTTCGCCGACTCCGGCTTCAAGGCCTTCGCCGGCAAGCACGTCCGCGCCCTGCCGGTGCCCGACACCGCCGAGCAGCCGCGCAAGTTCTTCGACAACCTCGGCGACTACGCCGTCGAGCAGGGCGCCAAGGGCCTGGCCTGGGTCCGGGTCGGCGACGACCTGACCCTCACCGGCCCGATCGCCAAGTTCCTCACCGAGGACGACGTCAAGGCGCTGCTCACCGCCGTCGACGCCAAGCCCGGCCACGCGATCTTCTTCGGCGCCGGCGAGTTCGACGAGGTCTCCAAGATCATGGGCGCCGTCCGGGTCGAGGCCGCGAAGCGGGCCGGCCAGTTCGAGGAGAACGTCTTCCGCTTCTGCTGGATCGTCGACTTCCCGATGTTCGAGAAGAACGAGGACACCGGCCAGGTCGAGTTCTCCCACAACCCGTTCTCCATGCCGCAGGGCGGCCTGGAGGCGCTGGAGACCAAGGACCCGCTGGACATCCTCGCCTGGCAGTACGACATCGTCTGCAACGGCGTCGAGCTGTCCTCCGGCGCCATCCGGAACCACGAGCCCGCGATCATGTACAAGGCCTTCGAGATCGCCGGCTACGACCGGGACACCGTCGAGCACGAGTTCGGCGGCATGCTCCGCGCCTTCCACTTCGGCGCCCCGCCGCACGGCGGCATCGCCCCGGGCGTCGACCGCATGGTCATGCTCCTCGCGGACGAGCCCAACATCCGCGAGACCATCGCCTTCCCGCTCAACCAGAACGCCCAGGACCTGCTCATGGGCGCCCCGAGCACGGTCGACGAGGCGCGGCTGAAGGAGCTGCACCTCGCGCTGCGGCTGCCCCCGGAGAAGAAGGCCTGACCCCCGCCCGCGGGGTATGACGCCGAAGGGCCCGGAACCTCGCGGTTCCGGGCCCTTCGGCGTCATACCCGGGTCGCGCGCCGCCCCACCGTCAGCGAGGCGACGGGCCCGACGCTCAGCCGTCCTGGGCGACGAGCGCGACCACCGGGTGGGCGGGGTCGCTGTCGTCGACGGCGACACCGCGGTTGTAGGCGCCGTGGCCCGCGGCGGCGGGCACGTGGTCGCCGGCGTAGCGGGCGTGCGCGAGGCCGCCGGCGGCGCGGCGGCAGGGGTCGGCGGGGGGCTCGCCCACGCGCAGTGCCTGGACGTCGGGGCCGAGCGCGCCGAAGCCGGATGCGGAGAGGAACTGCTTCAGGCCGGCGGCCGTGGTGCGGAAGCGCAGTTGGAGGTCGTGCTGACCGGACAGCCCGCCGCCCTGTGCGAGGTAGTGCACGTCCTGCGGGTCGTCCGGCAGCCGCAGGCCGAAGCGCCCCGCGGCCTGCTCCAGCGTGACGTTGCTGCCGCGGCACGCGCCGTCCGGTCCCGGGGCGGCGCCGGAGCGGCGGTCGTCCGAACCGGTCAGGGAGACGGCGAGGATCACCCCGGCCACCACCAGCACCAGGGTCAGGCCCACCGCGAGGATCAGCACCAGCGGGGACCTGTCCCTGGTCGTGGCGGGCATCAGGCGGCCTCCGGCTCCCCGCCGAAGCGCTCCCGGTAGGACTCCAGGTCCTCCTCGGTGATCTTGGCGAAGAGCACCGGCGGCACGCTGAAGGACGTCCCGGCCGGGACGGCGGCCAGGGCGCGGGCCTCCTCGGGGGTGACCCAGACGGCGGTGTCGTCCGCCAGGTCGAAGGCACCGCGCATGGCGGCGGCCGTGGCCGGGATGAAGGGCTCGGAGACGACCGCGTAGAGGTGGATCAGGTTCATGGCCGTGCGCAGGGTCAGGGCGGCGCCGTCGGCGTCCGTCTTGATCTCCAGCCAGGGGGCCTTCTCCTCCAGGTAGGAGTTGCCGGCGCTCCACAGGGCGCGCAGCGCCTGCGCCGCCTTGCGGAACTGCAGGTCCTCCATGTGGCGCTCGTACTCGGCGAGGAGCTCGGCGATCTGCTCGCCGAGGCGCCGCTCGGCCTCCCCGGCCTCCTTGCCCGCCGGCACCTCGTCACCGAAGCGCTTGCGGGAGAAGGACAGCACGCGGTTGACGAAGTTGCCGAGGGTGTCGGCGAGGTCCTTGTTGACCGAGGCCGCGAAGTGCTCCCACGTGAAGGACGTGTCGTCGGACTCGGGCGCGTTCGCGATCAGGAAGTAGCGCCAGTAGTCGGCGGGCAGGATCTCCAGGGCGGCGTCGGTGAAGATGCCGCGCCGCTGCGAGGTGGAGAACTTGCCGCCGTAGTAGTTCAGCCAGTTGAAGGCCTTGACGAAGTCGACCTTCTTCCACTTGTCGCGGGTGCCCAGCAGCGTGGCCGGGAACATCACGGTGTGGAAGGGGACGTTGTCCTTGGCCATGAACTCGGTGTAGCGGACCTCGGTGTCGACGTCGTACCACCACGAGCGCCAGTCGCGCGCCTCGCCCTGGGGCGCGGCGTCCGACCACTCCTTGGTGGCGCCGATGTACTCGATCGGGGCGTCGAACCAGACGTAGAAGACCTTGCCCTCGGCCGCCAGCTCCGGCCAGGTGTCGGCCGGCACCGGCACGCCCCAGTCCAGGTCGCGGGTGATGGCGCGGTCCTGCAGGCCCTCGGTCAGCCACTTGCGGGCGATGGAGGAGGCGAGCGTCGGCCAGTCCTTGCCGTGCTCGTCGACCCAGGCCTCGACCTCGTGGGAGAGCTTGGACTGGAGCAGGAAGAGGTGCTTGGTCTCGCGGACCTCCAGCCGGCTGCTGCCGCTGATCGCGGAGCGCGGCTCGATCAGGTCGGTCGGGTCCAGGACGCGGGTGCAGTTCTCGCACTGGTCGCCGCGGGCCTTGTCGTAGCCGCAGTGCGGGCAGGTGCCGACGATGTAGCGGTCGGGCAGGAAGCGCTCGTCGTCCAGGGAGTACACCTGGCGGATGGCGCGCTCCTCGATGAAGCCGTTCTGCTTCAGCTCGCGCGCGATGGCCTGGGTGATCTCGACGTTCTGCGGCGAGGAGCTGCGGCCGAAGTAGTCGAAGGAGAGCGCGAAGCCGTCGTAGACCGCCTTCTGCGCGTCGTGCTGCTGGGCGCAGAACTCGGCGACCGGCAGCCCGGCCTCCTGCGCGGCGAGCTCGGCCGGGGTGCCGTGCTCGTCGGTGGCGCAGATGTAGAGGACCTCCTGGCCGCGCTGGCGCAGATACCGGGAGTAGACGTCGGCCGGGAGCATGGACCCCACCATGTTGCCCAGGTGCTTGATCCCGTTGATGTACGGAAGGGCGCTGGTGATGAGGTGTCGAGCCATTGCCGGCTGCTCCCAAGTCGCTACTGCGGGTGAGGAATTCCTCTACGGACCGTCAATATCGTATCCGACCGCCGCGGGCCACCCGTTCGCCTTTTCCGGCATGCGGACAGCGGGCCCCCCGTGATCCGCTGGGCAGGTGGACGCGCCCCTTCTGCCGGCATCCGCGCGACGGACGGCCGCGTGGTGCGCCGTCGTGCTGCTGGTGGCCGGCGTGGGCGCGCTCGTGGTCTGGCTCGTCGTCACCTTCGCGGCGGTGGTCACGCCCGTCCTGCTGGCCCTGCTGGGCAGCGCCCTGCTGGGCCCGCTCCACCGGCGGCTGCGGGCCGCCAAGGTGCAGCGGTCGGCGGCCGCGGCGCTGACCTGCGTGGCGCTGGTGGTCTTCGTCGCGGGCGTGGGGTTCGTGGTCGTCCACAGCCTGCTGGAGACCGGGGACGAGATCGTGGCCTCGCTCAAGGAGGCGGCCCGGAAACTTCTGCCGCGCCTGGGCGCGTCGGGGGCCTCGCTGAACGACACCATCGACAGCCTCAAGTCCTTCGCCACCAAGTACGGGGCCCGCGCCGCCTCCGGGGTGGTGTCCGGGATCAGCATCGTGGGGCAGCTCATCGCCACCGCCGTGCTGGCGCTGCTGCTGACCTTCTTCTTCCTGCGCGACGGCGCCCGCTTCCCCGCGCTGCTGCGCGAGGCCGCCCCGGACGGCACCGGTCCCCTGCTGGAGCGGATCGCCCACCGCGCCTTCGCCGCGGTCCAGGGCTTCATGCGGGGAACGACCGTGATCGCGCTGATCGACGCCGTGCTGATCGGCATCGGCCTGCTCATCCTGCGGGTCCCGGGGGCGGCCGGCCTGGCCGCCCTGGTCTTCGTCGGCGCCTACATCCCGTACCTGGGGGCGCTCATCTCCGGCGCGGCGGCGGTGCTCGTCGCGCTCGCGGACCGGGGGTGGGTGATCGGCCTGTGGGCCCTGGGCGTGGTGCTGGCCGTGCAGGTGCTGGAGGGGCACGTGCTGCAGCCGATCGTGCAGAGCCGCACGGTGCACATGCACCCCGCGCTGGTCCTGCTGGCGATCACCGCGGGGGCGAGCCTGGCGGGCATCCTCGGGATGCTGCTCGCGGTGCCGATCGCGGCGGCCGCCTTCGGGTCCCTGGACGAACTGCGGCACCGGGAGACGGGGACTCCTCCGGACGTCGAAGGTCCTCCGTCACATCCGGCCGGGTAGGGGTTGTTTTTATTACCGACGGGTAGCATCATTACCGATCGGTAAGTGATAAAGCTGCGAGGACTGGCACCTTTCCCGCCGTCCGACCGACCCCGACGGAGCCGTCGCCATGGGCCACTACAAGTCAAACCTTCGCGACATCGAGTTCAACCTCTTCGAGGTCCTCGGACGCGACACGCTGTACGGGACCGGCCCGTTCACCGACATGGACGTCGAGACCGCCAAGGACATCCTGTCCGAGGTCGCGCGCCTGGCGGAGAACGAGCTCGCCGACTCCTTCGCGGACGCCGACCGCAACCCGCCGGTCTTCGACCCGTCGACCAACACCGCCCCGGTGCCGGACTCCTTCAAGAAGAGCTACAAGGCCTTCATGGCCTCCGAGTACTGGCGCCTGGGCCTGCCCGAGGGCATCGGCGGCACCACCGCACCGCCGTCCCTGATCTGGTCGTACGCGGAGCTGATCCTCGGCTCCAACCCGGCCCTGTGGATGTACTCCTCCGGCCCGGCCTTCGCCCGCATCCTCTTCGAGGAGGGCAACGAGGTCCAGAAGAAGATCGCCGGGATCGCGGTCGAGAAGACCTGGGGCTCCACCATGGTCCTCACCGAGCCGGACGCCGGCTCGGACGTGGGCGCCGGCCGCGCCAAGGCCGTCGAGCAGGAGGACGGCTCCTGGCACATCGAGGGCGTGAAGCGCTTCATCACCTCGGGCGAGCACGACATGGAGGAGAACATCCTCCACTACGTCCTCGCCCGCCCCGAGGGCGCCGGCCCCGGCACCAAGGGCCTGTCCCTCTTCCTCGTCCCCAAGTACCTCTTCGACTTCGAGACCGGCGAGCTGGGCGAGCGCAACGGCGTCTACGCCACCAACGTCGAGCACAAGATGGGCCTGAAGGCCTCCAACACCTGCGAGATGACCTTCGGCGACAAGCACCCCGCCAAGGGCTGGCTCATCGGCGACAAGCACGACGGCATCCGCCAGATGTTCCGCATCATCGAGTTCGCCCGCATGATGGTCGGCACGAAGGCGATCTCCACCCTCTCCACCGGCTACCTCAACGCGCTGGAGTACGCCAAGGAGCGCGTGCAGGGCCCGGACCTCGCGCAGTTCATGGACAAGTCCGCGCCCAAGGTCACCATCACCCATCACCCCGACGTGCGCCGCTCGCTGCTGACGCAGAAGGCCTACGCCGAGGGCATGCGCGCCCTGGTCCTCTACACCGCCTCCGTCCAGGACGCGATCGCCGCCGCCGAGGCGGCCGGCGAGGAGGAGAAGGGCCTCGGGGCGCTCAACGACCTGCTCCTGCCGATCGTCAAGGGCTACGGCTCCGAGAGGGGCTACGAGCAGCTCGCGCAGTCCCTGCAGATCTTCGGCGGCTCCGGCTTCCTGCAGGAGTACCCGATCGAGCAGTACATCCGCGACGCCAAGATCGACACCCTCTACGAGGGCACCACCGCGATCCAGGGCCAGGACTACTTCTTCCGGAAGATCGTCCGCAACCAGGGCACCGCGCTCACCGCCCTCTCCGAGGAGATCAAGAAGTTCCTCGCCGAGGCCACCGGTGGCGAGGAGCTCTCCGCGGCCCGCGAGCAGCTCGCCAAGGCCGCCGTGGACCTGGAGGCCATCGTCGGCAAGATGCTGAGCGACCTCGCCGCCACCGAGCAGGACGTCAAGAACATCTACAAGGTGGGCCTGAACACCACCCGCCTGCTGATGGCGTCCGGCGACGTGGTCGTCGGCTACCTGCTGCTCAAGGGTGCGGCCGTCGCCGCCGCGAAGCTGGCCGCCGGCGCCTCCGCCAAGGACACCGCCTTCTACACCGGCAAGATCGCCGCCGCGAGGCACTTCGCCGCCGAGGTCCTGCCCCAGGTGTCCGTCGCGCGGTCCGTCGCCGACGGCGTCACCCTCGACGTCATGGACCTGCCGGAAGAGGCGTTCTGACCCGGCCCTGACCGGTTCCGGCCGGGACCGGTACGGCGAAGACGGCCCGCTCCTCCCACGGGGAGCGGGCCGTCGCGCGTCCTTATGCTTGAAGCATGAACCCTCAGCCCCACTTCGGCCGCGGCCACACCGACGACCTCGCAGCTTTCCTCACCGCCAGCCCGTCGCAGTACCACGCGGTCGCGAGCGCCGCCGAGCGTCTGGAGAAGGCCGGATTCCAGCAGGTGGCGGAGACCGAGGCGTGGGGCGCCGAGGCCGGCGGCAGGTACGTGCTGCGGGGCGGCGCGATCATCGCCTGGTACGTGCCCGAGGGCGCAGGACCCGCCACCCCCTTCCGGGTGGTCGGCGCGCACACCGACTCCACCAACCTGCGCGTCAAGCCGCGTCCCGACTCCGGCTCCTTCGGATGGCGCCAGATCGCCGTCGAGATCTACGGCGGCGCCCTCCTCAACACCTGGCTCGACCGCGACCTCGGTCTGTCCGGTCGGCTGGTGCTGCGTGACGGGACGACGACGCTGGTCAACGTGGACCGGCCGCTGCTGCGGGTGCCGCAGCTCGCCGTCCACCTCGACCGCGGTGTCAACGACAACGGCCTCAAGCTCGACAAGCAGCGCCACATGCAGCCCGTCTGGGGCCTGGGCGAGGTCAACGAGGGCGACCTGATCGCGTTCCTCGCGGAGGAGAGCGGCGTGGCCGCCGCCGACGTCGTCGGCTGGGACCTGATGACCCACGACGTCCAGCCGCCCGCCTACCTCGGCCGCGACCGCGAGTTCCTGGCCGCGGGCCGGCTCGACAACCTGCTCTCGGTGCACGCCGGCACCGCCGCCCTGGCCGCCGTCGCCGGGGCCGACCTGCCCTGCATCCCCGTGCTGGCCGCCTTCGACCACGAGGAGACCGGCAGCGAGTCCGACACCGGCGCCCTCGGCCCGCTCCTCGGCAACGTCCTGGAGCGTTCCGTCTTCGCCCGGGGCGGCAGCTACGAGGACCGCGCCCGGGCCTTCGCCGGCACCGTGTGCGCCTCCGCCGACACCGGCCACGCGGTCCACCCCAACTACGCCGAGAAGCACGACCCGACGCACCGCCCGATGCCCAACGGCGGCCCGATCCTCAAGGTCAACGTCAGCCAGCGCTACGCCACCGACGGCACCGGCCGCGGCATCTTCGCCGCCGCCTGCGAGCGGGCCGGTGTGCCCTGGCAGTCCTTCGTCTCCAACAACGCCATGCCCTGCGGCACCACCATCGGCCCCATCACCGCCGCCCGGCACGGCATCACGACCGTGGACGTCGGCGTGCCGATCCTCTCGATGCACTCCGCGCGCGAACTGTGCGGCGCCGACGACCCGTTCCTGCTGGCCGGCGCCCTGAAGGCGTTCCTGGAGGGCTGAACCGCGGCCCCGCCGGTGAAGTCCGCCCCCCAGGAGCGGACTTCACCGGCATCCGGCGGTCATGAGTTCGCCGCCCCGGGGTACACGGGTTCTACGAGTCCGTAGACCCAACCCAGTTCGGAGGCGGACATCATGGGCATCGGCGGTTGCATCGGCCTGATCGCGGTGGGGGCCATCCTCACCTTCGCGACCGACTGGCACATGGCCGGCGTCAATCTGGACCTGGTCGGCCTGATCATGATGGCGGTCGGCGTCATCGGCCTGGCCGCGTACATCAGCATCTTCAAGAAGCGCCGCGTCGTGGAGCCGATGCCGGTGATGGACGAGCGGGCCCGCAACTACCCGCACGTGTGACGGACGTGCGGGCGCGTCAGGCGTCCATCCCGGCGAGCACCAGGGCCAGCCGGGTGTCCCCCTCGGGCGTCAGCCGGACGGGGACACCCCAATCCTGCTGGTGCACATGGCAGGCCGGGAACTCGTTGTCCGGGTCGTCGTCGCACGACGCGGCCATCGCGGAGACGTGGAGCACCCCCTCGCCGACGTCGCCGTTCAGGACGACGTCGCGGAAGAGGTCCGTGCCCTTGCCCTCCCCCTCCAGCAGCAGCTCCGGGGGCGTCGCGCCGACCAGCAGCCGCGTCGACGGGCCGTAGCGCTCGTCGAGCTTCTGGCCGGCCGGGGCGGAGAACACCACGTCCAGCCGCAGCGGCCCCGGCGCCACATCGGTCGCGGGCCGCTGCGTGCGGTGCGCCGCGCCCTCGACCCGCACCGCGTCCTCCGGCAGGCGCAGCCGCGTCAGACGGTGGCGCGCGGACTCCACCACCACGATCTCCCCGCCGTCCAGCACCGCGCCGGACGGCTCCCGCAGGTCCGTGGCGAGCGTGGTGACCTCGCCGGTCGCCGGGTCGAAGCGGCGCAGCGCGTGGTTGTACGTGTCGCTCACCGCGACCGAACCGTCGGGCAGCGCGGTCACCCCGAGCGGATGCTGCAGCAGCGCCTGCTCCGCGGCCCCGTCGCGGTGACCGAAGTCGAACAGCCCGGTGCCGACGGCGGTACGCACCGCGTACCCCGCGCCGTCCGCGCTCCGCTCCACCCAGCGCAGCGCGCTGGTCTCGGAGTCCGCGACCCACAACCGGTCGCCCGCCGCCGCCAGGCCCGACGGCTGAGCGAACCACGCCTCCTCCGCCGGTCCGTCGACCAGCCCCTCGTTGGTCGTGCCCGCCGCCACGGCGACCGTCCCGTCCGCCGGGTCGTACGCCCACAGCTGGTGGACGCCGGCCATGGCGATCCACACCCTGCCGTCCCACCACGCCACGTCCCACGGCGACGACAGGTCGGTCCCGAGCGCCGGGCCCGAGGTCGCCGACCCCTGCCACCACTGCCTGCCGGTGCCGGCCACCGTCTCCAGGGCCCCGCTCGCCGGGTCGAACGTCCGCAGCCGGTGGCCCACCGTGTCCGCGACGACCACGGTGCCGTCCGGCAGCAGCGCCAGCCCCTGCGGCTCGTTGAAGTCCCCCGGGCCGCCGATCCGCCGTACGACGGTCTCCCCGTCCGGCTCCATCTCCACCAGCTGGTGCCGGGTCGAGTCCGACACCAGCAGGTTCCCCGACGGCAGCCGCAGCGCCTTCCCCGGGAACCGCAGGTCCGTCGCCACCGGTTCCGGGGCCACGTACGGGCCGTCCCCGCGGCGCAGCGTCCCCTTCGCCGCGTGCTCGGCCTCCAGCTCGGTGACCAGCGCCTCCAGCGCGTGCGCGTGCCCCTCCCCGGAGTGCTGGGCGACGACGTACCCCTCCGGGTCGATCACGGTCAGCGTGGGCCACGCGCGCACGGCGTACTGCTTCCACGTCGTGAGCTCCGGGTCGTCCAGCACCGGGTGGTGCACCCCGTACCGCTCGACGGCGTCGACGACCGCGTCGTGCTCCGCCTCGTGCACGAACTTCGGCGAGTGCACGCCGACGATCACCAGGGTGTCGCGGTGCTTCTCCTCCAGCTCGCGCAGCTCGTCCAGGACGTGCAGGCAGTTGATGCAGCAGAAGGTCCAGAAATCAACGATGACGCACTTGCCCCGCAGGTCGGCGAGAGTGAGATCCCTGCCCCCGGTGTTGAGCCACCCGCCCTTCCCGACCAGCTCGGGGGCGCGGACACGGGCACGGCGGGGCTTGGTGGCGGACGCGGAGGCGGAATCGTTCATGCTTCAAGGGTGCCATCCGCCGTGCCGCGCCCGATCACGGCGAGGACGGGCTCAGGGGCGCAGGTCGCTCACGGCGTCCGTGGTGGCGACCAGGCCGGAGTGGATGGTGGGGGCGAGGCTGGAACTGGCGAGGCAGAAGCCGAGAAGGACGCACAGGATCGCGTGGGAGACCTTCAGCGACTTCGCCCGGAGCAGGATGAGCGTGATCACGACCAGGAGCAGGACCACGGAGATGGATACCGCCATGGCCGTATGACGTCACAGATCGCCGCCGGGTTGGGGGCGACACGCGCGGGAAGGGCCCGGACGCACAAACGTCCGGGCCCTTCCCGTTGCCGTGTCCGGGCGGCTCAGGCCCAGGTGATCAGGCGCTTCGGGTACTCCAGGACCGCCGCGACGTCGGCGAGGAACCTGGAGCCGAGCTCGCCGTCGACCAGGCGGTGGTCGAAGGAGAGCGCGAGCGTGGTGACCTGGCGGGGCTTGACCTTGCCCTTGTGGACCCAGGGCATCTCCTTGACCGCGCCGAAGGCGAGGATCGCGGACTCCCCGGGGTTGAGGATGGGCGTGCCGGTGTCGACGCCGAAGACGCCGACGTTGGTGATGGTGACCGTGCCGCCCTGCATGTCGGCCGGCGAGGTCCTGCCCTCACGTGCCGTGGCGACCAGGTCACCGAGGGCGGACGCCAGTTCGGGCAGGGTCTTGGCCTGGGCGTCCTTGATGTTGGGGACGATCAGGCCGCGCGGGGTGGCGGCGGCGATGCCCAGGTTGACGTAGCCCTTGTGGACGATCTCCTGGTTGGCCTCGTCCCAGGCGGCGTTGATCTCCGGGTTGCGGCGGACCGCGACCAGCAGCGCCTTGGCGACCAGCAGCAGCGGGCTGACCTTGAGCCCGGCGAAGGCCGGGTCGGTCTTGAGCTCCTGGACGAGCCGCATGGTCCGGGTGATGTCGAAGGTGACGAACTCGGTCACGTGCGGCGCGGTGAAGGCGCTGGCGACCATGGCCGCGGCCGTCGCCTTGCGGACGCCCTTGATCGGGACGCGGGTCTCCAGCGCGCCTGCGGCGGCCGGGGCGGTCGGAGCCGGTACCGCCTGCGCGGCGACGGGCACCTGCGCGGGGGCGGCCGGCGCGGCGGCGGGGGCCACCGCCCTCTGGACGTCCTCGCGGGTGATCGTCCCCTGCGGCCCGGTCGGGGCGACCGTGGCCAGGTCCACTCCCAGGTCCTTGGCGAGCTTGCGCACCGGCGGCTTGGCCAGCGGGCGCACCTCGGCGGGGGCGAAGGAGGCGGCGGCCGCCGGGACCGGGGCCACCGCGGCCGGGGCGTGGCCGTTCAGCTCGCCCTGGACGGCCTGCCGGGCAGGGGTCTGCGCCGGCACGGCGGGCTGCCTGCGGGGCCGGCGCTTGGTCGACGAGGCGGCGACGCCGTAACCGACCAGCACGGGCTGACGCTTCTGCTCCGGCTCCGCGGCGGGGGCCGGCGCGGCGGCCGGCTCCGCGGCGGCCTCGGCGGCCGCTTCGCCGGCGTCACCCTCGCCGGTGTCGACCGCGATGATCACGGTGCCGACGTCGACGGTCTCGCCCTCGGGGAAGCGCAGTTCGTGCACCACCCCGTCGAACGGGATCGGAAGCTCGACCGCGGCCTTGGCGGTCTCCACCTCGCAGACGACCTGGCCGTCGGTGACGGTGTCGCCGGGCTTGACGTACCACTTGAGGATCTCGGCCTCGGTGAGTCCCTCGCCGACGTCCGGCATCTTGAACTCACGGAAGCGCTGCGGTGCTGCCACTGTCGTCACAACCCTCTCCTCAGAACGCCAGCGAGCGGTCGACGGCGTCCAGCACCCGGTCCAGGCCGGGCAGGTACTCCTCCTCCACCCGGGCCGGCGGGTACGGCGCGTGGAAGCCGCCGACCCGCAGCACGGGGGCCTCGAGGTGGTAGAAGCACCGCTCGGTGATGCGGGCCGCGATCTCCGCGCCCATGCCGAGCTGCACCGGCGCCTCGTGCACGACGACCAGGCGGCGGGTCTTCTCCACCGACGCCTGGACGGCGTCGAAGTCCAGCGGGGACAGCGACCGCAGATCCACGACCTCCAGGCTACGACCCTCCTCGGCGGCCGCGGCGGCCGCTTCCAGGCAGACCTTCACCATGGGGCCGTACGCGGCCAGGGTGAGGTCGGTGCCCTCCAGGGCCGTGCGGGCCTTGTGGAGCGGGGCGGGGATGCCGTCGGCGTCGACCTCGCCCTTGTCCCAGTAGCGGCGCTTGGGCTCGAGGAAGATCACCGGGTCGTCGGAGTCGATCGCCTGCTGCAGCATCCAGTAGGCGTCCTGCGGGGTCGACGGGGAGACGACCTTGAGTCCGGCGGTGTGCGCGAAGTACGCCTCGGGCGACTCGCTGTGGTGCTCGACGGCGCCGATGCCGCCGCCGTAGGGGATGCGGATGACGACCGGGAGCTTGATCTTGCCCAGGGCGCGCGCGTGCATCTTGGCGAGCTGGGTGACGATCTGGTCGTACGCGGGGAAGACGAAGCCGTCGAACTGGATCTCCACGACGGGCCGGTAGCCGCGCAGGGCCAGGCCGATCGCGGTGCCGACGATGCCGGACTCCGCGAGCGGGGTGTCGATCACCCGCTGCTCGCCGAAGTCCTTGTGCAGCCCGTCGGTGATCCGGAAGACGCCGCCGAGCTTGCCGATGTCCTCACCCATGAGGACGACCTTGGGGTCGGTCTCCAGGGACTTGCGCAGCGCCTCGTTGAGGGCCTTGGCGATGGTCATCGTTGCCATGGTCAGTGACCCTCCGTGCTGTCCGCGAACGACGCCTGGTACTCGGCGAACTGGGCGCGCTCCTCGTCGACGAGCGCGTGCCCGTCGGCGTAGATGTTCTCGAAGATCGACATCGGGTCGGGGTCGGGCATGGCGCGCACGGCCTCGCGGACCCGCTTGCCGAGCGCCTCGCTCTCCGCCTCGACACCGGCGAAGAAGGCCTCGTCGGCGATGCCGTCCTTCTCCAGGTAGCTGCGCAGCCGCAGGATCGGGTCCTTGTGCTCCCACTGCTCGCGCTCCTCGTCGAGGCGGTAGCGGGTGGGGTCGTCGGACGTGGTGTGGGCGCCCATGCGGTAGGTGAAGGCCTCGACGAGCATCGGGCCCTGGCCGGAGCGGGCGTGCTCCAGGGCGGCGCGGGTGACCGCGAGGACCGCGAGGACGTCGTTGCCGTCGACCCGCACGCCGGGGAAGCCGAAGCCGGCGGCGCGCTGGTAGATCGGGACGCGGCTCTGCTTCTCGGTGGGCTCGGAGATCGCCCACTGGTTGTTCTGGCAGAAGAAGACCACGGGAGCGTTGTAGACGGCGGCGAAGGTGAAGGCCTCCGCGACGTCGCCCTGGCTGGAGGCACCGTCGCCGAAGTAGGCGATGACGGCGGAGTCCGCGCCGTCCTTGCTGATGCCCATGGCGTAGCCGGTCGCGTGCAGCGTCTGGGAGCCGATCACGATCGTGTACAGCTGGAAGTTGTTCTCGTTCGGGTCCCAGCCGCCGTGGTTCACCCCGCGGAACATCCCGAGCAGGTTGACCGGGTCCACGCCGCGGCACCAGGCGACGCCGTGCTCGCGGTAGGTGGGGAAGACGTAGTCGTCCGGCCTGGTGGCCCGCCCCGAGCCGATCTGTGCGGCCTCCTGGCCCAGCAGGGACGCCCACAGACCCAACTCGCCCTGCCGCTGCAGGGACGTCGCCTCCGCGTCGAAGCGGCGGGTCAGGACCATGTCCCGGTACAGACCACGCAGCTCTTCGGGGCTCAGGTCGATGGAGTACTCACTGTGCTGGACGCGCTCGCCCTCGGGGGTCAGGAGCTGTACCAGCTCCGGCTCGCCCTCACGGCGCTTCGCTCCACCGCGCGCGCCCGTACGGGGCGTACGGGGCTTCGCGGCAGTGCTTTTCACGCTCACGCTTGCTCCTCCGTCTGTCCGGCCCCCGGGATCCGCCGGCGGCCAGTGCGGCTCCTGCCCGACTCGTCGCGGCGCACGGGGTGTGTGCGGCACGGCCGAGCCGGGAGTGTTGGTCGACCCGGCAGGAGGCCCTGCGAAGTGAACGTTACCCACACCTTCCGCTTTCGCGCGAAGGGTGTTCTACCTGCGGTTTTGTTTGGATTTCCTAGTAAATGGGCGTTCTCGCAGGCCACCGGGACAACGGCACGGTATCCCGAGGATCGATTCTGCGTAAGAGGTCGGCGCGGGTCGCGTGTGCAACGCTGAACTTGTGACCGAAAAGTCGGGAATCACGGTTTTCCTACTGGACGACCACGAAGTCGTCCGGCGCGGGGTGCACGAGCTCCTCGCCGCCGAGGACGGGATCGAGGTCGTCGGCGAGGCCGGCACGGCCGCCGAGGCGCTGGCCCGGATCCCCGCCGTCCGCCCCGACGTGGCGGTCCTGGACGTCCGGCTGCCGGACGGCAGCGGAGTCGAGGTGTGCCGGGAGATCCGCTCCTCCCAGCCGGGGATCGCGTGCCTGATGCTCACCTCCTACGCGGACGACGAGGCCCTCTTCGACGCCATCATGGCGGGCGCCTCGGGCTACGTGCTCAAGGACATCCGCGCCAGCGACCTGGTCGGCGCCGTACGGGATGTCGCCCGGGGCCGGTCGCTGCTGGACCCGGTCGCCACCGCGCGCGTCCTGGAGCGGCTGCGCGGCGGCGGGGAACGCCAGGAGGGCCGCCTCGCCGATCTGACCGACCAGGAGAAGCGGATCCTCGACCTCATCGGCGAGGGGCTCACCAACCGGCAGATCGGCGACCGGCTGCACCTCGCCGAGAAGACGGTCAAGAACTACGTCTCGTCCCTGCTCGCCAAGCTCGGCATGCAGCGGCGCACCCAGGCCGCCGCCTACGTCGCGCGGCTGCGCAGCGGCGGCTCCACGGGGACGGGCACGGGAGCGGGTCCCGGGCCGCCCGGATCCTGACCACGCGCGGCCCGCCACGGCGAAACACGTACCAGTCCGTATGCCGGACGCGCACTGCCTGCGCATACGTCTTGTATCTATGATGTGCGCATCATGACCCGAAGCCCCGTCGCGACCGCCGGCACCACCGCCGAGCAGGCCGCCAAGCAGCCGCCCGCCGCCGAGCGGGTCTACACCCACGTCAAGCAGGCGGTGCTCGACCGCCGCTACGAGGGCGGCACCCTCCTGAGCGAGGGCGAGCTGGCCGAGGCGGTGGGCGTCTCGCGCACCCCCGTCCGCGAGGCCCTGCTGCGCCTGGAGGCCGAGGGGCTGCTGAAGCTCTACCCGAAGAAGGGCGCCCTGGTGCTGCCGGTCTCCGCGCAGGAGATCGCCGACGTCGTGGAGACCCGGCTGCTCGTGGAGCGCCACGCCGTGATGAAGGCGGTGCCCGCCCCGGAGCGGCTGCTGAACCGGCTGGAGGAGCTGCTGGACGAGCAGCGCGGCCACGCCGCCACCGGCGACCTGGCCGCCTTCGCGGCGGCCGACCGCTGCTTCCACGCGGAGATCGTGCGCGCCGCGGGCAACCGCATCCTCTCCCAGCTGTACGACCAGCTGAGGGACCGTCAACTGCGGATGGGAGTGGCCACGATGCACGCCGAGCCCGGCCGCATCGCCAAGAACGTCGCCGAACACACCGAGATCCTCGCGGCGTTGCGCGCGGGGGACAGCGCCTCGGCGGCCACGCTGGTCGAGCGGCACGTCAGCTGGGTGAGCCACCTGGCCCGGGGGGAGTAATGACAACGAGCGGCACCACCAGCGGTGAACCGCCCGGCGGCACCAGGGCGGTCGCCGTCTGGAGCATCGGCACCCTCGTCTACACGGTCGCGGTCGTACACCGCACCAGCCTCGGCGTCGCCGGCATCGACGCCGCGGAGCGCTTCCACATCGGCGCCTCGGCGCTGTCCACCTTCTCGATCCTGCAGGTGCTGGTCTACGCGGGCATGCAGATACCGGTGGGCCTGATGGTCGACCGCCTCGGCACCAAGAAGGTGCTGAGCATCGGCATCGTCCTGTTCACCGCGGGCCAGCTCGGCTTCGCCCTCTCCCACGCCTACGGCCCGGCGCTCGCCGCCCGCGCGGTGCTGGGCTGCGGCGACGCCATGACCTTCGTGAGCGTGCTGCGGCTGGGCTCGCGCTGGTTCCCGGCCCGCCGCGGGCCGATGATCGCGCAGGGCGCCGCGCTGTTCGGCGTCGCGGGCAACCTGCTGAGCACCGTGCTGCTCGCGCGGCTGCTGCACTCCGCGGGCTGGACCCCGACCTTCGTGGGCACGGCGCTGGGCGGCGCGCTCGTCCTCGTCCTCGTGCTGGCCTTCATGAAGGACCACCCCGAGGGCTTCGAGCCGGCGCCCCCCGAGCACCCGGGGCGCGGTTACGTGAAGCGGCAGATCGCCGCCGCCTGGCGGGAGCCCGGCACCCGGCTGGGGATGTGGACGCACTTCACCACCCAGTTCTCCGGGATGGTCTTCCTGCTGCTGTGGGGACTGCCGTACCTGGTGGAGGACCAGGGGCTGTCCCGCGAGACCGCGGGCACCCTGCTGACGGTGGTCGTGATCGCGAACATGGTCTTCGGGATGCTCTTCGGCCAGATCATCGGCCGCCACCACGGGGCCCGGATGCCGCTCACCCTGGGCGTCGTCGGGGCGACCGCGGTGATGTGGGCGGTGGTCCTGGCCTGGCCCGCGGACCACGCGCCGCTGTGGCTGCTGGTGCTGCTCTGCGTCGTGCTGGGCACCTGCGGGCCGGCGTCGATGATCGGCTTCGACTTCGCCCGCCCGGCGAACCCTCCCGAGCGCTTCGGCACCGCGTCCGGCATCGTCAACATCGGCGGCTTCACCGCCTCGATGGCCGCGCTGCTGGCCATCGGCGTCCTGCTGGACGCGAGCGGCGACGACTACCGGGTGGCCTGGAGCAGCGTCTTCGTCCTCCAGGCCCTGGGCCTGGCGCAGATCCTGCGGCTGCGCGGCCCGGCCGCGCGGCTGGAGCGGCAGCGCATCGCCGTCAGCCGCGTCGAGAGCGTCCACGTCCCCGCCGGGACATGAACGCTCCCCCCGGCGTCACTGCGTGACGGCGATGTTCGCGAGGATCGCGTCGGCCAGCGACCGGTCGCCCTCGGTCTTGAGCCGGTCCTCCACGGCGGCCGCACGCGTGCGGCCGCAGGTCAGCCGGACGAAGGTCTCCCAGTCCAGGGTCAGCGTGACCGCGGGACCCAGCGAGACGCTGCCGTCGATCGAGCCGTGGCCCTCGGTGTCGACCCGGACCGTCCGCATGAACTCCAGCTCACCGTGGACGTCGAACACCACAGCGGAGCCCGCCGGGGCGCCGGCGCGCTCGGCGACCACCTTCGGCAGCTCGGAGAGGATGTGGTCCCGGGCGACGACCGCGCCCGGCGAGTCGAGGTTGCCCGGCTCGCCCAGTGCCCGGCGCAGGTCCTGCTCGTGCACCCACACGTCGAAGACCCGCCACTTCAGCAGCTCCTCGAGGGTCGTCTCCCTGCCCATGGGTCCGCGGACGGTGTCCTGCGCGCCACGGGTCTCGTTCCGCAGCTGCCGGGAGCGGCGGATGATGGTGTAGTCGAGTTCGCCGACGACCTCCGGCGCGGTGTGGTGCCGCCGCTTGTCGACCGGCACCTCCACGTAACGGGCGTGCTCCGTGGTCATGTGCCGCAGGTCGCTGGGGAGCGTGTGGATCGGCCGGGGATCTCCGAGCAGCTCGCACTCGAACCCGATCACGTGCGACACGACGTCGCGCACGGACCAGTACGGGCACTCGGTCGGCCGGTTCCAGGCGCCCGCCGGAACGGGACGGACCAACTCGGCTATGGATTCTATGGAGTGGGTCCAGGCGTCGATGTACGGCTGGATCTGGCTGTGGACGGTGCCGGTCACGGGACCCCTCGACGGTCGGAGCGCGGTCGTGGTGTGCGCCTTAAATTACGCTGCGCAGTGACACCACGGGAGTGCTTTCGTGTGACGATCGTAGGCCCGTAAGAACGTGCCGAACTCATGGGCGGTGGCACTGTGCGCGTTTCCCTGCTCCAGATCGACGTCGACCCCGGCGAAGCGGTGGACGCCCGGCGCGAACGGGTCGCGTCGCTCGTCCGCGGACAGGCCGGGTCGGACCTGGTCGTCCTGCCCGAACTGTGGCCCGTCGGCGCCTTCGCGGCCGATCTTTTCCAGCCAGAGGCCGAGCCGCTGCGGGGTCCCACCGCCGAGGTCATGAGCGCCGCGGCGCTCGACGCGGGGGTCTGGCTGCACGCGGGGTCGATCGTCGAGCGCGCCCCCGACGGCGCGCTGTACAACACCTCGCTGCTCTTCTCCCCCGACGGCGAACTGCGCGCGACCTACCGCAAGATCCACCGCTTCGGCTTCGACCGTGGCGAGGCCGTGCTCATGAGCGCCGGCGACCGCATCGTCACCGGCGACGTCCAGGGCGTCCCCGTGGGCCTGGCCACCTGCTACGACCTGCGCTTCCCCGAGCAGTTCCGGCTGCTCGTCGACGCGGGCGCCACCGTCCTGGTCGTCCCGGCCGGCTGGCCCGCCCGGCGCCGCGAGCACTGGACGCTGCTGGCCCGCGCCCGCGCGATCGAATCGCAGGCCTATGTGCTGGCCTGCGGCACCGCGGGCACCCACGCCGGGGTGGAGCTGGCCGGCCACAGCGTCGTCGTCGACCCCTGGGGCGCCGTCCTCGCCGAGGCCGGGCCGGGGGAGGAGGTCCTCACCGCCGAACTCGACCCGGGCCTGGTGGCGAAGACCCGGGCGGACTTCCCGGTGCTGCGCGACCGCGTGCTGGGCCTGCCGGTGCCGGATTCGGCCGGTTGAGGCGGTATGGCCCCATCAGGGACCATCGGCCCCGGAGGTGGGGGCGGAGTGCTCTGCGCCTGCGGGGGGCCGGACCGGCAGGGTGGTTCCCATGGAATTCGAGGGGCGCGCTGCGCTGGCGCTGCTGGGAAGGGTTCGGTACGGGCGGCTGGCGCTGACGCGGGGGGCCCTGCCGTACATCGCCGTGGCCCGGCACGTCGTCGCCGACGACTCCGTGCTGATCCGCACCGACCGCTCATGGGGTGTGGACGGCACGGTCGTGGCCTACCAGGCGGACGACCTCGAAGCGGGCTGGGCGGTGCAGTTCCTCGGGACGGCGCGCGCCTTCCACCCGTCGTCGGCACAAGAGGCGCTCTTCGGCAGAGATCGTCAAAACGATACAAGCGTGGAGCCGGGCCATGTGTACGTACGACTCGACCCGCGAGTCCACCACCGGAATGATCTAGCATCACCCTGGTGATCGGGAGTTCGGCGACGGCGCCGCCCTCCGCCGGGACACTGGACACCCTGCTGCGCCGATACAAGGACGCCGGCGCCCCGCTGTCCTGCGAACCCGTTGCCCAGGGCTTACTGAACCGGGGATTCCGGCTGGCCACCACCAGCGGCCGCTACTTCCTCAAGCTGTACGTCGACAGCGCCACCTCCGACTCCGCCGTCATCGCCCGCCAGCACCGTGCGACCCAGCGGCTCGACGAGGTGGGCCTGCCCGTCGCGCCGCCGGTGCCGGACGCGGACGGGCGCACCGTCGCCGTGGTCGGCGGGCGCCGCTTCGCGCTCTATCCGTGGGTGGAGGGACGGCACCGCGCGGGCGGCGAACTCACCACCGCCGACTCCCGCCGCCTCGGCGCGCTGCTCGGACTCGTCCACACCACCCTGGCCCAGGTGCAGCCCGCCCCCGAGCCGGGCCGGCACGCCAGCGCCGACCCCGAACTGACCTACGCGCTGATCGCCGCGCTGCTGCGCCGGGTGCGCGCCCGCGCGCCGCGCGAGACCTTCGACGAACTCGCCGAGCACCGACTGCTGGAGCGCCGCGCCCTGCTGGAACGTCACGCCCACCGCCGCCCGCCCGACGCCGCCGGCCCGGTGTCCGGATGGGTGCACGGCGACTTCCACCCGCTCAACCTGCTCTACCGCGAGGACGAACCCGTCGCCATCGTCGACTGGGACCGGCTCGGCGTGCGGCCGCGCGCCGAGGAGGCCGTACGGGCCGCCGTGATCTTCTTCGTGCAGCCCGGCGGCGCCCTGGACCTCGACAAGATCCGCGCGTACGCGGGCGCCTACCGCGGCGCCGCGGGCGTGGCGGAGGACGAACTGGCCGCCGCCGTGCACCGGGTGTGGTGGGAGCGGCTCAACGACTTCTGGATGCTGCGCTGGCGCTACGTCCTCGACGACCGCAGGACCGACCCCCTCTTCCCGGCCTCGTCCGCCCTGGTCGTCTGGTGGACCGCGGCGTACGAGGCCGTGCTGGAGGCCTTCACGGGCTGACCCGGAGGTCAGCGGGCCGGCCACCGGCCGGTCAGCCGCCTGTGACGCCGGCGTCCGCGGCGCCCTCGGTGCCGGCGGTACCGCCGCTCTCGGACGCGGTCGGCGTCGGCTCGGTCGGCGTCGGCGTGGGCGGCGCGGAACTGGCGGGGGCGCTCGGCTCCTTGGTCGGCGCCTCGGACGTGGCGGGAGCCTCGGAGGTCGGCCGCGTGTAGGAGGGAGTCGAGTTGTACGACGGCTTCTCTGTGACGCCGCCGGTGCCTTCCTGCGTCTCCTGCGTGGAGTCGTCCCGGGTCGGCTGCGACGTCGGCTTCTCCGGCTGCGAATGCGTCGGCGTCACCTTCTCCGCCGGGGGCTTCTTGCCACCGGTCTGGGAGACGGCGAAGTAGATGCCGAGCGCGACCGCGAGCACCGCCGCGACCACGAACAGCGCCGGCTTGGCCCAGCGGCCGCCGCCGTGCGGGGGGCTCGCGCCGTTGTAACCGTGGTCACCGCCGTCGCCGCCGGGCGGCCCGAGCAGCAGCGGCGGCTGCAACTCCGCCGTGTTGTGCGGGTTCTGCTGCCCGTACTGCGGGGAGACGCCCATCGGGGCGGTCGGGGCGGCGTTCGGCGCGGGCACGTAACCGGTGTTCCAGGTGCCGGTGTGGCCACCGCGCTCGCTCAGCATGCCCAGCGCGTACTGGACGACGCCGCGCATCTCCTCGGCGGTCTGGAAACGGTCGTCCGGGTGCTTGGCGAGCGCGTGCAGCACCAGCCCGTCCAACTCCGGCGGCACCCGGTCGCTGAGCTGGGACGGCGGGCGCGGCTCGTCCTGGACGTGCTGGTAGACCACCGACAGCGGGGTCTCACCGGTGAACGGGGGCCGCAGCGCGAGGAGTTCGTAGAGCAGGCAGCCCGTCGCGTACAGGTCGGAGCGGGCGTCCACCGTCTTGCCGAGCGCCTGCTCCGGCGACAGGTACTGCGGGGTGCCCATGACCATGCCGGTCTGCGTCATCGTGGTCGAGGCGCCGTGCAGCGCCCGCGCGATGCCGAAGTCCATCACCTTCACCGCGCCGGTGTTGGTGATGATCACGTTCGCCGGCTTGATGTCCCGGTGGACGATGCCGTGCGCATGGCTGTAGGCCAGCGCCTCCAGCACGCCCGAGACGATGATGAGCGCCTGGTCGACCGGCGGCGGCTGGTCGGAACCCAGCAGCAGGTCGCGGATCGTGCGGCCCTCGACGAGCTCCATCACGATGTACGGCACGGTGCCACCCGGCGTGACGTCCTCGCCCGAGTCGTACACCGCCACCACCGCATGGTGGTTGAGCCCGGCGACCGACTGCGCCTCGCGCGTGAAGCGGGCCTTGGACACCGGGTCCTCGGCGAGGTCGGAACGGAGCAGCTTGACGGCCACCGTCCGCCCCAGGCGCACGTCCTCAGCCGCGAAGACCTCGGCCATGCCGCCGCGTCCGAGACGCCCGGTCAGCCGGTAGCGGCCGTCGCCCACCAGGCCCGCGGCGCCCCACAGCTCGGGCGAGTCGGGCACGCCCCGGCCGTCGGCAGAGGGCTCGTCAGGGCCCCCGGCGGCTGTCGTCTGTGCCATCAGTCCTCGCCGTCGATCGTCGCCGTACAGGGTCCTCCGGCGCACCACGCTACCGCGTTCCGTGTGGGACGCGCTCCCGTGGCACCCGTGCCCCCGATGAAGGGATTCATACGCATCCGGTGACGAACAGGTCAACGAACTTGACCTGTCCAGGCCGTCGGGCAGACTGGGCTGGCAGGATCGGGACAACCGTCTTGTGCGTACGCGCGGTGCGCCCAGGGGGAACGTCAAGGGGACGGGTACGGATGAGCGGGGACGGCACGCGGGGAACTCATTCGGGGCGCTCGGTCGGTAACGGTCGCTACGTACTGCGCGACCTGCTGGGACAGGGTGGCATGGCCGCCGTGCACCTGGCACACGACACAGTGCTGGACCGTCCGGTGGCCGTCAAGACGCTGCACACGGACCTCGGCCGGGAGCAGTCGTTCCGCGAGCGGTTCCGGCGCGAGGCGCAGGCCGTCGCCAAGCTCAACCACACCAACATCGTCTCGGTCTTCGACTCCGGCGAGGACACCGTCGACGGCGCGCTCGTGCCGTACATCGTCATGGAGTACGTCGAGGGCAAGCCCCTGCGCGACGTGCTCGACGAGGACGTCGCGCAGTTCGGCGCGATGCCCACCGAGAAGGCCCTGAAGATCACCGCGGACGTGCTCGCCGCGCTCTCCGAGAGCCACAGCATGGGCCTGGTCCACCGGGACATCAAGCCCGGCAACGTGATGCTCACCAAGCGCGGCGTGGTGAAGGTGATGGACTTCGGCATCGCCCGTGCGATGCAGTCCGGCGTCTCGTCGATGACGCAGACCGGCATGGTCGTCGGCACCCCGCAGTACCTCTCGCCGGAACAGGCGCTGGGGCGGGGCGTGGACGAGCGCTCCGACCTGTACTCGGTGGGCTGCCTGCTCTTCGAGCTGCTCACCGGGCGGCTGCCCTTCGACGGCGACTCCCCGCTGTCCATCGCCTACCAGCACGTGCAGGAGGTCCCGCCGGCCCCGTCGGCGCTCAACCGGGCGGTGCAGCCGGGCGTCGACGCGCTCGTCGCACGGGCCCTGAGGAAGAACCCGGCCGAGCGCTTCCCCACCGCCGACGCCATGCGCGACGAGGCGGAGCGGGTCGCGGCGCCGGGCCGCGGCGGGGCGACCACGCCGCTGATCATCGGTGGCGGGCCGCGCCCGCGCGGCCGCGGCGAGGAGGTCTCCTCCGCGGTCTTCCCGCCGGTGCAGGGGGACCTGGGGACCCCGCCGCCGCACGTGCAGACCCCCTACCAGGCCCCGGCCCCGCCTCCGTACGCGCAGCCGCGGCAGGAGTCCCCGCAGCGCTGGGGCACCGGCGGTCAGGGGGGCGGCGCCCACACCCCGCCGCCCGGCCCCGCTTACGGCTACCCGCAGAACGCGCACACGCCCCACCCGGCACACCCGCAGGCCGCGCAGCAGCACGCCACCCCGCCCTACACGATGCGCCCGGGCACCCCGGCGGGCGGCGGCCGCAGGGGAGGCGGCGCCTCGACGGCGGTCGTCGCCATCGGCGCCACGGTCGCCGTGATCGCCGTGGTCGCGGTCGTCATCATCGCCATGGCCATGGGCGAGCAGGGCGAGAAGGGTGACACCGGCGGCACCGGCGGCACTCCCACCTACGACTCCCGGCCCGGCGCCTCGGTCACGGCCACCGACCGCAGGGAGACCCCCTCGCGCCCGGCGGACGACGAGCCCGCGCCGGGCGTCAGCCAGGCCGACCAGACCCGGACCATCGACGCCTCGCGCTGCTCCGAGGCCACCAAGAGCTACCTGGGCGACGACCCGGACGCCGTGGTGATGCCGGACTTCTTCACCAAGTACGTCGACTCGGTCAAGTCCTGCATGGACGCGGCCGGTTGGGACTACGAGATCAAGTACCGCAACGAGCAGATCTACGGGAAGGGCGCGGTCGTCGACCAGAAGCCCAAGACCTACGGCGCGTTCAAGCCGGAGAAGGACAAGATCACCATCTGGGTCTCCACCGGCCAGGGCGGCTGACCCCCCGGCGTCCCCCGGACGCCCGCATGGCAACGACGGACGGCGGGTGACCCCACGGGTCCCCGCCGTCTGTACCTACGCGTACGTACCGTCCTGGTCCCGCCGGCTCACAGATACGGGCCCGTGCGGGCCCCGCCCGGGACGGTCCCCTCCTCGTCGCCCTCGTGGCCGACACCGGGCGGCAGCGCGCGGCGCATCTGCTCCAACTGGGCACGGGCGGCCATCTGCTGGGCGAACAGGGCGGTCTGGATGCCGTGGAAGAGGCCCTCGAGCCATCCCACCAACTGCGCCTGGGCGATCCGCAGCTCGGCGTCGCTCGGCACGCCGTCCTCGGCGAAGGGCAGCGAGAGCCGCTCCAACTCCTCGACCAGCTCGGGGGCGAGCCCCGCCTCGAGCTCCTTCACGGAGCTGTGGTGGATCTCCTTCAGGCGCACCCGGCTCGCCTCGTCCAGGGGCGCGGCCTTGACCTCTTCCAGGAGCTGCTTGATCATGCTGCCGATCCGCATGACCTTCGCGGGCTGTTCGACCATCTCCGTCACGGGAACCTCGCGCTGCTCGTCGCCTTCTCCGGCGCGGTCGGCGTGTCCGCCGCCGCCGAGGGCCAACCCGTCCGGGCCGACGACCAGGACCTGCGGGCTCTCCTGCGACCGTTCGTTCATCGGCATCTCCATGCCGCCATTGTCGCGCACCGGCGCCTCTCCGGAAGGTGTGCCCCCCACCACCCCGCGCTACCCCTCCCGGCCGCAGCCGTCCGCCGCCGGGCCGGCCCGGTGCGTGGCGCGAGGGGCTCAGCGGCCACGGCGCAGCCGCAGAGCGAGGAAGCCCAGTCCCAGCCCGATCAGCACCAGTCCCGCACCGAGCGGCAGCACCTCCAGCACCCGCCCCACCGGTGCCCGGACGGCGGCCGGCCCCTGGTCCTGCGGCTCCTCGACGTGGACGGGGAGGTTCGCCGGGGGCCGTTCCTCGCCGGCGCCCGGGGTCTGCGGCGGCTCCGCCCGCCCGGGGTGCCTGCGCCCCTCACCGGACTCGCTGCCCGCCAGCCCGGAGGACGCCGCCGGGTGGGGCGGGGGCGGCGCGGCCGCGCCGGTGACCAGGAGGGCGACTCCGGTCACCGTCGCCGCCACGACCACCTTCCGCAACTCCATGCTTCCAGCGTCACACGGAGCGTCACGGGCGGCCAGTCGTGCCCGCGCGAGGGCCGTACCGGCCGCCCGGCGGCGGTTCAGAGCGTGAGCAGCACCTTGCCGACGTGGGTGCTGGCCTCGACCAGCCGGTGCGCCTCCGGCGCCTCGCGCACGGGGAGCGTGCGGTCCACGACCGGGCGCACCACCCCGGACTCCAGCAGCGGCCAGACGTGCTCCCGCACCGCCGCCACGATGGCCGCCTTCTCCTCCAGCGGCCGTCCGCGCAGCGAGGTCGCGGTGATCGCGGCCCGCTTGGCGAGCATCCTGCCGAGGTCGAGCTCCCCCTTGACGCCGCCCTGGAGCCCGATGACGGCCAGCCTGCCGTTGACCGCGAGGGCCTCGACGTTCCGGCCCAGGTACTTCGCGCCCATGATGTCGAGGATGACGTCGGCCCCGCCGAAGGCCTTGCGGACCTCGGCCGTGAAGTCCTGCTCGCGGTAGTTGATCCCGAGGTCCGCGCCCAGCTCGCGGCACTTGGCGAGCTTGTCCTCGCTGCCCGCGGTGACCGCGACCTTGGCACCGACCGCCTTGGCCAGCTGGATCGCCATCGTGCCGATGCCGCTGGAGCCGCCGTGGACCAGCAGCGTCTCGCCGGGACGCAGGTGGGCGATCATGAAGACGTTGGACCAGACGGTGCAGACCACCTCCGGCAGGGCCGCCGCCTCGACGAGCCCCACCCCCTTGGGCACCGGCAGCAGCTGCCCGGCGGGGACGACGACCTTGCCCGCGTAGCCGCCGCCCGCGAGCAGCGCGCACACCTCGTCGCCCACGGACCAGCCGCTCACCCCGGGGCCGAGGGCGGCGACTCGGCCCGAGCACTCAAGGCCCGGGTAGGGGGACGCGCCCGGCGGCGGGTCGTAGAAGCCCTGCCGCTGCAGCAGGTCGGCACGGTTGACGGCGGTCGCGGCGACCTCGACCAGCACCTCGCCCTCGGCGGGTACGGGATCGGGGACCTCGGCCCAGACGAGCGCGTCGGGACCGCCGGGTTCGGGGATGGTGATCGCATGCATGCCGCCGACGCTACCCCTGCGGGACGTGCGACGGGTCGTCCTGACTCGTCCTGTGGATGACGATGAGCCGATCGGTCAACTGCAGCGGGCTCGCCTCGGGGTTGTCGTGGTCGAGCAGCCGGTGGCCGCGCTTGACGACCACCACCAGGTCACCGACCTCGCGCGGGTCGCGCCCGGCCTCCGCCTTGGTGACGGGACGCTCGATCAGGTCCAGTCCGCTGCCGTAGCTGATCAGCTCCTCCATCACCTCGCCGGCGCTCGGGCTGAGCATCGACATCCCGAGCAGCCGGCCGGCCGCGCCGGAGCTGGTCACGACGGCGTTGGCGCCGGACTGGCGGAGCAGCGGGGCGTTCTCCTCCTCGCGCACGGACGCGACGATGTTGATCCGCTTGTTCAGCTGGCGGGCCGTGAGCGCCACCAGGACGGCGGTGTCGTCCCGTTGCGCGGCGATGATCAGCTCCTTGGCCCGCTGGATCTCCGCCCGCAGGAGCACGTCGTTGCGGGTCGCGTCGCCGGTGACGCCCGCGAAACCCGCGGAGACCGCGGACTCCACCGCCTTGTGATCCGGGTCGACCACCACGATCCGCTGGGCCGGCACGCCGTGCCCGGTCAGCGTCCTGGCCGCCGAACGGCCCTTGGTGCCGTATCCGACGATGACGGTGTGGTCGCGCACGAGGGACCTCCAGCGCTGCTGCCGGTACTGCTCGCGGGTGCGCTCGGTGAGCACTTCGAGAGTGGTGCCGACGAGGATGATCAGGAAGAGCACGCGCAGAGGCGTCACCAGGAGCACATTGGTCAGCCGGGCGCTCGCGCTGTACGGGACGACGTCGCCGTAGCCCGTGGTGGAGAGGGTGACGGTGGCGTAGTAGACGCAGTCCAGCAGCGACATCGAACCGCCGGCGTTGTCGTGGTAGCCGGCGCGGTCGATGTACACGATCAGCACGGTCAGCGCCATGACCAGCAGGGCCAGCACGAGACGCCGGACCACCTGGCGCAGGGGCCCGACGGCGTTCTTGTGGGGCAGGTGCACCATGTCGGCGCCCGCCCGTACGGCGCCACGACCGCGGCCGGTGTCTCTCACAGCCGCCCCCAGCCCGTCTCCAGGACGGCCGTGCGGTCGCCCTTCACCGCCCCGCCGGGCGGCACGACGGCCATGCCGTCGGCCGTCGCGATGCCGCGGAGCATGGCCGGGCCGCTGAAGTGCAGCGGGGCCGCCTGCGACTCCTCGTCGAGGACCACCGGCACCAGGCGGGTGTCGGTGGGGTGGCCGTGCACGTCTCCGGTGAGCCGGGCCTCGTACGCCACCGGGGCCGGGCGGCCCGCGAGCGCGCGCAGCAGGGGGACGGCGAGGGTCAGCACCCCGGAGACGGCCGCCAGCGGGTTCCCCGGCAGGCCCACCAGCCTTCCGCCGCCCGGCAGTTCGGCCAGCAGCATGGGGTGCCCGGGGCGGACCGCGACGCCGTCGACGAGCAACCGCGCGCCGATGCGCTCCAGTACGGGGTGGACGAAGTCCACCGGACCGCCCGCAGTGCCGCCCGTGGTGACGACGAGATCGGCGGTCGAGGCGGTGACGGCGTCCTGCAGCAGGCCGGCGTCGTCCTTCAGCCGCCGGGCGCCGACCGTGCCGGCCCCGAGCGCGGTGAGCCAGCCGGGCAGCAGCGGGCCGAGCGCGTCCCGCACCCGGCCGGCGCCGGGCGCGCCGGCGTCCAGCAACTCGTCGCCCAGGACGAGGATCTCCACCGACGGCCTCGCGGTGACGGCCAGTTCGTCGTAACCGGCCGCCGCGGCCAGGCCGAGCACCGCGGGCGTGACCAGTACCCCGGCGGCCAGCAACTCGTCGCCGCCGCGGCACTCCTGGCCGCGGGGCCGCACGTCCTGCCCTGGCCCGGGGCCGCCCCGCGTGGCGTGCAGCAGCCCGTCCGCGCTGATCCGCCCGTGCTCCCGGCGCAGCACCGCGGTCGCGCCGGGGGGCAGCGCGGCGCCGGTGGCGATGACCGTGGCATGGCCGTCGAGCAGCGCGGTGGTGGACCGCTGCCCGGCCAGGACGCTGCCCTCCGTGCGCCACGGGCCGGGGCCCGCGACGGCCCAGCCGTCCATCGCGGAGGTGTCGAAGGAGGGCAGGTCCGTGAGCGCGGTCAGCGGTTCGGCCAGCGCGTGTCCCAGCGCCGCGTCGAGCGGCAGCGCCAGCCGTCCCAGCGGGCCCGCGGCGGACCCGGCGATGTGCCGGGCCCGCGGCCACGGCAGGTCGTGGCGACCGCTGTGGGGGGAGCCGTGGGAGGCACCACGGGCGGCGCCGTGAATCCCGCCCCGGGCCCCGCCGTGGGGGCGGGGAAGGGACGACGCAGCGCCGTCGGGGCCGCCGCCGCCGGAAGGCGGCTGCGCGGGGTCGTGCCGGCCGACGGCCCGCCCGTTGGCCAGGGCCAGCGCCGCGTCCAACTCGGCGTCGGCGGCGTCCCCGGCACCGGTGTCGCGGGCACCGCCCGCCGCACCCGGCAGGTTCATGCGCCCGGGTCCCCGCTCTCCGCTTCCTTCGCCCACCGCTCGGCCAGCGCGGCGGCGCGCCTGGCGGCCTCCGCGACGGCCTGCTCGCCGCCGCCCGCCGTGGCCGCCGCGTAGCCCACCAGGAAGGTGGTCAGCGGCGCGGCGGGGCGGTCGACACCGTGCGCGGCGTCCCGGGCGAGGTCGAGGAGCATACGGATGTCGACGTCGAGATCGATGCCGAGTTCGGACTTGGCTGCGGTGATCCATTCATCCAACACGCCCCCATGCTCCCTGATACGGGCCCGCGCTGTGGAGAGGTCGTCCCAGGTGTCGCAGTCGAAGGAGGCCTGCCCGGTGGGGTCGGGCAGCCTCCGCAGGGCCAGTTCACCGGTGAGCAGACGCAACGGCAGCCCGGTGAGGGTTCCGTGCTCGGCGGCGATCAGCGCCAGGTGGTGGCGCAGTGCCTCCGTGCGGTATACGGCCGCCAGCGTCTGGTCGCGGCCGTCGGGATCGGTGAGCACGACCCCGTCGTCGCCGTCCGCGCCGCTGCGCAGGTCGGCGAGCAGGGCGTCCGCCGTGGCACGGGACAGGAACGGCAGGTCGGCGGCGAGCACCAGCACGACGTCCGCGGTGACCTGGCGCAGCCCGGCGGCGAGCGCGGGCAGCGGGCCCCCGCCCGGCGGTTCCTCGCGGGCCCAGGCCACCGGGCGGACGGTGGGACGGCGCGGGCCGACGACCACGGTGGTGGCCGCGCCCGCGCACGCGTCCAGGACACGGTCGATCAGCGCGCGACCGGCGACGGGCAGTCCCGGCTTGTCGGCCCCGCCGAGGCGCCTGGCGGCGCCGCCGGCGAGGACGACCGCGTCGTGGGGCCGCTCGTACGACGAAGGCGGCGATGGGTGGTCCCGCGGCTCACGCGGCTCCGGAGTCATGCCCGGAGTATCGCCCACCGTGATGTGTTCACACCGCCCGGAGCAGTACCGCCGGTTGTTCCACGCAGTCCGCGACGAAGCGGAGGAAGCCGCCCGCCGTGCCGCCGTCGCACACCCGGTGGTCGAAGGTGAACGACAGCTGGACCACCTGGCGCACCGCCAGCTCGCCCTGGTGCACCCACGGCTTGGGGGTGATCCGGCCGACGCCGAGCATCGCGGCCTCGGGGTGGTTGATGATCGGCGTGGAGCCGTCGACACCGAACACGCCGTAGTTGTTGAGCGTGAAGGTGCCGCCGGTCAGCTGGGCCGGGGTCAGCGCGCCGGAGCGGGCCGCCTCGGTGAGCCGCCCGATCTCCGCCGACAGCTCCTCGGTGCTGCGCCGGTGGGCGTCCCGCACGACCGGCACGACCAGACCGCGATCGGTCTGCGCCGCGAAGCCGATGTGCACCTCCGGCAGCACGACGATCTCGCCGCGCCCGGTGTCCACCGTGGAGTTCAGCTCCGGGTAGCGGGCGAGGGCCGCCGCGCAGATCCGCGCGAACAGCGCGAGGACGGAGACCTTGGGACCGCCTGCGGCGTTCATCGCCGCCCGTGCCGCGAGCAGTTCCGTCGCGTCGGCGTCCACCCAGCAGGTGGCGTCGGGGATCTCCCGCCGACTGCGGCCGAGCTTCTCGGCCACGGCGCCGCGGATGCCGCGCAGCGGGATGCGGGTGCCCTCGGCCGGGGCCGCGGACGCCGCGGGGGCGGCCGCGGTGACCGGCGCCGTGGACACGGCCGTGATGGCCCGCTCCACGTCGGAGCGCAGGATCAGCCCGTCGGGGCCGGAACCCGTCAGCACGCGCAGGTCGAGACCGTGCTCACGGGCCCGGCGCCGCACGAGCGGGGAGATGACGGCCACGGGACCCTCGTGCCGGACCGGCACGGCGGCCACCGTCGCGGAAGCGGGCACCGGAGCCGGAGCGGTCGCGGGGGCGGATGCGGCGGGCGCGGGGACACCCGGCGCCGGACGCACCCGTCGGCGGCGGGCCGCGGGGCCGCTGGTCCCGTAGCCGACCAGCACGTTGCCGGACCCGGAGTCGCCGTCGGCCGGGGCGGCCGGGGCGGCGGGCGTCTGCCCGTCGGGGGAGCCGACCGCGACGGTCAGCAGCGGCCGCCCGACGTCGAGGGTCTGGCCCTCCTCGCCGAAGCGTGCGGTGACCACGCCGCCGTAGGGGCAGGGCACCTCGACCACGGCCTTGGCCGTCTCGACCTCGACGACCGGCTGGTCGATGGCGACGACGTCGCCGACCCGCACCATCCAGCGCACGATCTCGGCCTCGGTCAGCCCCTCACCCAGGTCGGGGAGGGCGAACTCGCGGACGACGGCCATCACGCCTCCTCCCACTGCAGGCGCCCGACCGCGTCGAGGATGCGGTCGACACCGGGCAGGTGGTGCCGCTCCAGCATCGGCGGCGGGTAGGGGATGTCGAAGCCGGCGACCCGCAGGACCGGGGCCTCCAGGTGGTGGAAGCAGCGCTCGGTGACCCGGGCGGCGATCTCGGCGCCCACGCCACCGAAGCCGGAGGCCTCGTGGACGACGACCGCGCGGCCGGTGCGGCGCACCGAGGCGCTGACCGTCTCGTCGTCGAAGGGCACCAGGCTGCGCAGGTCGACGACCTCCAGGTCCCAGCCCTCCTGCACGGCGGCCTCGGCCGCCTCCAGGCAGACCGGGAGCGACGGGCCGTAGGTGATCAGGGTGGCGGAGCGGCCGGCGCGGCGGACGACGGCCCGTCCGATGGGGGCCACCTCCTCCGGCGCGTCCGCCGACCAGTCGGCCTTGGACCAGTACAGCCGCTTCGGCTCGAGGAAGATCACCGGGTCGTCGGAGGCGATCGAGGCCCTCAGCAGCCCGTAGGCGTCCGCCACCGTGGCGGGGGTGACGACGTGCAGGCCTGGGGTGTGCGCGTAGTAGGCCTCGGACGCGTCGCTGTGGTGCTCGACGCCGCCGATGCCGCCGCCGTAGGGCACGCGGATGGTCAGCGGCAGCGGCATGGCGCCGCGCGTGCGGTTGCGCATCTTGGCGACGTGGCTGACCAGCTGCTCGAACGCCGGGTAGGCGAAGGCGTCGAACTGCATCTCGACCACGGGGCGCATGCCGTACATCGCCATGCCCACGGCCGTGCCGAGGATGCCGGCCTCGGCGAGCGGGGTGTCGGTGCAGCGGCTGTCGCCGAACTCCTTGGCGAGGCCGTCGGTGATCCGGAAGACACCGCCGAGGGTGCCGATGTCCTCGCCGAAGAGGTGGACGGAGGGGTCCTCGGCGAGGGAGTCGCGCAGCGCGCGGTTGAGCGCCTGGGCCATGGTGGCCGGCTTGCGTCCGGCGGCCACGGGGGTCGCGGTGGTGGCGGTGCTCATGACTGTGCCTCGGCCTCCAGCTCGGCCCTCAGCATCGCGGCCTGCTCGCGCAGCTGCGGGGTGGGCTCGGCGTAGACGTGTGCGAACAGGTCCATCGGGTCGAGGACCGCGTCCTCGTTCATCCGCTCGCGCAGCGCGGCGGCCATCCGCTCCGCGTCCTGCTCGGTCTCGCGGACCGTCGCCTCGTCGAGCAGGTCGCGCTCGCGCATCGCGCGTTCGAGCACCGCGATCGGGTCGTGCTCGCGCCAGGCCTCGACCTCGGCGTCCTCGCGGTAGCGGGTGGCGTCGTCGGCGTTGGTGTGGGCGTCCATGCGGTAGGTGATCGCCTCGACCAGGGTCGGCCCGCCGCCCTCGCGGGCGCGGGCCACGGCCTCGGTGAGCACGGCGTGGACGGCCGCGATGTCGTTGCCGTCGACGAGCCGACCGGGGATCCCGTAGCCCACGGCCTTGTGGGCCAGCGACGGGGCGGCGGTCTGCTTGGCGAGCGGCACCGAGATGGCGAAGCCGTTGTTCTGCACGAGGAAGACGACGGGGGAGCGCCACACGGCGGCGAAGTTCAGCGCCTCGTGGAAGTCGCCCTCGCTGGTGCCTCCGTCGCCGACCATGGCGAGCGCCACCACGTCGTCGCCCTTGAGCCTGGCGGCGTGCGCCAGGCCGACGGCGTGCGGCAGCTGGGTGGCCAGCGGAGTGCTGAGCGGGGCGACCCGGTGCTCGCGCGGGTCGTAGCCGGTGTGCCAGTCGCCGCGCAGCAGCGTCAGCGCCTCGACGGGGTCGACGCCGCGGGCGACGGCGGCGAGGGTGTCGCGATAGCTGGGGAACAGCCAGTCCCGGGGCTCGAGGGCGAGCGCCGCGGCGACCTCGCACGCCTCCTGGCCGGTGCTGGAGGGGTAGACGGCGAGCCTGCCCTGCTTGGTGAGCGCGGTGGCCTGCCGGTTGTAGCGGCGGCCGCGCACCAGCTGTCCGTACATCGTGGTCAGCAGTCCGGCGTCGAGCGCGCCTGCCTCGGGGGTGCCGAGCAGTCGGTACGGCTCAGGGTCGGGCAGCAGCGGCGCCGGGTCGGTGCGGGGTTGCCAGACGTGCTGGTCCAGGACGGTCATCGCGAGCACCTCCTCGTGGGCGTGTTCGATCGGTGGAGCGGGTATCGCTCCCCTACCGATTGTTCGGTCGCCGGAGGCATTTTGGCTACAGGTGTGTCCTGCCTGTGGACAAACGGTTCTCCACACCCTGAGATGGAGCCAGTACGTCCATGCTAGGGAGGCTCGGGGGCGTGACGGATTCCCAAATTTCTCGGGGCGGAGCCCCGGGACCGCAGGCAGCGGCACCGGACACCGGTCCGGCGGCGGTGCGTCCGCTGGACGCCATCGACCGCGCGATCCTGCGCTACCTGCAGGAGGACGGCCGGGCGTCCATACGGTCGGTGGCGGAGCACGTCCATGTGTCCCGAGCCAACGCCTACGCCCGGATCAACCGCCTCATCGAGGACGGGGTCATCCGCGGCTTCACGGCCCGGGTCGACCACGAACGCGCAGGTCACGGGGCATCCGCGTACATCACCCTGAAGATCGTGCAGAACTCCTGGCGCACCGTGCGGGAGAAGCTGCTGGAGCTTCCCGGGGTCGCCCACATCGCCCTGGTGAGCGGGGACTTCGACGTGCTGCTGCTCGTCCACACCCCCGACAACCGCAGCCTGCGGGAGCTGGTGCTGACCCGCATCCAGGCGGTGCCGGAAGTGCTCAGCAGCCGCACGCTGCTGGTCTTCGAGGAGACCGACCGGGTGCTGACCGACTGACGCCGGGCCCGCCCGCGGACCCGCCCGCCCATCCTCCGCCCGGCTATCCGGCGTACTTCTTCAGGAAGGCCGTCACGGTGGCCCAATGGGGGTCGTAGGTGAGCATGCCCACGCCGTGCTGGGGTCCGCCGACGATGTCGAGCCGGTTCTCGGCCGCCTTCTTCGTGGCCTTGCTCAGCGCCTCGGTCGACTCCGCGAACGCCGTGTCGCCCGCCGCCGCCATGTAGAGCACGGGCACGGTCAGCCGGGGCACCGCGGAGCTCGCGTCCATCGTCCCGTAGGTCTCGGGTGCGGAGAGCGAGACCACGGCGTCGACCGGCGGGTCGGCCGACGCAGCACCCTCCAGCACGGCCGTGCCGCCCTTGGAGGCGCCCATCAGCAGCACGTGCCGCGCGCCCTGGGCGCGCAGGAACGCCACGCCGCCCACGACCTCGGGCACCTCGCTGCCGTTGGAGTCGACGACCAGGACGCGGTAGCCGTCCTTCACCAGGAGGCCGGCCTGCGGCATCCACTGGCACATGTCGCCGTCCGCCTGGTGCATCAGCAGGACGGCCGTGTCGCCCCTGCCGCCGAGCCAGGCGTCCACGGGGTTGCCGCCGGTGTCGTCGTAGCCGACGGAGCCGGCCTTCGCCTGCGCGGCCGTCAGGCAGCCGAAGTCCTCCGGCGGTGCGGCGTCGGCGGCCCGCCCGTCGCCGTCACCGCCTCCACACCCGGCGAGCAGCAGGACGGCCGCCGAGGCGGCGCACAGACGGGCACGCAAGGTGAGGGACATAGCCCTGAGCGTGACGGTTGGTCTGGACCAGCGTCAAGAGACGCGCAACCCGTCGAAGGCCAGCCGCACGACGGCGTCCACGACCGCGGCGTCGTCGTGCTCCCTGGTACCGGCCGCGTGCGGCTGGTACCACTCGACTATGGAATTGATCATTCCGAAGAGCAGCCTGGTCGCGAGCCTGGGCTCCACGTCACCTCGCAGGTCCCCCTCCGCGACGGCCGACTTCAGCAGGTCGGCGACCCGATGGTCGAATTCCCTGCGGCGCTCCATGGCCGCCCGCTCGGCCGTGGTGTTGCCGCGCACCCGCAGCAGCAGCGTGACGTAGGGCAGCTCCGCCATCAGCACCTCGGTGGTGCGGCGCGTGACGTACTCCAGCCGCTCCACGGCACGCCCGCCGCTCGCCCCGGGCTCCGCCAGGATGCCGAAGAGCCCGTCCAGGGCACGGCCGACGGCGCGCTCCAGGAGCTCCTCCTTGCCCCGCACATGATGGTAGATCGAGGACTTGGAGATGCCGGCGGCCCGTGACAGGTGCTCCATGGACGTGCCGTCGTAACCGCGCTCGATGAAGACCGCCACGGCCACGGCCAGCAGCGAGTCCGGGGTGTACGTGTCCCTCTTGGGGGCGGAGCCGTCGCGCTGTGCCATGGTCATGATTAGAGCAGTCTCCCCTCGACCGCCGCGCGGCGGTTCAGCGGACGGGACGGCGCGTACCGCCCGCCGGGGTACGCCTGGTGCAGGTTGCGCAGCACCTCGCGCACCCACTCGAAGCCCAGTTCCTCGCCCCAGGCCAGCGGACCGCGCGGGTAGTTCACGCCCAGCCGCATCGCGGAGTCGACGTCCTCCGGCGAGGCCACCCCGCGCGCGACCGCGTCGGTGGCGAAGTCCACCAGCATCGCCACGGTACGGGCGACGATCATGCCCGGGACGTCCTCGATGACGCTGACCTTCTTGCCCAGCGCCTGGAACAGGCCGATCGCCGCCTGCACGGTCTCCGGGCGCGCGGAGTCGGACGGCGCGAGGGCGACCCGGGTGGCCACCCGGTAGTCCAGCGCGAGGTCGAACTGCACGTAGTCGACGGCCGGGCCCGTGGTGGCCGGTCCGCCGTCCGCCAGGTAGAGCCGGCCGCCGCCGGGCAGCTCGATGAACCCGTCGTCCGGGTCGGCGACCTCGCCGTCCAGCACCTCGATCCCCGCCTCGGCGATCAGCCGGGGCAGCACCGCGGCCGGGCCGCGGCCGCCCATGCACACGGTGACCTCGGCGGGCGGCTTCTCCGGCCCGGCGGTGTGGGGGGCCGCGGCGGCCGCGCCCTCGGCGTGGTCGTACCAGCCCTGCCCGCTCTTGCGGCCGAGCCGCCCGGACTCCACCAGCCGCCGCTGGGCGAGCGAGGGGGTGAACCTGGGGTCCTGGAAGAAGGAGTCCCACACCGAGCGGGTGACGGCCTCGTTGACGTCCTGGCCGATGAGGTCGGTGAGTTCGAAGGGGCCCATCCGGAAGCCGCCGCTCTCCCGCAGCACCGCGTCGATGGTGGCGGGGTCGGCGACCCGTTCCTCGTGGAGCCGGAAGGCCTCGGCGTAGAAGGGGCGCGCGACCCGGTTGACGATGAAGCCGGGGGTGTCGGTGCAGCGCACCGGCGTCTTGCCCCAGGTGGCGGCGGTGTCGTACGCGGTCCTGGCGGCCGCCTCGTCCGTCGCGGCGCCGGAGACCACCTCTACCAGCGGGAGCAGCGGGGCGGGGTTGAAGAAGTGCAGGCCCACGAAGCGCCCCGGAAGGCGCAGCGCGCCGCCCACGGCGGTCACCGACAGGGAGGAGGTGTTGGTGGCCAGCAGGCAGTCCTCGGGGACCACCGACTCCAGCGCCGTGAAGAGCTGCTGTTTGGCGCCCAGGTCCTCCAGGATCGCCTCGACGACGAGCGACACGCCCGCCAGTTCCTCGATCTCGCGGACGGCCGAGAGCCGCCCGCGGGCCGCGTCGCGCTCGCCGGCGGACAGCCGGCCCTTCTCCACCAGCCGGTCCAGCCGTTCCCCTATGGCCCGCTCGGCCTGCTCGGCCCGGCCCGGCCCGGCGTCGCAGAGGCGCACGGGATGCCCCGCCACCAGTGCGACCTGGGCGATCCCCTGGCCCATCGTCCCCGTGCCCACCACCGCGACCGTGCTGGATCGGTCAAGAGCGCTCATCGCCGCCACTGCTCCTCGCCGGTTGTCCACAGCTTGGGTCGGCCCCCTTGTCCCGACCGAACATTCGGTTAATCTAGCGGTGAAGCCAGCACCCTGCCCACCCCAATCCAGCTCGACGAGGAGTTGGCCCCATGGCTGCCGATCTCACCGCTGTCCCGTCGGTCGAAGCGCACCGCGAGACGCTCGACAAGGCGCTCGAGGCGATCCGTACCCGCGAGTACTGGTCCCCGTACCCCGAGCACCCGAAGGCATACGCGGACGGCGAGACCGCCCAGGCCGCGTTCGACGCCCTGCGCGGCACCCGCTTCGACCTGGACCAGCCCGGTACCGACGGCTGGACCGGCGGCGAGGTGTCCCCCTACGGCATCGACCTGGGCGTGGAGTATCCGCACCCGGACGTCGACGTGCTCCTCCCCGCGATGAAGGCCGCGATGCCCGCCTGGCGCGAGGCCGGCCCCGAGAACCGGGCCCTGGTCTGCCTGGAGATCCTGGCCCGGATCAACGCGCGCACCACGGAGATGGCCCACGCGGTCATGCACACCTCCGGCCAGGCCTTCATGATGGCCTTCCAGGCCGGCGGCCCGCACGCGCAGGACCGCGGCCTCGAGGCCGTCGCGTACGCCTACGTGGAGCAGGTGCGCACCCCCGGCACGGCCGAGTGGGTCAAGCCGCAGGGCAAGCGCGACCCGCTGAGCCTGCGCAAGGACTTCACCGCCGTGCCGCGCGGCGTCGCGCTCGTGATCGGCTGCAACACCTTCCCCACCTGGAACGGGTACCCGGGCCTCTTCGCCTCCCTGGCCACCGGCAACGCGGTGGTGGTCAAGCCGCACCCGCGCGCGGTGCTCCCGCTGGCGCTGACGGTCAAGATCGCCCGCGAGGTGCTCGCCGAGACCGGCTTCGACCCGAACCTGGTCTGCCTGGCCGCCGAGCGGCCCGGCGAGGGCCTGGCCAAGACGCTGGCGCTGCGCCCCGAGATCCGCGTCATCGACTACACCGGCTCCACCGCCTTCGGCGACTGGCTGGAGGAGAACGCCCGCCAGGCCCAGGTCTTCACCGAGAAGGCCGGCGTCAACACCGTGGTCGTCGACTCCACGGACGACTACAAGGGCATGCTGTCCAACCTGGCCTTCTCCCTGTCCCTGTACAGCGGCCAGATGTGCACCACCCCGCAGAACCTGCTGATCCCGCGGGACGGCATCGCCACCGACGACGGCCACAAGGGCTTCGACGAGGTCGTGGGCGATCTGTCGGCCGCCGTCGGCGGGCTGCTCGGCGACGACGCCCGGGCCAACGCCCTGCTGGGCGCCCTGGTCAACCCCGATGTGAAGGCCCGCCTGGAGGCCGCCGCGTCGCTCGGCGAGGTCGCGCTCGCCTCCCGCGAGGTCACGCACCCCGACTTCCCGGACGCCGTGGTCCGCACCCCGGTGATCGTGAAGCTGGACGGCGCCAAGCCGGACGACGAGGCCGCCTACATGTCGGAGTGCTTCGGCCCGGTCGCCTTCGCGGTCGCCATGGACTCCACCAAGGACTCGGTCGACCTGCTGCGCCGCACCGTGCGGGAGAAGGGCGCCATGACGGTCGGCGCGTACACCACCTCCGGCGAGGTGGAGCGGCAGATCGAGGAGGTCTGCCTGGAGGAGGCCGCCCAGCTCTCGCTCAACCTGACCGGCGGGGTGTACGTCAACCAGACGGCCGCCTTCTCCGACTTCCACGGCTCCGGCGGCAACCCCGCCGCCAACGCGGCCCTGTGCGACGGCGCCTTCGTCGCGAGCCGCTTCCGGGTCATCGAGGTCCGCCGCCAGGCCTGATCCGGCCGCCTCACCGACGACAGCCCCGCCCGGAGAAGCCCTGTCACTCCGGACGGGGCTGCTCCGTCCCCACCCGCGCGTAGCGCTGGATCCAGGCGTGCATCGCGATGGCCGCCGCCGCTCCCGCGTTGATCGACCGCGTGGAGCCGAACTGGGCGATCGAGCAGACCGCCGCGGAGTGCTTCCACGCCTCGTCGGTCAGACCGGGCCCCTCCTGCCCGAAGAGCAGCACGCAGCGCCGGGGCAGCTCGGTGGTCTCCAGCGGCACGGCGCCGGGGAGGTTGTCGATCCCGATGATCGGCAGGTCCTCCGCGGCCGCCCACGCGGCCAGCGCCGCGACGTCCAGGTGGTGGCGCACGTGTTGGTAACGGTCGGTCACCATGGCGCCGCGCCGGTTCCACCGGCGCCGCCCCACGATGTGCACCTCTTTGGCCAGGAAGGCGTTGGCGGTGCGCACCACGGAACCGATGTTGAAGTCGTGCTGCCAGTTCTCGACGGCGACGTGGAAGTCGTGGCGCCGGGTGTCGAGGTCGGCGACGATCGCCTCCCGCGTCCAGTAGCGGTACTCGTCCACCACGTTGCGGCGGTCGCCGTGCGCGAGCAGTTCGGGGTCGTAGCGCGGGCCCTCGGGCCAGGGTCGCGGATGCGGCCCGACCCCGATCTCGGGGCCGAAGCCGTCGTCGTACTGCAGCGGCTCGGCCGCGTCGTCCTGGCTGGTGCTCACACCACGAGGTTAGAGGGGGCGGGCTCGCCGTCCGGTCCCGGCCCTCGCGGCCCCGCGACCGCCCGCGCAGGCGCTTCCTTCGGCCTCTCCGCGTCCTTCGCCTTCTCCGCGTCGTCCGTGTCCTCCGCGTCCCGCACCCGGGCGTCCGCCGGCTCCCCGGCGCCGTCCGCCGCCGCGCCGGCTCCGCCGCCGCGCCGCAGCGGGCGCGCCACGCGGTCGCCCGCCCAGCGCAGGAAACCGGTGGGCAGGAAGACCGCGTCGGCGGCGATCATCGCCAGCGAGAAGAAGGGCAGTCCGAGGACGACCGCGATCGAGGCGTGCTCCACCATCATCAGCGCGAGCAGCACGTTCTTGACCCGGCGGTTGAAGAGCGTGAAGGGGAAGGCGACCTGGACGATCACCGTGCCGTAGGTGATCACCATGACCATCAGGCCGCTGGCGGCCATCGCGTGGGACAGCCCCGGCCAGGGGCTGAAGTCGTCCAGGTGCAGCGGGTAGTACAGCGCCGTGCCGTCCTGCCAGCGCGAGCCCTGGACCTTGTACCAGCCCGCCGTGGAGTAGATCAGGCACACCTCGACGACGATCACCATCAGACCGGCGCCGTGCAGGATGTTGGCGAGGATGTCGAGCACCGTGCGCGGCTCGCCCGGCGCGTACCGCCGCACCGCCCACCACACGGCCTGGAGCAGCAGGAACCCCCACAGGAACGGCGTCCAGCCCAGCCAGGGCAGCAGACCGTCGGTCCAGGTCAGTCCGGTGCGGCCGAGCATCTGCGCCACGGCCAGCACGAGCCCGAGGACGATCCACAGCGCGATCCCCGCGCCGTCGCCCTCCCGCCCCCTGGCCCGGCGGCGGGAGTCCAGCGACCAGACCTGCCCGCACCGGGTGACGACGAGGTAGATCGCCATCAGGTGGATCACGTTGTCTCCGCCGTCGCCGACGAAGACGCTGCGGTTCTGCAGGGAGAGCACGCCGATCATGAACAGCAGCGAGGCCGTGCGGGTGCGCCAGCCGAGCAGCAGCATCACGCTCGCCAGGATCGCGCCCGTGTAGACGACCTCGAACCAGACGTCGGCCCTGCCCCACAGCAGCAGGGTGAAGGCGTGGTTGCCGGCGACGAGCCGGTCCGCCAGGTCCCAGCTCCAGGCGCCGTCCGGCCCGTAGAGCTCGTGGCGGTGCGGCCACTCGCGCAGCAGGAACAGCAGCCAGGTCAGCGAGATGCCGATGCGTACGACGGCGGCCTGGTAGCGGCCGACGGTGGTGCCGGTGATCCGGGCCAGCCCGCGCGACAGACCGCCCGCGGCGGAGTCGAGCACCCCGGCGAAGGGGGATGGAACCGGCGCCGGGGCCGCCGTGCGGCCGGGGGCGGGGACCGGCCCGCCGCGTACGGCTTCGTGGCTCGGGGCCGGGTGGGCTCCCCGCGGGGCTCCCTGCGCGGCTTCGTTCAGCGCCTCGCTCACGACGCGTCCTCCCCGCCCTCGTCCTCGTCCGCCTGGTCCGCAACGTCCGAGCTCCACCAGGGCAGCACCTGGAAGGTGGTGCGCGTGTCGATCTTCTCGGGGCTCCAGGTGGGGGCCGCGACCGCTGTGGTGCCGCTCCGCACCTGCAGGCGGACGACGTCGCCGCCGTTGAGCCGGGGCCCGAACCGGTCCTCCACGATGCGCTGCAGGTACTGCCTGCTCAGCTCGCCGCGCAGGCCGATGGGCTTGTCCTTCTCACCGTGGGAGGCGGCGTAGAAGCTCCACGCCCGGCGCAGTTGGTTCTGCTCGGTGTGGCTGGGCGCGATGTTGTGCCTGATCGCGGCTATGTCCATGGCCGTGAGGTCGACCCAGCCGGTCACCTGGCTGCCGCCGTCGTCCTTGCGCACCTCGGCACGCGCCCAGACGTGGATGTTCTGCTGGAGCGGATTGGGCGCGAAGAGCTTCCAGTTCTGCTCGAACTCGGGATAGACATAGCTGCCGACCAGTTCGCCGTGCTTCTTGGTGGCGGTGTTCGGCGGCGCGACGTGCAGGAAGACCATGAGGAGGTGCACTGCTACGCCGACCGCGGCCGCGGCCAGCGCCAGCGCGACCACGGTCCGCGCGGGCGGTGACAGCGTGGCTATCGCGGCCGGTCCCCCGGACTCCTCGGGTGGCTCCATCGTGGTCTCCGCTCCTGTTCCCCGTGTTCCGCTCAGCACGGAACGGTACTCATGCCCCACGCGTGCGGTACAGCCGTCCCGGTCAGCACGGGCCACGGCCGGGGCACGGGGAGGCGGGCGAAGGCGACGGGGATGTGGACTTCCCCGCCCAGCCCCCCTGATCTGACACACCGTCAGAATCGAGGCTTCCGGGAGGCCGGGCCATGGACTTCAGCTTCAGCGAGGAGCAGCTGGCGGCCGTCGAGGCGGCTCGGGCGGTGTTCTCCGGGGTGGCCCCCGAGGCCGTGCCGAGCCCCGCGCTGACCGCCGGGGCGGTCGCGGAGGACTTCGACCGCCCGCTGTGGCGCCGCCTGGCCTCGGCCGTCCTCCTCGGCCTGGTGCTCGACGAGACGTACGGAGGGGCCGGCCTCGACCCGGTCGCGCTGTTCCTGGTGCTGCGCGAGGCCGGGGCCGTACCGGCCCGGGTGCCGCTGCTGGAGACCTGCGCCGCCGCGCTCGCCGTGCAGGCCGACGGCCCCGAGGAGCTGCGCGACCGGCTGCTGCCGCGGTGGACCGCGGCGACCTGGTGCCGACCGTCGCCTCGGCGGGCCGCACCGGCCACGACGGCGCGGAGCTCGCCGTCACCGCACGGCCCGCGGACGGGGACTCCCAGCGCCACACAGACGGAGCCGCCGCCCCCCGCGACTGGCTGCTCGACGGCGTCCCACACCGCCGTCCCCTGGGCCCCGTACGCCGACCACGTCCTGGTCCCGGCCTCCGCCGCCGGCGGCCGCACCGTCGTCGCCGTCGTGCCACGCGAGGCGGTCACCGCGGCCGAGCAGATCTCGACGAGCGGTGAGCGCCACGCCGTAGCTCCGGCTGGACGCCGTCCGCGTCCCCGCGGGCGACGTGATCACCGCCGACGGCGCTTGGGACCGGCTGCGCCGACTGCTGACCACCGGCACCTGCGCCCTGGCGCTCGGGCTCGGCGGCGCCGTCCTGCCCATGACCGGCGCCCACACCTCCCGGCGAGCAGTTCGGGCACCCGCCGGCCACCTTCCAGGCCGTGGCCGTGCAGTCCGCCGACCGCTACACCGACCTGCGGACGATGGAGGTCACCTGCTGGCAGGCCGCCTGGCGGCTGGACCCCGCCGACGTCGCGGTCGCCAGGATCTGGGCCTCCGAGGGCGTACGGCGCGTCGTGCAGACCGCGCAGCACCTGCACGGCGGCTTCGGCGCCGGCACCGACTACCCGCTGCACCGCTACCACGCCTGGGCCAAGCAGCTGGAGCTCTCCCTCGGCCTCGCCGCCGCCCACGAGGAGGAACGGGGCGACCTGCCGGCCGCCGAGGCCTGAGCGTCCCGCGGAACGGCCTCCCTGGGCGCTCAGAGCACGTGCGCCGGGCCCGCGCCGTCCGTCACCAGCGGGCGGCCCGCGGCCTCCCAGCCGAGCATCCCGCCGTCGACGTTCACCACGTCGAGGCCCTGCGCGATCAGGTACTGGGCGACCTGCGCCGAGCGGCCGCCGACCCGGCACACGACGTGCACCCGGCGGTCCGCCGGGAGCTCCCCGATACGGGCGACGACCTCGCCCATCGGGATGTGCACCGCGCCCTCGGCGTGCCCGGCGTCCCACTCGTCGTGCTCCCGTACGTCGAGCAGGTAGCCGTCGGCGGGGACCTGCGCGGCGTCCACCGCGGGCAGCTGGGCGTAGAACATGGAACGGACTCCTTCGGTCAGGGCGTGCAGGTCGAACGTACCCGACCGGCTACGCGGGGCCCTGTGCGGAGCGCACCAGCTCCGCCAGCCGGGCCTCGCGGTTGGCGACCTGGTTGAGGAGGTTCTCCGCGATCTCGTTGAGCAGCCCGTCCGGGTCGTCCGGCGACAGCTTCATCATCTGCGCGATCGCGCTGTTCTCCAGCTCGGCGGCGAGCACGGCCAGCTGCTCCTTGCGCTGCGCCAGCCACTCCAGCCGCGCGTACAGCACCTCGGCCTCGCTCGGCTGCGCCTCCTCGGGAACCGGCCCGGCCTCCCACTCCTCCGCCAGCTCGCGCAGCCGCTGCTCGTCGGCGTACGTGTAGGCCTCGTTGACCCGGGCGATGAACTCGCTGCGCCGCTCGACCTCGGCCTCGTCCTGCGCCAGGTCCGGGTGGGCCTTGCGGACCAGCTCGCGGTAGAGCCGCTGCGCCTCCTTGCCCGGCCGGACGCGGCGCGGCGGGTTCGGGTCCTCCTGGGGCCGGACCCCGTCCGAGCCGAGCAGCCCGTCGAAGAGCTCCTCCACCCCGGGCATCGGCATCACGAGCGCCCGGGCCTCCCAGGCGCGGGCGATGTCCTCGCGGGAGCCGCTCTTCGCCGCGACCGCCTCGGCGATCAGCGCGTCGAGCTCGTCGAGCCGGGCGTACATCGGGCCGAGCTTCTGGTGGTGCAGCCGGGAGAAGTTCTCGACCTCCACCCTGAAGGTCTCCACCGCGATCTCGAACTCGATCAGGGCGCGCTCGGCGGCGCGGACCGCCTGGGCCAGGCGGTCCTGGGGCTCGGAAGAGGATGCAGCGGCCGACTCGGTGCCGGGGGCCGACTCGGTGCCGGGGGAATTCGTCACCGGTCCAGCCTACGAGGAGAGGGGGGCGCCGGTCACAGGCTACGGCCTGGTAGCCGCCGGCGCTCCGGCGCCCGCCGCCTCACATGCCCTCTTCCGCCGCGATCCGCCCGGCCCGCACCTCCGCCACCAGTTCCGCGTGGTCCGCCTCGGTCCGGTCGGCGTACGCCACCGCGAAGGCCGCCACCGCCTCGTCCAGTTGCTCGCCCTTGCCGCAGTAGCCCGCGATCAGCCGGGGGTCCGCGGAGTGCGCGTGCGCCCTGGCCAGCAGCGCGCCCGTCATCCGCGCGTAGTCGTCTATCAACCCGGACTCCAGCTCCGCGGGGTCGACGCTGCCCTTGCGGTTGCGGAACTGCCGCACCTGGTACGGCCGTCCGTCCACGTCGGCCCAGCCCAGCAGGCTGTCGCTGACGACCTGCATGCGCTTCTGGCCGAGCACCACGCGCCGCCCCTCGTGCTCCACCGCGGGGGCGTCGAACCCGGCCTTGCCCAGGTACGGCAGCAGGGCGGAGGGCCGGGCCTCCTTCACCTGGAGCACCAGCGGCTGCCCGAGGTGGTCCAGCAGCAGGACCACGTAGGAGCGGGTGCCCACGCTGCCCGTACCGACCACCCGGAACGCCACGTCGTGCACCGCGTACCGGGCCAGCAACGGCCGCCGGTCCTCGCCGATCGTCGCCAGGTAGCCGGCCTCCGACAGGGCCGCGGCGACCGCCGCCGCCTCCTCGTCCGGCACCCGGCGCAGCACCGGGGGCGCGTCGACGAAGCGGCGGCCGCCGCCCTCGACCTCCTCCGTCGCCCGCGCCGCGAACTTGGCACTGGTGTTGCGGCGCGCCTTGCCGGCCACCAGGCGCAGCGTGCCCGCCAGATCGCGGGCGTCGGCGTGCGCGACCAGTTCCTCGTCGGCGATGGCGTGCCAGGCGTCCAGCACCGGCATCTTCGCCAGCAGCCGCATGGTGCGTCGGTACGCGCCGACCGCGTCGAAGGCGGCGCCCCGGCAGGCGTCCTCGTCGGCCCCGGCCTCGCGCCCGGCCAGCACCAGGGAGGTGGCGAGGCGCTTGACGTCCCACTCCCAGGGGCCGTGGACGGTCTCGTCGAAGTCGTTGATGTCCATGACCAGCCGGCCCAGATGGTCGCCGTACAGGCCGAAGTTGGCGGCGTGCGCGTCACCGCAGATCTGGGCGCCGATGCCGGTGACCGGGGCGCCCGCGAGGTCGGCGGCCATCAGCCCGGCCGAGCCGCGCAGGAAGGCGAAGGGGCTCGACGTCATCCTCCCCACCCGCAGCGGGACGAGTTCCGGGATGCGCCCGAGCCCGGACTCCCGCACCGCCTCGACCGCGCCCGGCCGGTCGGGGCCCGGCGCGAACGCCGCGTGCGCCTCTCGGGGGACCGCCTCCCGCAGCGCCTTGCCCTCCTGCTTGGGCGCACCGTCGTGCGGCCATCTCCGGAACCCCGCGATGTGCGGGAGCCTGTGCGCCACGTGCTCTCCCTCCCCATGGGCCATGCCCGGTTGGTCACTCCTGGGGGCAATCTAGCCATTTACCGGACCGCGTCCGATGTTTCATGCTTCCCTGGACGGTGCAAACCCGACCCTGATGCTCTTTCAGCCTTCCGCGCCGTACCGCAGCCGAACCTCAGGTGCCCGACGTTGGACGAGATGACCAGGCTTCCCACGACCACGACCCCGCTCGCAGCCACCGGCGTCTCCGCGCTCGTGCGCCTCGCCGTGCTCTGCGTCGGTCCCGACGGCGACGTCTCGTACTGGAACCGCGGTGCCGAGGAACTCTTCGGCCACCGCTGGGAGGCCGTGTTCGGCCGGCCGGCGGCCGGCCTGCTGCCGCACACCGCGGGCCGGCACCCGGGCGAGCAGGACGCCCTGGAGGTGCTGGACGACCTCACCCGGTCCGCCTGGGCCGGCGCGCTGCCCACCACCGACCGCGACGGCGGCGTCAAGGACGTGGTGTGGTGGTCCTACCGGATCATGGAGCCGGCCGGCCGGAGCCTGCTGGTGATCGCCGCCAACGCCCGTCCGCTGCGCGACACCGGGCCGCGCCTCGCGCTCGGCGACCATCTGCTGCCCTACACCGCCGACGGCACCACCGCCCGCGGCGCCGTCCGCATCACCCCGCGCCTCGCCCCGGTCGCCGACCCCGCGCACGCCGAGCACCTGACCGGCCGGCTGGGCTCGGTGCTGCCCCGGGTCAGCGCGGGCCGGCTGGACCGGATCGTCCGCCAGATCGTGCCCCTGGGCTACCCGGCGGTGGAGGTCGACGGCACGGTGCTGCTCCCGGTGCTCCCCGAGGAGTACGGCACGACCGTGGCCCCGGACCCCGTGAACCCCGCCACCGGCCGCACCGCCCGCCCCACCCGGCCCGCCGCGCACCCGGAGCTGCTGCCCGGCCCGCGCGCCGACGTCCCGGCGCCGGCGCCGGTCCCCGCGACCACCACCCCCGGCCCCTCGCTCGCCCCGGGCCACGTACTGGACGAGCAGTTGGCCCTGCTGCGGGAGACCGGCGCCAAGGTGGGCACGACCCTCGACCTGGAGACGACCGCCCGCGAGCTGTGCGCCGTCACCGTGCCGCGCTTCGCCGACTTCGCCGCCGTCCTCGTCGTCGACCAGCTGTTCTCCGACACCGAACCGCCGAAGGACGACCTGTCCGGGGACACGATCATCGCCCGCCGGGTCGCCGTGGCCCACACCGACACCACCCCCGGGGCCTGGGCGGCCGCCCTGCCGGAGGGCGAGCTGATCCCGCTGCCGGCCGACTCCACCCCACGGCTGGGCGAGCCGCTGCTCGTACCGGTGATAGACCCCGCGCTCGCCCGGGACATCGCGCTCGACCTGGGTGTCCCCGGGCTCGGCCCGCTACTTCCCGAGCGGTCGATGGTCGTCGTACCGCTCACCGCGCGCGGCACCGTGCTGGGGCGGATGTGCTTCCTGCGCCACCCCGGACGCCGCCCCTTCGACGCCAAGGACGCCGCGACCGCCGCCGAGGTCGCCGCCCGGGGCGCCGTGCACCTCGACAACGCCCGCCTGCACCGGCTGGAGTCGCGCGCCGCCGCGACCCTGCAGCGCAGCATGATGCCGACCCGCCCGCCCCGTATCCCCGGGGTGCGGATCGCCCACCACTACATGCCCGGTGACCGCCAGGCCCAGGTCGGCGGCGACTGGTTCGACGCCATCCAACTGCCCGGCGGGCGCGTGGCGCTCATCGTCGGCGACGTCATGGGCCACGGTCTGCTGTCGGCGGCCGTGATGGGCCAGTTCCGCACCTCCGTGATCACGATGGCCGCGCTCGACCTGCCGCCCGCGCAGCTGCTGCGGCACCTGGACAACCTCGCCCACCGCCTCGGCGCCGAGCACCTCGCGACGTGCGTGTACGCGGTCTACGACCCGATCCACCGCTCCCTGACGCTGGCCAACGCGGGCCACATCCCTCCCGTACTGGCCCGGCACGACGGCCGCAGCGAACTGCTGCAGATCCCCAAGGGCGCCCCGATCGGCGTCGGCGGCGTGCCCTTCGAGACGGTCGAGATCCCGGTCCCGGACGGCAGTTGGCTGGTGCTGTGCACCGACGGCCTGGTCGAGGTGCGCGGCCAGGGGATAGACGCCGGCCTGGCGGCACTGTGCTCCAACGTCATCGAGCCGCAGCAGACCCCCGAGGACGTCTGCGAGCAGATCCTCAGCCGTGTCCACTCCGACGACCGCCGCGACGACGTGGCGCTGCTGGTCGCCAACTTCCAGGGCATCCCGTCCGAGGACGTCGCCGAGTGGCGGCTGGCGATGGACCTCTCCGACGTACGGCGGGCCCGCGCGCTCACCCGCGAGCAGTTGGCGCGGTGGGGGCTGCACGGGCTCAGCGACCTGACCGAGCTGCTGGTCAGCGAGCTGGTGACCAACGCGCTGCGGGTCGCCTCGCACGAGGTGTCGCTACGGCTGATGCGGGTCGGCAAGCTGCTGGTCGAGGTCAGCGACGACGATCACAACCTGCCACAGCTGCGCCGCGCGGACGCCGACGACGAGGAGGGCCGGGGCCTGGCCCTGGTCAGCAACCTCTCCCGGCGCTGGGGCACCAGCCGCAAGGCGGTCGGCAAGGTCGTCTGGTTCGAGCTGGCGCTGCCCGGCTGACCGTGGGGACGAATCGGTGGAAACCACTCCGATCCACTCAGATGTAACCTACAAGCATGCAGGCCGGTAACGACGCCTCCGTCGAGACGATCCATCGCGAGATGACCGCGTTCGCCCGCCGGGCACGCGCCGCGGCGGCCCGCATGCACCCGAAGCTGTCGCTGGTCGCGTACACACTGCTGGCCCACATGAGCGAGCGCCGGCACTGCCGGGCCACGGACCTGGCACAGGCGTTCCTGCTCGACAAGTCGACGGTCAGCCGCCAGATCGCCACCCTGGAGCGGCTGGGCCTCGTCGAGCGGCGCCCCGACCCCGCCGACCACCGCGTCCAGGTGCTGCTGCCGACGACGGCGGGCGCGGCCGTGCTCGCGGAGGCGACCCGCGCGGCGCGGCACACCGTGCGCGGGCGGCTGGCGGACTGGGACGATTCGGACCTTGCGCGGTTCGCCGCCTACCTGACCCGCTACAACGACGCCGCCGGACAGCAGGGCTGACGGGGCGTCAGCCGGACGCCACCGCCCTCAGCGGCAGGCCTCCGCGCCCTCGGTGCACTCGGCGGCACCGCCGGGGAGGTACTTCTCGGCCCACGACCCCAGCTCCCCCAGAGCCGGCCCGAGCGCCTCGCCCGCCTCGGTGAGCCGGTAGCTCACCCGCAGCGGGGGCCCGGGATCCACCTCGCGGACGACGATGCCCGCTTCGGCCAGCTCCGTGAGCCGGTCGGAGAGCATCCGTTCGCTGATCTTGGGGATGGCCCGGCGCAGTTCGACGAAGTACGCCGGCCGCTGCGTGAGGACGGCCACGATCAGGCCGCTCCAGCGTTTGCCGAGGATCCCGAAGACGCGGGTGAGCCCGACGTCGACCTTGGCGCACGGCTCCGCGTCGTGCGCGGCCGGCTCAGTCCCCTGTCCCATGGGCACAAGGGTACCCGGCTTGCCGTCACGTGCTGCAGAAAAGTAAGGCCCTGTGATATCACTAGCTGCGTACGAATTTTTCACTCCGAACTTTACGGAAGTGGAGGCACCCCCATGCCCACGCTGCTGCACATCGACTCGTCCATCTGGCCCTCCGAGACCTCCGCGTCCCGGGACGTGGCGAACTCCTTCCGCAAGGAGTGGGAGGCCCAGCACCCGGGCGGCGTCGTGATCTACCGCGACCTGAACGCCGAGCCCGTGCCGCACCTCGACGCGACCCACTACGTGGCCGGCGCCGAGCACCCGCTGCGCGGCGAGCTGGCCGACGAACTCGAACGGGCCGACGCCCTGCTGATCAGCGCGCCGATGTACAACTTCTCGATCCCCAGCACCCTCAAGGCCTGGCTCGACCAGGTGATCATCCTGGGCCGGACCGCGGGCGAGCAGCCCACCGCCGCGGACACGCCGGTCGTCGTCGTGGCCAGCCGCGGCGGCGGCTACGGCCCCGGCACCCCTCGTGAGGACTTCGAGTTCGTGACCAACTACCTGGAGAAGGTCCTGCAGGGCTGCCTCGGCATCACGAACGTCGAGTTCATCGTCCCCGAGCTCACCCTTGCCCGCGCGGTCCCGGCGATGTCCGGCCTCATCGAGGCCTCCGACCTCTCCCGCACCAAGGCCCACGAGCAGGCCGCCGCCAAGGCCAAGGAGCTCGCGGCGCGCGTCGCCTGACGTCGCGCCCGCCCGGAGAACGCGCGGGGGCCGCGTGGCGTGCGCCACGCGGCCCCCGCGTCGTATCCGCCCGTACACCCGGGCGTACGGCTACCTCACAGGTTGACGCCGAAGTCCTGCGCGATGCCGCGCAGGCCCGAGGCGTAACCCTGGCCGACGGCGCGGAACTTCCACTCGGCGCCGTTGCGGTACAGCTCGCCGAAGACCATCGCCGTCTCCGTCGAGGCGTCCTCGGACAGGTCGTAGCGGGCGAGCTCGTTGTTGTCAGCCTGGTTCACCACGCGGATGAAGGCGTTGCGCACCTGGCCGAACGACTGCTGGCGGGTCTCGGCGTCGTAGATCGACACCGGGAAGACGATCTTCTCGACCTCGGCCGGCACGGTGACCAGGTTCACCTTGACCTGCTCGTCGTCGCCCTCGCCCTCGCCGGTGAGGTTGTCGCCGGTGTGCTCGACCGAGCCCTCCGGGCTCTTCAGGTTGTTGAAGAACACGAAGTGCTTGTCGGAGACGACCTTGCTCTCGGCGTTGACCAGGAGCGCGCTCGCGTCGAGGTCGAAGTCGGTACCGGTGGTCGTACGGACGTCCCAGCCCAGACCGACGGTGACCGCGGTCAGTCCCGGGGCCTCCTTCGTCAGCGAGACATTGCCGCCCTTGGAAAGGCTGACACCCATGGGATCTCCCTGCTCATTCCGGCGCGGGCCGCGCCCCTTGACGATTCCTTTGCCCAATGGCTCAACGGATCTCCCGGGGCGCGGGTTCCCGGCGCCGCACCCGTTCACCTGAGTGCCGTACACACCCGTACGACGACCGCGGGAGCGGTAGAAAGGACGCATGGCCACCGGCTCCCGCGCATCGTCCGACTCCCCCTCCGGCGCCGACGACCCCGGGAGCACCGCCGAGGAGATGGTCAGCGCCCTGCTGACCGCGTCCCGGCTCCTCGTCGCGGTCTCCGCCCGCTCGCTCGCCGCGGTGGAGGAGGCGCTGACCCTGCCCCAACTGCGCATGCTGGTGGTCCTCGAGAGCCACGGGGCGCTCAACCTCTCGCAGCTCGCCGCGGAACTGGGCGTCCAGCCCTCCACGGCGCTGCGCATGCTGGACCGCCTCGTGGCGGTCGACATGGTCGCGCGCGGCGCCTCCCCCACCGACCGGCGCACGACGGTCATCTCGCTGACGGCGACCGGGCGGCGCACCGTGAACGACGTCACGGAGCGCCGCCGCGCCGAGATCGCCCGCATCGTCGACGCCATGCCCCCGGGGCAGCGCCGCCACCTCGTCCAGGCACTCCAGGCCTTCGCCGAGGCCGGCGGCGAGCCCCCCGTCGGCGAGCGGGACGCCCATCACGTCGGCTGGTGACACCTCCGCCGGCGTGGGCCGGTCTGGACGACGGCTGGAAGCCGCCGACCTGCGGGTACTCCCCGGCCAACCCGAGCTTCCCGGCGGTCGGCCCGACACCGCCCATGGCGTCGGCGGGCATGAGCACCGCCCCGGGCCACCCGCTGCTGCCACCACGGCAACCGCCGCCGCGACGCCCCCCTTCGAGTCCTCCCCACCCTGATTCCCCTCCCGTGTGCACAGTGAGACGTCAGGAACGGTAGGGACGGAAGACGAACTCTCCGCGAACGCGCCGCACCGGACCCGCGACACCGGCGGCTGCCCCGGCGGCCGGGCGGTCACCCCTGGTCCGTCGAGACGCCCAGCAGCGTCAGAGCCTTCGCCACTGTCACGAGCGTCAGCTGCGACGGTTCCTTCAGACAGACGTCGATCTTCATGTCCGGGCCTTCGGCTGAGCCGGGCGTCCGGCTGTGCCCCCAGCCCGTCATCTGGCGGTCGCCGCCGACAGCACGGCAGTTCCCGTCGGCGGGGACGGGAACCCCTCGCGCCAACGACCCGGCGTCGCCGGTCCTGTTCTCGTCACTCCGCAGGAACGTGATCAGCACACCGTTCGCGTCCAGCTGGGTGAGGGGCGGGCACACCGTCAGCACGGCGTCGGTGATGCCGGGACACGTGCCGTTTCCCGGTGCACGGAGCGTCTGGGACGACACGAAGCCGACCGCGGCCCCGCGGTCGTCCCTGACGGACAGAGTGTGCCAGGTCGCCGGCAGGTACACGGTCACTCCCTCCAGGGGGTCGTCCAGGCGCACCCGCTCGAACCCCGGATCCCCCGTGGGAGCGGCGGCCGGTACGGCACGGTGTTCCCCCGGGCCGAGGGCCGCCGGCGAGAGGACGGTCGCGACGACGGCGCATCCCACGGCGAGCACCGAGGCGGTCGCGGCCAGCCGCCTGCGCCGCCTGCGCCGCTGAATCCGCCGCCTGACCTGCGCCATCCGGTCGGAGGGCAGGGCCAGCTGGGGCAGGATGCGTTCCAGGAGGACCGGGAGATCCCGTTCCATCTCCCGCGGCTCCCTCTCAGGATCGCTGTGCATGCCGCTCACCGCTTTCCACCAGGGCCGGAGCGGCCGCCAGCCGGGCGCGCAGCATGGCCAGCGCCTTCAACGTGTGACTCCTCACCGTGCCGGGCCGGCAGCCCAGCACTCGTGCGGTCTCCTCCACACTCAGATCCTCGAAATACCGCAATACGACCACAGCCCGCTGCCGAGGCGGCAGCAGCCGTACGACGTCCGACAACGACTGCTCCAGATCCACGGAGGCGAAGTCGTCGACGGCCCCCGCACCAGGGCCCGCCAGCGTCGCCAGACGGTCGTGTGCGTGGGGTACCTCGCCGCGCCAGCGCCGCTGCCACCACGACAGATGGGTGTTGACCAGGGCCTTACGAACGTACGCCTCCGGATTCCCGTCGGCGATGGACCCCCATTTCGGCCAGACCTTCGCCAGTGCCGTCTGCAGGAGGTCCTCCGCCAGGTGAGCGTCCCCCGTGAGCAGCCAGGCGACTTTGAGCAGCCGCTGGCCGCGCGCGGAGACGAACTCCTCGAAATCCGCCTCCGCGCCGTTCACCGTGTCGTCCCCGCTCGCCATCGCCGCATCGGTCTTCGTCCAAAGGGCCCTCCGCCCGACTTCCGCCGGCCTCACGAGGGCGCACGGAGGGCGTCGACGGGTTCCATGCGGGCGGCGCGCAGCGAGGGGTGGAGGCCTGCCAGCAGCCCCACGAGGGCGCCGGCCACCGGGGCACCGAGGGCCAGGCCCAGGTCCAGCACCGGTGTCCAGTGCTTCACGGCCGCCACGCACACGACGACCACCACCCCGAGGGCCGCGCCGACGACGCCGCCGAGCAGCCCGATGGTGGTGGACTCCGCCAGGAACTGCCCGGCCACCTGACGTCTGGACGCGCCGAGAGCGCGTCGCAGCCCGATCTCGCCGGTGCGTTCCATGACGGTGACGAGGGTGACGTTGGCGATGCCGATGGCCCCCACGACCAGCGAGACCAGCCCGAGCACCAGGAACAGCCCGTTGACGTCGCCCTCGACTCCCTTCCTGGCCTTGGACAGGTCCGGCGGCGCGGTCACGGTGAGCGCCTCCTCGTGTCCGGGGGCGAGGGCGATCGGGGCCTGCCGGGCGACCTGCCGGGCGGCGCCGAGCGAGGTGTTGACCAGGACCCGGGTCACGTCCTTCAGGCCCATCCGGTCCGCCGCCGTGGTGGGCGGCAGGATCACCGAGGCGGACAGCCGCGTCTCGCGCCGGAAACCTCCGAGCACGCCGATCACCGTGTACGACTGCCCCTCGAAGAAGACCGCGGGAGCGTCGCGTACGTCGTCGATGCCGAGCAGCCGCGCGGCCTGGTCGCCGAGGACGGCGACCCGGTCGTGGCGCGCGATGTCCCCGCCGTCGAAGAACCGGCCGGTGGCCATCGCGCCCCGGACCGCCTCCGGCAGCGCCGGGGTGGCCGCGACGACCGCCAGGGTCTGCTCGGTCAGGGCCCCGGGCGCGACCACGTCGTTCGCCCGTACCTGGACGTCCGCGCTGCCGTCGGAGTCGGACAGCGCGGCGGCGGACTCCACTCCCGCGAGCCGCTCGACGGCCTCGACACCGGACCACTCGACCAGCGGGGGACCGCTCGCCACCGGCGGCGCCACGACGGTCACCGAGGTGGCGGTGAGGGCGTCGAAGCGGCCGGCGATCTGGTTCGCCGCGGTGGCCGCGACGCCGATGGTGATGACCAGGGTGCCGATGCCCAGCACCGTGCCCAGCGTGGTCAGTGCGGACCGGACCGGGCGGGCGAGCACCCCGGCCAGCGACTCCGACCACAGGTCCCGCGGGTCCATCCACGGACGCTCGTGCCCGCCCCGGCGCCGGGCCCTCATGCGCCCTCCTGACGGAGCCTGCCGTCACGGATCCGCACCCGCCGGTCCGCGTGCGCGCTGACGGCGTCGTCATGGGTGATCACCAGCAACGTCATTCCCTGGGCCCGGAGTTCACCGAAGAGCCCCAGCACCGATTCGGTGTTCTCGCTGTCGAGGTTGCCGGTCGGCTCGTCGCACAGCAGCAGGGCCGGCTCGCCCATCAGGGCGCGGGCGATGGCCACCCGCTGCCGTTCGCCGCCGGACAGCCGTGCGGGCAGGAAGCCGAAGCGGTGCGCCAGGCCCACCCGTGCCAGCGCGGCCCGGGCCCGCTCGGCCCGCGTGCGGCGGCCACGGCCCGGGCGCGGGGCCCGGTAGGTCTCGGCGAGCATGACGTTCTCGTCCACCGTCCGGTACGGCAGCAGGTGGAAGGACTGGAACACGAACCCGATGCGGCTGCCGCGCAGCGCGGTCCGCTCCCGGTCGCCCAGGGCGTTGGTCAGCACCCCGTCCAGCCAGTAGCCGCCCGAGGTGGGCCGGTCCAGCAGGCCAAGGATGTTGAGCAGCGTGGACTTCCCCGACCCCGAGGGGCCGACGATCGACAGATGCTCCCCCCTCCTGACCTCCAGATCCACCTCGCGCAGCGCGTGCACCGGCGGGTCGGAGTCGAACACCCGGCCAAGGCCGCTGAGCCTGATCACGGTGCCCTCGTCCGGTGCCTCCTCGGGGGCCGGGCGGGGCGGTACGGGTCTGATCCTCACCGTCCGACCACCACCCGATCGCCCTCGTCCAGCGAACCGCCGTCCGCCCTCACCTCGACCTGCCCCGCGGCCGACAGCCCCACGGTGACGGGGACGTTCACGACCCCGCCGTCACGCTCCACCCGCACCCGGGCCCTGCCGTCCGCGCTGGTGTGCACCGCCGCCACCGGCACCACCAGCACGGCGCCCTCCGAGGCGCCCACCTCGATGGTCACCTCGGCGGTGCCGCCCGACTGGCCCTTCAAGGGGCCGGGATCGGGTACGGAGACCACCAACTGCACCGGAGCGGACGGATCGGCGCCCGGGCCGGCATCGGGCTCGGACCCGGTCCCGTCCTCCTCCTTCTCCTCTCCGCCGGTGCCCTCCGCGTCCTTTCCGGTATCCGCCTGCCCTCCGGCGCCGCCTACCTGCGCCACGACGCCGCGCACCCGAGTACCGTCCGCCGCCTCGATCCGCACCGCCATGCCCTCGCGCAGCACGGCGCCGTCGGCCCCGGGCACGACGGCCCGCACCACCACGTCGGAGCTCGTCAGGGTGGCGACCTCGCCGTCCGGTGTGTCACCGAGGCGCACCTTGACCTTGTCGACCCGGACCGGCAGTTCCGGCAGGAAGACGACCTCGCCCGCCGGGACCTTGGTGCCGTACGTGGCGGTGAACGCGCTCAGCGCCGCGTTCGCCCGGTCCAGTCGCTGGCGCGCGGCACGCAGTTCGAGGGCGGACGCCTCACCGGAGACCGGGGAGCCCGACGCTCCGGAACCGCCCTTGCCGCCGTCGCCTCCGCCGTCGCTGCCCGCGTCGCCCCCGCCGCCCCGCGCCGCGAGGACCGCGCGCTGCGCGTCGGTGACGGCGGCCTCCAGGTCGCCCAGCTGCTGCTGGTCGGCGACGCCGGGCTGCTGCGGCACGAACCCCTTGCTCCGGTACCAGCGGGTCACCGCCGAACCGGTGCCCTGACGGTAGTTGCCGCTGACGGCCCCCGGATCGTGCCCGATCCTGCGCAGCGCACTCTGCAACTGCCGGACGTCGTCTCCCGAACTGCTCGGGCCGAGGGACCGGTACATCGGGACCGAGCCGCGCAGCACGAACACCGGACGGCCGCTCACCTGCATCAGCACGCTGCCCTCGCGCAGCGTGGCACCGGTCTGCGGAAGCTTGGTGACCCGCTGGGCCGCCTCGGCGTCCCCGGAACCGCCCGCGGACCCGACGGACCCGGACAGCGACACCGCGTGCGGTGCCCCGAACTCCACCCCGCCCTGCGCGATCACGGTCGCGGTCAGTTTCCGGCGCTCCACGGCGACGGTGACCGGACCCGCCTCAGGCGGCCGGCGCGAGGCGGCGGCGTCGGCCGGCGACTGCATCTGCGTACCGGCGAACCAGCCGCCCGCGCCGACGAGCGCGACCACGCCCACGATCAACCCGACCTGCCTGCCGCGCCCCCTCGGGCCGCCCGGCGGGCGCCGGCTCATCCGCCGATCCCGGAGAAGGAGTGCTTGGCGAGCTCGGGGAAGTAGGCGGCCCGGAACTCCTTGCCGCACTCCAGGTCCTTCAGTGCGATCCCGATCTCCCGGGCGAGCTCGGCCCTGGCCGCGTCCTGGTCCATCTTCTGAACGCCGTCCTGCGGGAGCGTCTTGACCGTCGCGAACTTCACCATGTCCCCGATGGCCGTCGGCTGGGTCGTCGTGACGGCGATGCCCTCGTCGCGCAGGCAGGACGCGAACCGCTGCGCCAGGGAGACCAACGTGGGATCCCCGTTGAGCGCCTGCTTCGCGGCCCGGTCCCGCTCCTCGTCGGCGGCATGCTCACGATCCAGTTCGGCCTGCGACTTCTCCGGCCCGTAGCCCTTCTCGATGCCGTCCTTCACGCACCCCGGGAGCATCACCTTCTTCCCGCTGGCGAGTTGCTTCGCGGAACCCATCGCCTTGTCGTAGGCCTTCCGCTGCGCCGGGGGCAGCGCATCGAGGTACGCCCTGTCCGGGCTGACGTCCTGGGCCTCGTGGGCCCTGCTGCCGACAACAGTGGGGTCGTCCGGGTAGACGGCCGGCGCGAAGAAGCCGAAGCCGAACTTCTCCCGGTACGTCTTCGCCCGTTCGTAGTCCTGCCCGTCGACCGGACTGGCGGCGGCCGCCAAGCCCGACACGCGCGGGGTGTAGGTGAAGCCCTTCTTCCGCATGCACGCGGCGATGGCGTTCTCCGACACGTAGATCTGCCGGGTCACCTCGTCGGCGCCCTCGGGAATCGCCACCCCGCCCGTCGAGGGCGACGGCGCGCGGTCACCGGAGCCGGCGGACCTGGCGGACCCTGCGGGCGCGGCGGATCCGCCGTCGCCCTGGGAGCACCCGGCGAGCACGAGCACACCGGCTGCGGCCGCCACCGGCCAGAACGCACCCGCGATACGTATGTGAGCCATGTCGTTCCATCACTTCGATCTCAGGGATCACACGCTGCTGTGCACTCCGTCGATGTCCTGAACCCGGTAAGCACTCCCGACGGCATAGCCGCCCTCCGCGATGTGACCCAGGTCACGACGCGGGCGGTCCCGCCGTCGCGCGCATGCCGTCAGGACGCGCGCCGCGGGCACTTCGCCCGATCTCGCCACAAAAGAAGGAGCATATGCTCATGATACGGACCGGCCTCGCCGTACGGCCCCCACCGGGGACCGGGACCTCCGCCCACGATCACGCCGCCGCCCGCCACGCGGGGTCCTTCGCCCGGCTGCCCGACGGACTCCACGGCCGCCCGGAGCGCACAGCACCGTCCCGGCGACACCTGGACATCAATGGGACATCTCGAACCGGGCGCCGGAGTGCCCAAGATCACTCTTCGACAACTCTTCTGCACCGTCCGCACCGCCGTCCCCGTGCCGTTCGGCGACGCCCGGTCGTCCGCGAGCCGAAGTTGCGGTTACGCGACCGCTCACCGAACCGCCCCGAACCGCTGCCGCCGCGACACGCAAAACAGGCCCCCGACCGCGACTTTCGTCACTGTCGGGAGCCCGTCTCGGTACTCCGCTGTGCGCGAGGGGGGAGTTGAACCCCCACGCCCTTTCGGGCACTGGAACCTGAATCCAGCGCGTCTGCCTATTCCGCCACCCGCGCATGGGTGTTGTCTTCTGCCGTCCTTCACACCTTGGGGTCTTCCCCGTCCGGTGCGTCGGCGCCTTCCGACATCGAGAACATTAGCACGCTGCTCAGGGTGGAATCACATCCGTTTCCGGGCACCCCCGAGCGAGGGGAACCGTCCTCTGTTGCGGGACACTGGCATGGGCCGCCTCTACCATCCCTGTGGGGGAGCGGCCGCGGACCGTGGCACTGTTGACACCGGTCCCCTGGGACCGTCCAGGGAACCAGCGGTTTTCCCAGTGCGTGGATACGATCAGTAAGCAGTACCGGAAGGATCGGACCGGAAGATCACGGCGGACCGCCGTGGCGACCGCAGGACCTCGAGGAGGGAGGTGCACCGTGGGAGTACTCAAGAAGTTCGAGCAGCGTCTCGAGGGCTTCGTGAACGGCACCTTCGCCAAGGTGTTCAAGTCCGAGGTCCAGCCCGTGGAGATCGCGGGTGCCCTGCAGCGCGAGTGCGACAACAACGCGACGATCTGGAACCGGGACCGCACCGTGGTCCCCAACGACTTCATCGTCGAGCTCAGCACCTCCGACTACGAGCGCCTGAGCCCGTACGCCGTCCAGCTCGGCGAGGAGCTCGCCGGCATGGTCCGCGACTACGCCAAGCAGCAGCGCTACACCTTCATGGGCAACATCAAGGTGAACCTGGAGAAGGCCGACGACCTCGACACCGGCCTGTACCGGGTGCGCAGCCGCACTCTCGCCTCCAGCGAGTCCCAGCAGCAGTACCAGCAGCAGTACCAGCAGCAACAGCAGTCCCCTGCCGGCCGCGGTGGCTACGGCTACCCGCAGCAGGCCCCGCAGCGCCCCGCGGGACCGCCGCCGATGCCGGCCGGTCCGCCCGCCGGCGCCGCGCCGGTCACCCGGCTCCCCGGAGGAGGCCCCACGGCCCCCGGTGGCGCGGGCATGAACGTACGCCGCTGGGTCGAGATCAACGGCACCCGCCACCAGATCTCGCGTCCGACCCTGGTCCTCGGCCGCAGCACCGAGGCCGACGTCCGGGTCGACGACCCCGGTGTGTCCCGCCGCCACTGCGAGATCAGGGCGGGATCGCCCTCCACGGTCGTGGACCTCGGGTCCACGAACGGCATCGTGGTGGACGGACAGCACACCCAGCGCGCTACGCTCCGCGACGGTTCACGGATCGTCGTGGGCAGTACCACCATCGTGTACCGGCAAGCCGAAGGGTGAAGCGGGGGCAATGTCAGAGCTGACCCTCACGGTCATGCGGTTGGGTTTCCTCGCCGTACTGTGGCTGTTCGTCATCGTGGCCGTGCAGGTCATCCGCAGCGACCTGTTCGGGACCCGGGTGACCCAGCGCGCGGCCGGGCGCCGCGAGGCCCAGACACGTCCTCCGCAGCAGCGCCAGCAGGCGCAGCAGGCTGCGCAGGGCCGTCAGCAGCAGAACAACAACAACCGGGCCCGGCGCGGCGCCCCCACCAAGCTGGTGGTCTCCGAGGGCTCGCTCGCGGGTACCACGGTCGCGCTCCAGGGCCAGACGATCACCTTGGGCCGGGCGCACGATTCCACGATCGTGCTCGACGACGACTACGCGTCCAGCCGTCATGCCAGGATCTACCCGGACCGCGACGGCAACTGGATCGTCGAGGACCTGGGATCCACCAACGGCACCTTCATGGACCGGAACCGGCTCACCACGCCGACCCCGATCCCGCTCGGTGCGCCGATCCGCATCGGCAAGACCGTCATCGAGCTGCGGAAGTAGTCGCACAATGGGCGAGCACAGCCAGCGAGCGCGAGCGAGAGGGTGGGCAGCGTGCGGATGTACCCGGAGCCGACGGGCGAGGTGCGCATGACTCTGTCGTTGCGCTTCGCCGCCGGCTCGCACAAGGGAATGATCCGGGAGGGCAACGAGGACTCCGGCTACGCCGGCCCCCGGCTGCTCGCCATCGCCGACGGCATGGGCGGCCAGGCCGCCGGTGAGGTCGCCTCCTCCGAGGTGATCTCCACCCTCGTCCCCCTCGACGACGACATCCCCGGCTCGGACATCCTCACCTCCCTCGCCACCGCCGTGCAGCGGGCCAACGACCAGCTGCGCGTCATGGTCGAGGAGGACGCGCAACTGGAGGGCATGGGCACCACGCTCACCGCCCTGCTCTGGACCGGCCAACGGCTCGGTCTGGTGCACGTCGGCGACTCCCGCGCGTACCTGCTGCGCGACGGGGTGCTCACCCAGATCACCCAGGACCACACCTGGGTGCAGCGGCTCGTCGACGAGGGCCGGATCACCGAGGAGGAGGCCGGCACGCACCCGCAGCGCTCGCTGCTGATGCGCGCCCTGGACGGCCGCGGCCAGGTGGAGCCCGACCTGTCGATCCGCGAGGTCCGGGCCGGCGACCGCTACCTGATCTGCTCCGACGGCCTGTCCGGCGTCGTCAGTCACCAGACCCTCGAGGACACCCTCGCCGGGTACCAGGCGCCCGCCGAGACCGTGCAGGAGCTGATCCAGCTCGCCCTGCGCGGCGGCGGCCCCGACAACATCACGTGCATCGTCGCCGACGTCCTGGACATCGACGACGGCGACACCCTGGCCGCGCAGCTGCACGACACGCCCGTCGTCGTGGGCGCCGTCGCCGACAGCCGGCACCACCTGCCGGTGTCCGACCCGCGGCACCTGCAGACCCCGGCCGGCCGCGCCTCCGAGCTCGGCCGCCCGCCGGCCCCCGAGGGTTCCTTCGGCCCGCCCGGCAGCGGTGACCCGCAGATCGGCGCCCAGGCGGACGGCTTCGGCGCGTTCGACGACGCGGAGCTGGGCAAGCCCCGCAAGCGCGGCCGGTGGCTCAAGCGCTCGCTGATCCTGCTGGTCGTCCTCGGTGTCGTCGGCGGCGGCCTGTACGGCGCGTACCGCTGGACCCAGACGCAGTACTACGTGGGCGTCAAGGGCGACCACGCGGCGATCTACCAGGGCATCGAGCAGAAGCTGGCCTGGGTGAACCTGTCGAAGGTCCACGAGGACCGCCCCGGTATCGAACTCAAGTACCTGCCGCAGAACCAGCGCAAGTACGTCACGGCCACGATCGCCGCCAGCGACCTCGCCGACGCGCGCAGGACGGCGAACGAGCTCGAGCACCAGGCGAAGGTCTGCCAGACCAAGGAAGCCATCGACAAGTCCGAGGCAGCCGCGGCGGAGAAGGCCAAGAAGGACGAGCAGAAGGGCGCCGACACCGCCACCGGCAAGACGACCGGCAGCCCGTCCTCGGACGCGTCCGGCTCCCCCAAGCCCAGCACGACCCCCTCCAGCAGCCCGTCGACCAGCCCCACCCTCTCCGACGAGGACCAGTCGCTGGCCCAACAGTGCCCCAGCGGCAGCTAGTGAGCAGGAGGGGCGTCAGTCCAGCATGAGCGTTGTCACCAACACCACGACCATCACATCCGTCGGCGCACCGAGCCGCCGGAACACCGAGCTCGCGCTCCTCGTCTTCGCGGTCCTGATCCCGGTCTTCGCGTACGCGAACGTCGGGCTGGCCATGACCGACGAGCTGCCCTCGGGCATGCTCGGCTACGGTCTCGGGCTGGCCGCGCTGGCCGGAGTGGCGCACCTCACGGTACGCAAGTTCGCCCCGTACGCCGACCCCTTGCTGCTCCCGCTGGTGACCCTGCTCAACGGCATGGGCCTCGTCTTCATCTGGCGGCTCGACCAGTCCCCCCGGCTCCACCAGCGCGCCGAGGCCCTGTTCGGGTCGTTCAGCCCGGACACCCCGAAGCAGCTGCTGTACTCGGCCGTGGGCGTCGCCCTGTTCGTCGCGGTGCTGGCCTTCCTCAAGGACCACCGAATCCTGCAGCGCTACACCTACATCTCGATGGTGGTGGCGCTGATACTGCTGATCCTGCCGATGTTCTTCCCGCCGGTGAACGGTGCGAAGATCTGGATCAGGATCCCCGGCGTCGGCACGATCCAGCCCGGTGAGTTCGCGAAGATCATCATCGCGGTCTTCTTCTCCGGCTACCTGATGGTGAAGCGGGACGCGCTGGCCCTCGCCAGCCGCCGGTTCATGGGCCTGTACCTGCCGCGCGGCCGCGACCTCGGCCCGATCCTGGTGATCTGGGCCCTGAGCATCCTGATCCTGGTCTTCGAGACCGACCTCGGTACGTCACTGCTCTTCTTCGGCCTCTTCGTCGTCATGCTGTACGTCGCCACCGAGCGCACCAGCTGGATCGTCTTCGGTCTGCTGATGTCCGCCGTCGGCGCCGTCGGCGTGGCCACCTTCGAACCCCACGTCCAGGAGCGCGTCGACGCCTGGCTGGACCCGTTCGCGGCCTTCAAGAACGGCACGAGCGACCAGGTCGCCCAGGCCCTGATGTCCTTCGGCTCCGGCGGGATCCTCGGTACCGGCCTCGGCCAGGGCAACTCCGACCTGATCGGCTTCGCCGCCAACTCCGACTTCATCCTCGCCACCGTCGGCGAGGAGCTGGGACTGGCCGGCCTGATGGCCTTCCTGCTCCTCTACGGGCTGATCGTCGAGCGGGGCGTCCGCACCGCGCTCGCGGCCCGTGACCCCTTCGGGAAGCTGCTGGCGATCGGCCTGTCCGGAGCCTTCGCGCTCCAGGTCTTCGTCGTCGCCGGCGGCGTCATGGGCCTCATCCCGCTGACCGGTATGACGATGCCGTTCGTCGCGGCCGGCGGCTCGTCGGTGATCGCCAACTGGGCCCTCGTGGGCATCCTGCTGCGGATCAGCGACACCGCGCGCAGGCCCGCCCCGACCCCCACGTCCCCCGATGCCGAACCGACCCAGGTGGTGCGCGTCCAGTGAACAAGCCCCTGCGGCGGGTGGCCATCTTCTGCGGCCTGCTCGTCCTCGCCATGCTCGTCCGCGCGAACTACCTCCAGTTCGTCCAGGCAGACGAGCTCAAGACGAACACCCACAACCGCCGCGTCGCGATCAACCAGTACGCCACCCCGCGCGGCGACATAATCGTCGACGGCAAGGCGATCACCGGCCACACCGAGACCAACGGCAGCGACTTCAAGTACAAGGCCACCTTCAAGAACGGCCCCCTGTGGGCGCCGGTCACCGGCTACGCCTCCCAGGCCTTCGGCTCCACCCAACTCGAGTCGATCTACGACTCGATCCTCACCGGCGACGACGACCGGCTCTTCTTCAAGCGCACCGTCGACATCCTCTCCGGCAAGCAGAAGCAGGGCGGCGACGTCGTCACGACGCTGAACGGCGCGGCACAGCGCGCCGCCTTCAAGGGCCTCGGCAACAAGAAGGGCGCGGTCGCCGCGATCGACCCGCGGACCGGCGCCATCCTGGCGCTGGCCAGCACCCCGTCGTACGACCCCACGTCCTTCGCCGGCAACTCGGAGAAGGACGGCAAGGCCTGGAACTCCCTGCAGAAGAAGAACAACCCGGACGAGCCGATGCTCAACCGGGCGCTGCGCCAGACCTATCCGCCCGGCTCGACCTTCAAGGTCGTCACGGCCGCCGCGGCACTGGAGAACGGCCTGTACAGCGGGGTCGACGACGCGACGGACTCGCCGGTGCCCTACATCCTGCCGAACACCACCACACCGCTGGAGAACGAGGGGAACATCCCCTGCAAGAACGCCACCCTGCGTGTGGCGCTCCAGTATTCCTGCAACTCGGTCTTCGGCAAGATCGGCGCCGACCTCGGCCGCGACAAGATGGTGGAAGAGGCCGAGAAGTTCGGCTTCAACCAGCAGCTCTTCGTTCCGGTCCGCGCCGAGGCGAGCAACATCTCCAAGACCATGGACAAGCCGCAGACGGCCCTGTCGTCCATCGGCCAGTTCGAGACGGCCGCCACCCCGCTGCAGATGGCCATGGTCGCCTCCGCGATCGCCAATGACGGCAAGCTGATGGAGCCGTACATGGTCAGCCAGCTGCGGGCGCCGAACAACGCGATCGTCGAGCAAACCAAGCCGAAGGAGTTCTCGCAGCCGCTCAGCGCCGAAAACGCGCAGAAGCTGCAGGACATCATGAAGACCGTGGTCGAGGAGGGCACCGGCAAGAACGCCCGGATCCCGGGCGTCACGGTCGGTGGAAAGACCGGTACCGCCCAGCACGGCATCGACAACAGTGAGAGTCCTTACGCGTGGTTCATCTCATACGCGAAGACCGACAAGGGCTCCCCGGTCGCCGTCGCCGTCGTGGTCGAGGACGCCAGCGCGAACCGCGGCGACATCTCTGGCGGCGGCTTCGCCGCGCCAATCGCCAAGAGTGTCATGGAGGCCGTGCTGAACAAGTGATGCCGGTCACACCGTATCCATGGATGTGCGTTAAGTCGCACGTCGCGATACCGGTCGTATATCGGCTACCGGCGAGGACCGGGATCGGCACGCGGCGGCGGGTACGGTATGCCCGAGCAGCCACACGGACGGTTTAGGAAGGGCAAGCGCTATGGAAGAGCCGCGTCGCCTCGGCGGCCGGTACGAGCTGGGCTCGGTGCTCGGCCGCGGTGGCATGGCCGAGGTGTACATCGCCCATGACACCCGGCTCGGCCGCACCGTCGCCGTGAAGACGCTCCGGGTGGACCTCGCCCGCGACCCGTCCTTCCAGGCCCGGTTCCGCCGTGAGGCCCAGTCGGCCGCCTCGCTGAACCACCCGTCGATCGTCGCCGTGTACGACACCGGTGAGGACTACGTCGACGGGGTCTCCATCCCGTACATCGTCATGGAGTACGTGGACGGGTCCACCCTGCGCGAGCTGCTCCACTCCGGCCGCAAGCTGCTGCCGGAGCGGTCCCTGGAGATGACCATCGGCATCCTCCAGGCCCTGGAGTACAGCCACCGGTCCGGCATCGTGCACCGCGACATCAAGCCCGCGAACGTGATGCTGACCCGGAACGGTCAGGTCAAGGTCATGGACTTCGGCATCGCCCGCGCCATGGGCGACTCCGGCATGACCATGACGCAGACCGCGGCCGTGATCGGCACCGCCCAGTACCTCTCCCCGGAGCAGGCCAAGGGCGAGAGCGTCGACGCGCGCTCCGACCTGTACTCCACGGGCTGCCTGCTGTACGAGCTGCTCACCGTGCGACCGCCCTTCGTCGGCGACTCCCCGGTGGCGGTGGCGTACCAGCACGTGCGCGAGGAGCCGCAGCCGCCGAGCATCTACGACCCCGAGGTCTCGCCGGCGATGGACGCCATCGTCCTCAAGGCGCTGACCAAGGACCCGGACTACCGCTACCAGTCCGCCGACGAGATGCGCGCCGACATCGAGGCCTGCCTCGACGGCCAGCCCGTCGCCGCGACGGTCGCCCTGGGCTCCGTCGGATACAACGGCGGCGGCTACGGCGGCTACGGCAACGACGCACCCACCACGGCCCTCCCGCCCCAGCAGGACGCCGGCACCTCGATGCTGCCGCCCATGCGGGACGACGACGGCGGCTTTGGCTACGACCAGCCCCAGGGCGGCGGCGGCCGGCGCAAGCCGAAGAAGAGCAACACGTCCACGATCCTGCTGGTCGTCGCGGCCGTCCTGGTCCTGATCGGCGCGATCTTCATGGGCAAGGCGATGTTCGGCGGCAACGAGGGCAGCGGCACGGTGAGCGTCCCGCAGTTCGTCGGCGACTCCAAGTCCGAAGCCGAGACCAAGGCGGCGAACGGCGAGATCACCATCGCCTTCGGCGACCCGGTCTTCTGTGCCGACCAGCCCAAGGACAAGGTCTGCAAGCAGTCGGCCGAGGTCAACAGCAAGATCCCCAAGGACCAGACCGTCACCCTGCAGCTCTCCAAGGGAACCGAGAAGGTCGACGTCCCGGATGTCACCGGTGACTCCTTCGACGACGCCGAGAGCGAGCTGAAGGACGCGGGCTTCGAGGTCGACAAGCAGTCCCAGACCTCCAGCGAGGACGAGGGCACCGTCCTCAAGCAGGACCCCAAGGGCGGCTCGAAGCGTGCCAAGGGCACGACGATCACGCTGACCGTGGCCGTGGCGCCCGAAGAGGTCGTGGTCCTCGACGTGATCGGCCAGGACGTGGCGCAGGCCAAGAAGACCCTTGAGGACCAAGGACTGAAGGTCACCACGCAGGACCGTGAGTCGGCGGACCAGCCACAGGGCAAGATCGTCGACCAGAACCCGCGGGGTGGCAGCAAGCTCACGGCCGGCAGCTCGGTGACTTTGTTCGTCGCCAAGCCCCCGTCCACGAGCCAGATGCCCGAGCTGAGGAACGGGACGCTCGGGGATGCCAAAGCCCAGGCCAACGAACTCGGTCTGAAGATCAACTTCGTCGGCAACTCCTCGCAGAACGACGGCGCCATCGTGACCAACCAGTTCCCGCTGCCCGGCACCCCGGTGAAGCCGGGTGACACCCTGACGCTCTTCGCCCAGGACAACCCGAACGGCGGCAACAACGGAGGCGGCGGCTTCATCAACGGAGGCGGCGGCGGCTGACGCAGCCGGTCACCACGCCTGACGAAGCGGGGAGGCGGTCACCACGGTGACCGCCTCCCCGCTTCATTACTGCCCGCGAGGGTCCGGGGCCGTTCGCCCGCCCCCGCTGCCCGGCCCCGCGCCCGGACACGGAAGGGGCCGCGGACTCGGTGTCCGCGGCCCCTTCCGTTCGCGCGCGCCGGCGAAGGCGAAGGCGCCTTCGCCTTCGCCTCAGCCCAGCTCCGCCGGAGGCGTCCGCTGGGCGTCCACCTTCTGGGTGCGGACGAGTTCGGCCCACACGATGTAGCGGTCGCGCGAGGTGTAGACCGGGGTGCAGGTCGTGAGCGTGAGGTAGCGGCCGGCCTTCTTCTTGCCGCTCTCCTTCGGGATCTGGTCGATGACCTCGACGTTGAACTTCGAGGTCTCGGGGAGCACCTTGTAGACCTTGTAGACGTACCAGGTGTCGCGGTCCTCGAAGACGATCGGGTCGCCGTCCTTGATCTTGTGGATGTTGTGGAACTTGGCGCCGTGGCCGTCGCGGTGCGCGGCGAGCGTGAAGTTGCCCTTCTTGTCCCAGGGCATGGCCGACTCGACGGGGTCCGTGTAGTAGCCGGCGACGCCCTCGTTGAGCACCTTCGTGGTGGTGCCCTTCGTCACCAGGACCTCGTAGTCCTTGCCCATGGCGGGGACGTGGAGGAAGCCGATGCCGCCCTTGGTGTCGAGCTTGCCCGGGGCGCTGTCGGCCCACTGGCGCCGTATGGCGTCGCTGTCCTGCTTGGCGGCACGGTCGGCCAGGACGTTCGTCCACCACAGGGAGTAGACGACGAAGAGGCCCAGGATCACGCCCGCGGTGATGAGGAGTTCACCGATCAGGCTGACGGTGGCGGCGAGCCACGAGAGGCGGCGCCGGGTCGGCACGGCCTCCCGGGCGCGGTCATGCTGCGTGGTCGTCACCACTTGCCCCGATCTGTGTGCGTCCGTACCTGGCCTACTCGACCAGGGCGTCCGGCTTGCCCTTGCTGCGCGGCCGTTCCTCGACCATCTTGCCCCAGACGATCAACCGGTACTTGCTGGTGAACTCCGGTGTGCACGTGGTCAGTGTGATGTAGCGGCCGGGCTTGGTGAAGCCCGATCCGACGGGGATCGGCTTGATCACCGAGATGTTGGAGGGCGGGGTCGAGGGCAGCATGCTCGTGACCTCGTACGTGTAGTACGTGCTCTCGGTCTCGACCACGACCTTGTCCCCCGCCACCAGCTTGTTGACGTAGCGGAACGGTTCGCCGTGGGTGTTGCGGTGCGCGGCGAGGGAGAAGTTGCCCTTCTTGTCCCAGGGCATGGCCGTCTCCAGCTCGCCGGAGTAGTGGCCGATCATGCCCTTGTCCAGCACCTTGTGCTTGTCGATGCCCTCGGCGATCGGCGCCTTCACGTCCAGCTTGGGGATGTACATGATCGCGAAGCCCTGCCCGGGGGTGAAGGCGCCGGGATCGCGGTTCGGCCCCTTCTCGCCCTCCCACTGCTTCTGCAGGTTGTTGGCGGCGCCGCCGGCCTGCTGGTGGGCGAGGACGTTGGTCCACCACAGCTGGTAGGTGACGAAGAGCAGCATCAGCACGCCCAGGGTGATGAACAGCTCGCCGGCGACCCTGCTGGCGATCACCGCGGGGCTCTCCTTGGCCGCGCGCGCCGCGCGCCGGGCCTCCATGCGGGACCTCGGGGCGGCCGGGCTCGACGCCATGGGGGCCGTGGCGGCCTCTGTGGCGGCCTGGGAGGCCGCGGCGGGACCGGAACGCCTCCGTCCCCTGCCACCGCGCCGTGCGGCCTCCTGGGCCGCTTTCCGGCGGGCGGCACGGCCGCCGCCCTCGGGAGCCAGGGCGTCGGGGGACGGCTGGGCCGCCTTCTCCCGCTCCGGGTCCCCGGGGTCGCGCTCCCGTTGGGGCTCCGGCCCGGTCACCGCGGGCATCGCCATGGTGTCCCCGGGCGCCCCCGCGACGCGTCGGCGCGCGGCGGCCCGCTCCTCGTCGGTGAGAGGGCGCCGGACGGGCCTGGCCCCCTCGGTGTACGGCTGTTCGGCCGGCCCCCTGTGCCGGGGGCGCGGCTCGGGCGGCTCCTCTGGAGCCGGCGCGGGCACGGGCGCGGGCGACGCGGACGGCCACGGAACGGCGGGCGGCGCCTCGTAGGCGGGTCGCACGGACCCCTGGACGCCCTGCTCGTACGTCCGCCGGCCCGGGACCGAGGCCTGGGGCGCGACCGGCTGCGCGGTGGCGGGCGACGTCGTGGCGGGCTCGGCGGAAGGCTCCGTGAGCGACTCCCCGGCGGGCTCCGCCGCGGCTTCCTGCGCGGGCCGGGCCGCGTGCCGGGCGGTGTGGGGCAGCGGGTCGCTGAGCGGGTCGGCCAAGCCCTCCACCGCGGCGGCGAATTCGGCGGTGTCACCGAAGTGCCGATGCGCGGTCACGCAGTCACGCCCTGGTTCCGACCACAGGCGCGAGGCCCGCGGAACGCTCGACGGCTCCCTTGTCGCCGCATTCCACGAGCCAGTTGGCGAGCATCCGGTGCCCCCATTCGGTGAGCACCGACTCGGGGTGGAACTGGACGCCCTCCACCCGGGCGCTGCGGTGCCGCAGTCCCATGATGATGCCGCTCTCCGTCCAGGAGGTGATCTCCAACTCCTCCGGCACCGTGTCCCGTTCGACCGCCAGCGAGTGGTAGCGGGTCGCGGTGAACGGCGTCGGCAGCCCGGCGAAGACCCCGTGGCCCTCGTGGGTCACCAGGGAGGTCTTGCCGTGCAGCAGTTCGGGCGCCCGGTCCACCACGCCGCCGTAGGCGACCGCCATGGACTGCAGTCCGAGGCAGACGCCGAAGACCGGGACGTCGGTGGCGGCGCAGTGGCGCACCATGTCGACGCAGACGCCGGCCTCCTCGGGGGTGCCGGGGCCGGGCGAGAGCAGGACGCCGTCGAAGCCGTCCTGGGCGTGGGAGAGCTCCACCTGGTCGTTGCGGAGCACCTCGCACTCGGCGCCCAGCTGGTACAGGTACTGGACCAGGTTGAAGACGAAGCTGTCGTAGTTGTCCACGACGAGGATGCGCGCGCTCATCGGCCGGCCGGCATCCCCTCGTCGACGGTGACGTCCCCGAACGGCAGCAGCGGCTCCGCCCATGGGAAGACGTACTGGAACAGCATGTAGACGGCGGCGACGACCAGCACCAGCGAAAGGAGAGCCTTCACCCACACGTTGCCCGGCAGATGCCGCCAGATCCAGCCGTACATGCGCCGCCTTCCTGCCTTCCGTGCCGTGCCTCGCCCAAGATTAGCCCGACAAGCCCTCCGGCATACCGTCCTCCACGGGCTGTGTGGATTCCAGGTGCCCCCAGGTGATGAGCCGGTGGCTGTGGCCCCACTCGGGATCGCAGGTGGTCAGGGTCAGATAGCGGCCCGGAACGGTGTATCCGGACTTCCGCGGGACGGGATCGATCACAGCGACGTCGATGGGGACCGTGCGGTAGGGTGCGCGGTCGATCTCGTAGGTGTACCAGGTGCGCCCGTCGGTCAGGACCACCTCGTCGCCCTTGCGCAGCCTGGGGAAGTCCTTGAACGGGTCGCCGTAGGTGCGGCGGTGGCCGGCGACGGCGAAGTTGCCCACGGCGCCGAGCCGGGCGGTGTTCGCGTAGTGGCCGAGCCCCTTCTTCAGGGTGCCGGTGCCCCTCCCCTCCAGCGCCGGCTTGTGCCAGGAGCGCCCCAGCCGCGGGACGTACATCACCGCGAAGGCCCTGCCGTCCCGGTACGGCGCCACGGCCGGCGCGGACGGCTCGGGAAACCCGGTGGCGGAGGCCGAAGGGGAGGGACCGTCAGTGCCCCCGGGGGACGGCTCGGCCACGGAGACCGGCCCGGTCGCCCAGCGGTCCTCCAGCCGGTCGATCTCCCCGTCCATCGCCCGGTCCGCCCGCACGCCGGTCCAGAACAGCACGTAGCAGACGAAGAGCACGATCAGCGCGCCCACGGTGATGCACAACTCGCTCAGCGTCCGCACCACCAGGCGCATGCTCACCCCACAGGCTTGGCGTACCGCAGATCCACTGTGCCGGAGTAGCCGGGAAGAGTCACCCGTCGGTCGTCCTCGACTTTCCAGCCGAGCCCGTAGGCCTGGACGTACTGCAGGTAGTTCTGGATCGCGGGGCTCGCGTCCAGCGCCTTGTGCAGCTTCTCCTGGTCGCCGACGGCCGTGATGGTGTACGGCGGGGAGTAGACGCGCCCCTGAAGGATGAGGGTGTTGCCGACGCAGCGCACCGCGCTGGTGGAGATCAGCCGCTGGTCCATCACCTTGATGCCGGAGGCGCCGCCCGCCCACAGGGCGTTGACCACGGCCTGCAGGTCCTGCTGGTGGATGACGAGGTCGTTCGGCTGCGGGTCCGGCACGCCCGGGACGAGCGGGGTCGCGTCCGGCGGCGCGTCGTTCAGGGTGACGGAGACGGCGGGACCGGTGAGCTTGACGGTGCCGGCCTCGGCGCCGAGCCGCGCCAGCTGCTTCCGGGCGGCGTCGCTGACGCCGCTGTCCGTGTGGGCGAGTCCGTCGACGTCCTTGCGCACCCCGGCGAGCTCGTTGTCCAGTTGCTCGTTCTGGCGGCTCTTCTCCTGGACGCGGTCCGACAGGCGCAGCAGCGGGTCGTCGGTGCGGATGTCCAGGCCCTTGGCGGTGTCGAAACTCATCCAGAACAGCAGACCCGCCATGGCGAACACCCCGGCGCTGAGCACACGAAGCACCACAGACCGGGCGGATCGGCGGGCTGGGGAGACGTCAACCGGATTGCTCACCGTAGCCTTATCTCCTTCCAACCCGAGGAAGCACTACGCTAACGGACGCCCGGAGACATGGTCCCTCCAGTCGTCCGGCCGCTCACACAAGACGTCACACGCGCGGTTACGCAGCGCATCGACAGGAGAGTCCCTCGTGCCGAAGTCACGGATCCGCAAGAAGGCCGACTTCACTCCGCCCCCGGAGAAGACCACCCCCATAAAGCTGCAGTCCGGCCGCGGCTGGGTGGCTCCGCTCATGCTGGCGCTGTTCCTCGTCGGCCTGGCGTGGATCGTGGTCTTCTACGTGACGCAGGGCAGCTTCCCGATCGAGCAACTGGGCAACTGGAACATCGCGGTCGGCTTCGGCTTCATCGCGGGCGGGTTCGTCGTGTCCACGCAGTGGAAGTAGCAGCTCGCACAGTTATCCACAGGCGTCATCCACAGTGTTGAAAAGGTCGCATGATCTGTGGATAACCACCAGCCGGTTGACACCGGTGGGACCGGTGGTCCGATGTACGGACCACCGGTCTTTCATTGATCTTGCAGGTCAGAGATGGTGTGGACGGGTACCCGCACGGCTTGCCCACAAGATGCACAGGAGGCTTCCGCCTCTCTGTGGATAACGTCTGATCAACGCTGCGCGTTACGGCCTACGCGGAGATATTCGCGACCCCGGCCCACACCGTGACCGCCACGGCCACCAGCATCGCCGCGCACGTCCCCCACTGGACCAGCGCCCGGCGCGAGCGAGGCGCGTACGCCATCGCGACGGCGATGATCACGCCGACGACAAGACCGCCGATGTGCGCCTGCCAGCTGATGCCGCCCCAGGTGAAGGTGAACAGCAGGTTCAGCCCCAGCAGGACCAGGACCGGCCGCATGTCCATCCGCAGCCGCTTCACGAAGACGGCCGTCGCGCCGAAGAGCCCGTAGATCGCGCCCGAGGCGCCCAGGGTCAGCGTCTCCGGGGCCAGCAGCACCACCAGCGCGCTGCCTCCCAGCCCCGCGATCAGGTAGAGCGCGGTGTAGCGGGCCCGGCCGAGCAGCGTCTCCAGCGGACCGCCGATCCACCACAGCGAGAGCATGTTGAAGGCGATGTGCGCGAACTCCTGGTGAAGGAACATCGAGCTCACCAGCCGGTACCACTCACCGGGTCCGCCGGCCACGCCGCACTGCACACTGCCGGGGACGTAGCACGGGGTGAAGAGCCCCAGCGCGTTGACGAACGACCTGCCCTCGACCTGCGCGAGCAGGAAGACCAGCAGGTTCAGCCCGATCAGGATCTTGGTGACCAGCCGGGGGTCCCCGGCGACCGGGCCGCCCGCCACCGTACGGGGTTCCGCGGCCTGGGCCGCGCGACGGCCCTCCCGCACGCACTCCGGGCAGTGGAAGCCGACCGACGCGTTGATCATGCACTCCGGGCAGATCGGCCGCTCACAGCGCGAGCAGCGGATCCCGGTCTCCCGGTCCGGGTGCCGGTAGCAGCGGACGGCCTGGTCGGTCATGTCTCAGCCCTTCGCAGCGGAATCGCCCCGCCCGTCATACGCACGGGCGGGGCGTTCGGGTTCCCGGGAGGCTAGCGACGCTCGATCACGACGCTCTGGATCACGACGTCCTCCCGCGGACGCTCGGTGCGCGGATTGGTGGGGGTGGTCGCGATGGAGTCCACGACCTTCTGGCTGGCGGGGTCGGTGACCTCGCCGAAGATCGTGTGCTTGCGGGTGAGCCACGCGGTCGGCGCGACCGTGATGAAGAACTGCGAGCCGTTGGTGCCCGGGCCGGCGTTCGCCATGGCCAGGAGGTAGGGCTTGGTGAAGCCGAGGTCCGGGTGGAACTCGTCGGGGAACTGGTAGCCGGGACCGCCGGTGCCGTTGCCCAGCGGGTCGCCGCCCTGGATCATGAAACCCGAGATGACCCGGTGGAAGACCGTGCCGTCGTAGAGGGGGTCGTGGGAGGTCCGGCCGGTGTGCGGGTCCGTCCACTCCCTGCCGCCCTCGGCGAGCTCCACGAAGTTCTTGACCGTCTTCGGCGCGTGGTTCGGCAGCAGCCGGACGGTGATGTCCCCGTGGTTGGTCTTCAGGGTGGCGTAGAGCTGCTCGGCCACGATCTTGCCTTCCATAGTCCTCACTGACAGGGGCAAATCCTCGCATGCCGCGGCATCCCGCAGGCACCTGTCGCGCCGCAGGTCCTCCGGTGGCATCGTCGGTGAAGGCCCCCCTTGACCCGGATGCCCGTACGCACATGCCGTACCCAGCGGCGGCGGGCATGATTTCAAACCGGGTGGAAAGGCGAAAACCGAACGCCACCGAGGAGGAGGTTCTCGTGACCCGCATCGACAGCGTGCGCGACGCAGCCGAGAGGACGAGGGACAGCGTGCGGCACGCCGCGGACGTGGTGGCGCCGTACGCCGACACAGCGAAGGTCAACGCCGTGCACTACGCGGACGAGGCCAGGATCTACCTGGCACCGCGGGTGTCGGCGGCCGGGCGGCAGGCGCGCGCGGCGGCCCGGTCTCAGTACGACGCGCACCTGGCGGCGCGTCTCGACCAAGCCCTGGCGGCGGTGCCGCCGGGCGTCCAGCAGAAGGTGGGGACCGCCGCCCGGCGCACCCGTGACACCGCCCGTCTCGCGGCGGAGTTCACGGCGCCGCGGATGGGCCAGGCGGTGACCACCGTGCGCAGTGTCGCGGCCCCGGCCGCGGAGGAGGCGGCCGCCCGCAGCGCCGCCGCCGTCGCCGTGCTGCGCAGCCACGTCACGGCGGACGACATCCGCAAGCTGGAGCGCCGCCGCGAGCGCCGGGCCCGCAACGGGCGGTTCGCCAAGGGCCTGCTGCTGGCGGGCCTCGTCGCCGGGGCTGGCTTCGCGGCCTGGAAGTGGTGGAGCAAGCAGACCAACCCCGACTGGCTGGTGGAGCCCGCGCCCGCCACCGAGGTCGCCGACCGCGCCTCCCTCAACGGCGGCGTCGAGGCAGACGCCTCGTTCGGCAAGGTCGACGGCTCACCGGTGGACGCCCTCGACCCGGAGGTGCAGGCCAAGCAGGCCGAGTCGGACGCCGACGACCGCCGCGACCGCGGGGACACCTACCCGTGACGTGACGGCCCGGGCACCGGCGGCGGTGCGACACGGCAGGCAGAAGGGCGGCGGACCCGTGACGGGTCCGCCGCCCTCCGCCGTACGCGTCGCAGGTCACCGTCGGGACGGCACGGCCGGCGGCAGGACCTCCTCCTCGGCCTCCGGGTCGGGGATCTCCGCCGGCACCCCGCGCAGGGTGTACAGCGCCGCGACGGCGCCCACGGCGAGCAGCACCGCCCCCACCACGGCGGTGACCTGCACGCTGTGGCAGAAGGCGTCCTTCGCGGCCGTCAGCAGCGCGATCCCGTCCGCCCCGGGTACCCGCGCGGCCGCCTCGGCGGCCCCGCCGACCGACTCCCGGGCGGAGTCCGCGGTGCCCGCCGGCAGCCCAGGGGGCAGGACGAGGGCGTCGCGGTAGACCGCGCCGAGCAGCGAGCCGAGGACCGCGATGCCCAGCGAGCCGCCCATCTCCATGGCGGTCTCCGAGACGGCGGCGGCCGCGCCGGTCCGCGCCTTGGGGGCGCTCGCCAGAATCGTGTCGTTGGTGACGGAGACGATCAGGATGATGCCCGCGCCGTTGACGACCAGCGGCGCCAGCAGCCCCCAGTACGGCGTCCCCGGCGAGGACAGCGAGCCGAGCGCCGCGGTGCTCGCGGACAGCAGCACCAGCCCGAGTGCCACCACCCGGGCCCGGCCCAGCCGGGGGATCAGCGCGGTGGCCGCCGGAGCGGCGAAGGCCGCGGCCAGCGGGCCGGGGAGGAGTGCCAGCCCCGCGGTGAGGGGCGACCAGCCGCGGACGACCTGGAAGTACAGGGAGAAGGCGAGCGACAGCGTGGACGAGGCGAAGATCATGACCAGGTTGGAGCCGACCGCGCCGCTGAAGGCCGGGTTGCGGAACAGCCGCAGGTCGATCAGGGGTTCCTCGACGCGCACCTGGCGGCGGGCGAACAGCGTCAGGGCCGCCGCCCCGACCGACGCGGCGATCCACACGGGCGCGTGGTCCGCGCCGTCCCGGAAGCCCTCCTTGATCGCGTAGACGGCGCCCACGACACCGACGACCGACAGCGGCACACCCATCCAGTCGAGCCGGCCCGGGCGCGGGTTGCGGGACTCGGGCAGCACCAGGACACCGGCCACCAGGACGACGGCCATGAGCGGGACGTTGATCAGGAAGACCGAGCCCCACCAGAAGTGGTCCAGCAGCAGGCCGCCGACGACCGGGCCGAGCGCGAAACTCGCGGCGCCGACGCCGCTGCTGATCCCGATCGCCGTGGTGCGCTCCCTGGGATCGGTGAAGGCGTGCCGAACGACGGAGAGCGTGGAGGGGACCATCGCCGCCCCGGCGACGCCGAGCAGCGCGCGGCCGGCGATCAGTGTCCCGGGAGTGGGGGCGTAGGCGGTGAGCAGCGACGCCACACCGAAGGCGGCGGCGCCCAGCAGCATCATCCGCTTGCGGCCGAGCCAGTCGCCGAGGTTGCCCATGACGACCAGCAGGCCGCCCATGGCGAAGCCGTAGACGTCGGAGATCCACAGGATCTCGGTGCCGGAGGGGCCCATGTCCCGCAGCAGCGAGGGGATGGCGTAGTTGAGCACGCTGTTGTCGACGCCGAGGAGCATGGCGGCCAGGCAGCAGACGGCGAGTGCCGCCCACCGGTGCCGGGCGGGGGCCGCGGGGGCCGAGGCCGCGGCGTCGTGTGTGCTTGCGGGATTCGTCATGGCCGACACGGTGCGCGTGGACGCTGACCGCCCACGCACCGCGCGCTGACCGGCGGCTACGGGTGCCCGGTCAGCGCGGTCAGCGCCCGCAGCGCCCGGTCGGAGGGAAGCCGTGCACCGCGCGCCAGCGCCTCGTCGTGGGCCGGTTCGCCGAGGGCGTCCCGCACGGCGTCCCCGGTGCGGGCGGCGTCGGGACCGGCCGGCACCTGCGGACCGCGCAGCGCGCGGCCCAGGCCCAGGAGTTCGGCGGCCCGAGCCGGCTCCCCCTCGGCGAGTTCGAGCCCGGCGAAGGCGTCGGCGAGGTTCGCCGCGAGCGGCAGGTCGCGGGCTCCGTGCTCCACGTCGGCCGCCTCACGGAAATACCCGCGGGCGGCGGCCGTGCCGCCCTCCTCGAGGGCGATCCTGCCGAGGGCGATGTACGCCTCGGCGCGGGCGCTCTCGCCGGTGTACCAGCCGTCCAGCGACTCGGACAGGGCCAGCCCCGACAGCCGCCGCGCCTCGACGAGGTCGCCGGTCAGCCGGGCGCACTCGCCGAGGCCCAGGTGGGCCCCGGCGAACATCTCCCGGGCGCCGCAGCCGCGGGCGAGTTCCAGACCGCGCGTGAAGTCGGCCCGGGCCTGCTCGTACCGTCCGGCCCGCAGACCGCATCTGCCGCGCTCCCCGAGCAGTTCGGCGACGCTCTCGGTGGCGCCCAGCTCGGCGGCGTGGCCGAGGGCCTCGTCGATCAGCCCCACGGCCCGCGCCACGTCACCGCGGGCGCCGGACAGCCAGGCGAGCTGGGTGAGGGCCATCGTGGCCCCCCAGCGGTCGCCCAGGGCGCGGAACCCCGCGAGGGCCCGGCCGAACTCCGTGTCGGCGGCGGCGATGTCCCCGCCGACCATCCACGCGCGGAATCCCGAGCCGACGTGGACCAGTGCCTGCTGCCAGGGTTCGACGAGGGTCGCCGCGCTCGTCGCGTACCGGGCGTACGTCTCGTCGTCCGGCACCCCGGCGAAGGGCGCCCAGAGCAGGTTCAGCACCGGGTAGCGGCGGGCCATCCCGCCGAGCCCGGCGACGACGTCCGTGGCGGCCGCCAGGTGGACGGCGAGTTCGGCCTGGTCGGCGGTGACGGAGGCGGCGGTGATCACGCACAGCGCGTACTCCTCCGCCAGCCCCGGCGGCCCGCCGGGCCCGGTCGCCGCCAGCAGTTCGCGGGCGGGCCGGGCGCCCTCGTACCGTATGCCGCGCAGCATCCAGTACGTGCACAGGGCGGCGAGCAGCCGCAGCGCCAGGGCGGTGTCGCCCGCGGCCACCGAACCGCGCAGCGCGGCGTGCAGGTTGTCGTGGTCGGCGGTGAGGCGGCGCAGCCACTGCAGTTGCTCGGCGCGACGCAGCCACGGGTCGGCGGTCAGCGCAAGATCGAGGAAGTACGCGGCGTGCGCCTCACGCAGCGCCTCCGACTCGCCCGTCTCCGCCAGGCGTTCGGCGGCGTACGCCCTGATGGTCTGGAGCAGCCGGTAGCGGACACCGCCCGCGCCTTCTCCGTCCCCGTCCCCGTCCCTGTCCCCGTCCGGACGGTCCACCACCAGCAGCGACTTGTCGGCGAGGGAGGCGAGCAGATCGAGCATGTCCTCGGCGTCGATACTCTCCCCGCCCGCCGGACCGTCCACCGGCCCCGCGCAGATCGCCTCGGCGGCCGGCAGGGTCCAGCCCCCGGCGAAGACGGAGGCGCGGCGCAGCACGGTGCGCTCGTCCTCGGGCAGCAGCTCCCAGCTCCAGTCCACGACACCGCGCAGGGTCCGCTGGCGCGGCTGGGCGGTGCGACTGCCCCGGGAGAGCAGCCTGAAGCGGTCACCCGGCCCGGCGAGCCCATCCCCGAGCCGGGCGGCGATGTCGGCGGCCGACAGCGACCGCAGGCGGGCGGCGGCCAGCTCGATGGCGAGCGGGACGCCGTCCAGGGCACGGCAGATCCGGGCGGCGGCCTCGGCGTCGGGCAGCCGACCGGACGGGCTCACGGCGGCAGCACGCTCCAGGAACAGCCGGACGGCGGGGGAGCCGAGCACGTCCTTCTCCGGCGCACCGGGCAGCGGCAGGGGCAGCGGTTCCAGCGGGCAGAGCGTCTCGCCGTTGACGCCGAGCGCCTCCCGGGTGGTCGCCAGCACCCTTACCCGCGGGCAGGCGGCCAGCAGCTCCGCGGTGATCCGGGCCGCGTCGGCGATCAGGTGCTCGCAGTTGTCCAGCACGAGCAGCAGGTCCCGGTCGGCCAGGGCGGCCGCCAGGCGGGCGAGCGGAGCGCCTTCCGGGCCGGCTGCCTCACGCCCCGCGGCCCCGGCGAGCGGGCCCGCCTCCCGCAGGCCCAGGGCCCCGGCGATCGCCTGCGGCACCTCGGAGCCATGGGTCAGCCCCGAGAGGTCCACGAAGCAGACCTCCCCCCTGTGCCGTCCGGCCGCCTCCACGGCGACACGCGTCTTTCCCGCGCCGCCCGGGCCGATCAGGGTGACCAGCCGGACGTCGGCGAGCCGCTCGCCGATCCGTGCCAGCTCCTCCTCACGTCCGATGAAGCTGGTCAGCTGGGCGGGCAGGCCGTACCGGAGGAAAGACGCGGCCGGGTCGCCCGCGGACGGTGTTTCACGTGAAACAACCGACGCCCCGCCATCCGGCGCGCCCCCGGAGACGGAGGCCGGCGCGGGACGAGCCGGGCCCGGCTCGCCGCGCAGCACCGCCAGATGGGCCTGGGCCAGCTCCGGGCCGGGGTCCGCGCCGAGGGACTCGGCGAGCTCGCGCCGCGCGTCCTCGTACACCCGCAGCGCCTCGGACTGGCGGCCGCAGCTGTACAGCGCGCGCATCAACTGGGCCCGCAGCCGTTCCCGCAGCGGATAACGGACGACCAGCTCCTGCAGCTCGGCGACGAGTTCCCGGTGGTGCCGTGCGTCCAGAGCCAGCTCGGCCGCGATCCGGTCCTCCACCGCCGCGATCCGCAGTTCCTCCAGCCGTGTCGCCTGCGCCCGCGCGAAGGGAGCTTCGCCCACGTCCGCCAGGGCGGAGCCCCGCCACAGGTCCAGCGCACCGCGCAGCAGACCCGCGGCCTTCCCCGGCTCACCGGCGGCCAGCGCCTCCCGGCCCTCGGCCGCGAGGCGTTCAAAGCGGTGCACGTCCACCTCGTCCCGGGCGACCACCAGCCGGTAGCCCCCGGGAGGGCGCTCGATCGGCACGCCGACGGCCGCGCGCAGCCGTGAGACCTGGGACTGCAGCGCATTGCCGACCCCGGCCGGCGGCTCGTCCCCGTACAGCCCGTCGATCAGCCGCTCGGTGCTGACGATCCGGCCCGCCTCCAGCAGCAGCATCGCCAGCAGCGCCCGCCGTCCCGGGCCTCCGACGGAGGCGGTGCCCCCGTCGTCCCGCAGCGCTCTCGTCTCCCCCAGAATGCCGAAACGCACGCCGCCGATTCTGCCCCAGATTCACTCCGGCGCTCCCGCAAGGACCGGAAGGGCGACCCCGCACCCGGCTCCGGACACACGACAGGCCGGGACCTCGATGAGGTTCCCGGCCCGGTCGGACGGTGTGGAGCCTAGGGGAGTCGAACCCCTGACATCCGCCATGCAAAGACGGCGCTCTACCAACTGAGCTAAGGCCCCGTGCCGCAGACCAGCGTACCGGCTGCGGAGACGATCACCGACCGAGTATCGGGGGTCCGTAGGATGACGGGCAAGTTCGCGGCCGCAAAGGTCCCCCGTCAGGAGCCCGCAATGGACACCTCGCAGCCGGACGCCACCACCCGCGTCCAGGACATGCAGCGCACCTGGTACGGCGAGCCGCTCGGCGTGCTGTTCCGCCGGCTCATGGAGACCCTGGGGCTGAACCAGGCGCGGCTGGCGGGGGTGCTGGGGCTGTCGGCGCCGATGCTGTCCCAGCTGATGAGCGGACAGCGCGCGAAGATCGGCAACCCCGCGGTGGTGCAGCGGCTCCAGGCGCTGCAGGACCTCGCCTCGGAGGTGTCCGCAGGAGCGGTGACCGCGGCGGACGCCGTGCCGCGGATGGACGAGATCCGGGGATCGGCCGGCTCCCCGCTGCTCGGCACCACCCAGAGCGCGACCGGAACGCCGCTGCCGCCCGCACGCCGGGTCGTCCACGAGGTCCGCGCGCTGCTGCACACGGTCGCCTCACCGGCCGAGATCGCCGAGGCGGCCGACTCCCTCGCCCACCGCCACCCCCAACTGGCAGAGTTCCTCCAGGTGTACGGTGCCGGCCCGTCCGACGCGGCGGTCCGGGACTACGAGGCGCGGAAGCGGGGGGCGGACGCACACCATGGGTGAGGTCTTCGCGGGCCGGTACGAACTGGTCGATCCGATCGGCCGCGGCGGGGTGGGCGAGGTGTGGCGCGCCTGGGACCGGCGGCGCGGGCGCTACGTGGCGGCCAAGGTGCTGCTGCAGCGGGACGCCCACGCCCTGCTGCGCTTCGTCCGCGAGCAGGCGCTGCGCATCGACCACCCGTACGTGCTCGCCCCCACGAGCTGGGCGGCCGACGACGACAAGGTGCTGTTCACCATGGACCTGGTGCGCGGCGGCTCGCTGTCGCACCTCATCGGCGACTACGGCCCGCTCCCGCCGCGCTATGTCAGCGGCCTGCTCGACCAGTTGCTGTCCGGTCTGACGGCGGTGCACGCCGAGGGCGTGGTGCACCGGGACATCAAGCCCGCGAACCTGCTGATGGAGGCGACCGGCACCGGGCGCCCGCACCTGCGCCTGTCCGACTTCGGGATCGCCATGCGCAAGGGGGAGCCCCGACTCACCGCGGCCGACTATGTGGTGGGCACCCCGGGTTACTTCGCCCCGGAGCAGCTCCTCGGCGCCGAGCCGGACTTCCCCGCCGACCTGTACGCGACGGGGCTGGTCGCCCTCTATCTGCTCAGCGGCAGCAAACCCGACGCGGAGGCGGTCGTCACCCAGTACGCCCACGGCATGCCCCGGGCCCCGCAGGGCGTTCCCGGGCCGCTGTGGGAGGTGATCGGCACCCTGCTGCAGCCGGACCCGGAGGCCCGCTTCCGCACCGCCTCGGGCGCCCGCAAGGCCCTGGCTGCGGCGGTCGAGCTGCTGCCGGACCCGGAGCCGGACGAGGAGGCCGTCGAGGTCTTCGACCAGATCGGGCCGCTCCCCGCGGGCTTCTCCCCCGACGGCCCGGTGGATCCGGCGCCGTCCGTGGAGGAGACCGGGAGCTTCCGCCTGCCGCCGCCCGCGCCACGGCCGGCCGGGACGGCCCCTACGCCTCCCACACCGCCGACGCGGGCGCCGGTCGCCCCGGCGCCCACCCGTCCGTACACGGCCACCACGACGGGTGCCACGACGGGTGCCGGCCCCGCGATGGCCGCTCCCGCCGCCCCCCTCGCTCCGCCGGTACCACCGCCCCCGGCCGTCGCCCCGGCCGTGACCGCCGCCCATGCCGCCGCGCCGGCACCCGCGCGTCGCCCCGGCCCTCCCGCCAGGGTCGTCGTGCCGATGCTGCTGGTCGCGGCCCTCTGCCTCGCCTTCGGCTTCTGGGCGCTGTCAGCGTCCTCCTGAGACCTCGGCTGGACGGCGCCGCGCGGCCACGGTCCAGACCGCGAGCGACAGCAGCAGCACGGTGCCGGCGCCGAGCGCCGCGAAGCCGAGGGCCCGCAGCAGCGGGTTCCCCGCACCGGGCTCACCGGGCAGGCCCAGGTCCTCGCCGGGGTCACCGTCGTACGACGGCCCGGGCCGCGCGGTGCCCTCGACGTCGACCCGCAGGGTGACCGGGACGGCCCCGTCGACGAAGCCCGCGACCTCCGGGTGCACCGACACCGCCAGGTAGTAGGAGCCGTCGAAACGGGCCGCCGTCACGGCGTCGCCGCTCTCGAGGCGGTTGGCGTAGGCGACCCGGCCGGTCGTGGCGGTGACGGAGGTCTGCTCGCCCGAGTAGGAGGCGGTGTCGGTGCCGATGAAGGCCCAGCGGGGGTTGTAGACCTCCACGCGCACACCGGAGCCGCTGTAGCCGCCCGGCTTCGTCACATCCGCGTTGGCGAAGTCCGCCGCGACCCAGGCCTGTTGTCCCCAGCCGACCGGCACCCGGTAGAAGCGCGTCTGACCGGGCAGCACCTCGTCCCTCCAGACCCCATTGCCCAGAGCCCCGGCGTGCACGAAGTCCGCGCCCCCGTCGGTGGCGCGGGCGGTGCCGCTCGCGGGCACCGGCGTCCGCGTGCCGGGGCTGAGGGCGGGGCCCGGCGCGGCACCGTCGGTGAGCCCCGGCTCGTCGGTGAGGCGGATCTGCAGGGGCCAGGGCGCGGCGTCCGAGGTGCCCTTCGACGTGCGCGTCACCTCCAGAACGTACGCGTGCGCCTCCTGGCACGGCCCGTCCTCGGCGATGGTGCGCTTGACCCAGGTGCCGATCGGCCGCGCCGCCCCGTCGGCCGAGAACGTCCGGTGGCCGCTGTCGCAGCGGGTGCCGTCGGTGCTGGTCAGCGTCAGCTCGATGCCGTCCCCGTACGCCACCTCGGTGCCCGGGCGGGGCAGCGCGAAGACGGCGACGTAGGACGAGCTCACCGCGTCCAGGTCGAGGGCGTAGTTCCTGCCGCCCTCGTCCGCCGCCAGGGTGTCCCGGTACAGGACGCCCGGTTCGAGCCGTGGGGCGTCCGCGGTGCTCGCCCGCCCCTGTATCGGCTCGCCCTGCGGCTGCCAGGCCGGGACCGCCGGGTCGGCGGACGCCGATCCCGCCGCTCCCGCCAGCAGCGCGAGCGCCGCGGCCGATGCGAGTGCCCTGCGGATCATGCCCCGTCCCTCCGTCTGCGGCCCAGCAGGACCACCGCCGCGACCCCGGCGAGCGCCACCGCGCCGCCCGCGGCCGCCGCGACCGCGTCGCCCGCCGTCATGAAGCCTCCCGTGTCCGCGGGGGCGCCGCCCGCGGTGCTGTCCGTGTCCCCGGCGGCCGCCCGCTCCCCCTCGCCCCGGCCGGCGCCCGGCTCGCCGCGCGCCGATGCCCCGTACTCCGGCCCGGCCAGCTCCGTACCCGTCACGTCCACGCGGAGAACGACCCGCACCGCCGCGTTCCGCGCCAGCCCCGCCGCACCCGGACCGAGCGACAGCGCGACGTAGTGCTCGCCCGCCGTACGGGCGCCCCGGGCGCTTCCGCCCGCGGCCCAGCGGTTGGTCCACGTCACCGGCACGGTGCCGAGCCCCACGGACAGCGGCCGCCCGTAGTAGCCGCGGCGCTGCGAGGCCCCGGAGGCATCGCCGAGCGGCTGCCGTCCCGGCCCGTACGCAGCCGTCGCCACGAAGGAGAATGCCGTGGAACCCCCCTCCAGGAGCGGTTCGTTGGCGAAGTCGGCGGAGTAGGTCAGACGCTGTCCCCAGCCCACCCGCACCGCGTAGAAGCGCGTCTGCCCGGGCAGCAGCGTGTCGCGCCAGACGCCCGTGCCGAGCCTGCGGGCGTCGTTGAACCCCGTACCGCCCTCGACGTCGTGCGGTGCGCCCGTAAGAGCCGCCGGCGGGTCCCCGTAGCGGGTCGCGGCCGGTGCCGGGGTGGCGCCCGCCGGGAACGGCCGCTCCGAGCCGTACCGCAACTCCAGGGGCCAGCGGGCCCGGTCGGAGCCGGCGGCGCTGGTGCGGTGCACGGACAGCACGTAGCGCCCGGCCTTGTCGCAGGCACCGTCCCGGTCGTCAGTGGGGATCCGGCTGACGGCGCCGCCGATCACCATCGCGCCCTCGTCCTGCCCGAAGTGCGCCGCGTCCGAGCCGCAGGTGAGGGGATACCTTCCCGTACCTGCCAGCCGCAGCTCGACACCGTCCCCGTACGCGGCCCTCACACCCGGCCGCGGCACCGCGGTCACCGCCAGGTCGGCGGTGGAGGCCGCGTCCAGGGTCACCGCGTACCAGCGGGTCTCGCCGGGCCCGATGTCGTCGACGTACTGGCCGGGGGACAGGGCCGGAGCACCGGTGGCACCCGTCCCGCCGGTCACGCGCCGGCCCTGGAGGCGGTACGCGTCCGCGCTCAGCCGGGAGGCCCGCGTCAACTGCCGCACGAGCGAGGCGGCGTCGGGGGCGTCGTAGTAGCTGCCGTGACCCGCCGCGGCGATGCACTCCAACTGCTCGCGGGCGCCGCCCCGCACCTGGAAGCCGACGGTGTCGATCCGCAGGTCCGCCCCCTGCCCGGCGAGCCGTGCCGCCACCTCGCAGGGTTCGGGCGCCCCGCAGGTGTCCTCGCCGTCGGAGACCAGCACGATCGTCCGCCGCCCGCCCTCGGGCAGATCGGCGGCCGCCTTCCGCAGCGACAGCCCGATGGGGGTGTCCCCCTTGGGCCGCACGCCTGCCACGGCCTGCTTCAGGGCCTCCCGATCCAGGGGCCGCACGGGCTCCAGCAGCCGGGTGTCGTCGCAGCCGTGCTCCTTGCCCGCGCCGTAGACCCGCAGTCCCGTGGGGTAGCCGTCCGGCAGCGCGTCCACGACGGCTCCGACGGCCCGCCCGGCCGCCGCCATACGGGCGCCCGCCATGGAGCCTGAGGAGTCCAGCACCATGACCAGTCCGTCGCGGTTGCCGTCGCCGGCAGCGCCGGCCGCCGCGCCGGCGGCCTGCGCCGTCCCGGCCGGGCCCAGCAGGGCGCCCAGCACCGCGAGCCCGCACACGGCCCCCAGGGGCCCCGCAAGCCCGCGTGGCAGCGCATTTCCTCGTCGCATGTGCTGTTCCCCCTCGCACATCTCCGGCCTCAGCGAAGCTATTGATTTGCGACAGCAAATACAAGCGGATCACGTCACGGTCGGGCAACAACGACGCGAACATGACGAGGCCCCGACCACATCGTGATCGGGGCCTCGGGAATCCTTCGTCCGGGCTGTGCCGTCTCAGACGCTCGCGCCGGAACCCGCCGGAACGGAGTCCGTGGCCTCCGTCCACAGGTCCTGCTCGGCGCGGTCCGCCTGGATCTGGCGGTACACGAGGAGACCGCCGATGGCGGCCAGTGCGACCAGGAGAAACTTCTTCACCGCGCGACCTCGTCCTTCTTGCGTTGGGGGTCCTCCGACGGGCCCGACTATACACACCGGTCGATATCGAACGGTGACCTGCCACCGGATCCAACTCCGCCGACGCGGACAAGGAAACGGCCCGTACGGATGATCCGTACGGGCCGTTCACGCGGTGGGGCTAACAGGACTTGAACCTGTGGCCTCTTCCTTATCAGGGAAGCGCTCTAACCGTCTGAGCTATAGCCCCGCGCTGCGTTGCGTTGAAAGATTAGCGCACACGGGGCCGTGGCCCAAAATCGGTTACTCGTCCTCCGCCAGCGTCAGCTCCACGCCGCCCACCATGCCGGCCGACATGTTGTAGATGAAGGCCCCGAGCGTGGCCAGCGCCGTGGCCAGCACGACGTCGATGACCGCGATGACCGCCGTGAAGGTCAGCACGCGCGACATCGACAGGAACGACACCAGGTCGAAGCCGCCGTCCGAGCCGGACGAGGTGGCCTCGCTGAGCGTGCCGCCCACCGTCGTGAAGACGCCGATGGCGTCCATCACCATCCACAGCACCGCGACCGCGATGACCGTGCAGATGCCCAGCGCGATGGAGAGCAGGAAGCTCACCTTCATCACCGACCACGGGTCGGCCTTCGCCACCCGCAGCCGCGCCTTGCGCGTACGCGGGACGGTACGGGCCGCCGGACGCGGCTGGCGGACGCCCGCGGTCGCGGGGCCCCCGGCCGGCGGCGCGTACGCCTGAGGCGGCTGGTGCGGCCCCTCCGGCTGGTGCTGGGGCTGCGGCGGCTGCTCGGCGACCGGGGCGCCGGGCGCGCCCCCGTAGGTCTGCTGGTGCACGGCGTGCTGGTGCTGCGATGGACGGGTGTCAGTCACGGTGATTCCCCCCTGGTGCGGGCCGTTGTCCGTACGTGGGCCAGGGGCACCGCCGATCGCGTCCGGAAGGGCGGCCGGCATCGGCTGCCCTCCGTCCGCGCCCGTCCCACCCGCGGCGCCCTCGGCTCCACTCACGGTCTTCTACTCCTCCGACTCGGCGGCCACGGGCTGCTCGCCCTCGGCCTCTTCGGCGGCGACGACCTCTTCGGCCTCCGCCCCCGCCTCGGCATTGCGGGCGACGCCCACAACTGCATCCTTTTTACCGAGGTTGATCAGTTGGACGCCCATGGTGTCACGCCCGGTTTCCCTGATCTCGTTGACACGGGTGCGAATCACGCCGCCGCCGAGGGTGATGGCGAGGATCTCATCGGTCTCCTCCACCACCAGCGCCCCGACCAGGGAGCCCCGGTCTTCGACGATCTTGGCCGCCTTGATGCCGAGTCCGCCGCGCCCCTGGACCCGGTACTCGTCCACACTGGTGCGCTTGGCGTACCCGCCGTCGGTGGCGGTGAAGACGAACGTACCCGGTCGCACGACATTCATCGAGAGCAGTTCGTCCCCTTCGCGGAAGCTCATGCCCTTCACACCCGAAGTGGCACGGCCCATCGGGCGCAGCGACTCGTCCGTCGCGGTGAACCGGATGGACTGCGCCTTGCGGCTGACCAGCAGCAGGTCGTCGGCCGGACCGACCAGCTCGGCGCCGATCAGCAGGTCCTCGCTGCCGTCGTCGGTCTCCCGCAGGTTGATCGCGATGACACCGCCGGAGCGGGGGGAGTCGTAGTCCTTCAGCGAGGTCTTCTTCACCAGGCCCGACCGGGTGGCGAGCACCAGGTAGGGCGCCGCGTTGTAGTCGCGGATGGCCAGCACCTGGGCGATCTGCTCGTCCGGCTGGAAGGCCAGCAGGTTCGCCACGTGCTGCCCGCGGGCGTCACGGCCGGCGTCCGGCAGCTCGTACGCCTTGGCGCGGTAGACACGGCCCTTGTTCGTGAAGAACAGCAGCCAGTGGTGGGTGGTGCTGACGAAGAAGTGGTCGACGATGTCGTCTTCCCGCAGCTTCGTGCCGCGCACGCCCTTGCCGCCGCGCTTCTGGGAGCGGTAGTCGTCCGTCTTGGTGCGCTTGACATAGCCGCCGCGGGTGATCGTGACGACGATGTCCTCCTCGGCGATCAGGTCCTCAATGGACATGTCGCCGTCGAAGGGCACCAGCGCCGAGCGCCGGTCGTCGCCGAACTTCTCGACGATCGCCGTCAGCTCCGTGCTGATGATGCCGCGCTGCAGCTCGGGGGAGGCCAGGATGCGGTTGTACTCGTTGATCTTCGCCTGGAGTTCGTCGTGCTCCTGGACGATCTTCTGCCGCTCCAGGGCCGCCAGGCGGCGGAGCTGCATCTCCAGGATCGCGTTGGCCTGGATCTCGTCGATCTCCAGCAGGCCCATCAGGCCCTCTCGCGCCACGTCGACCGTGGCGCTGCGCCGGATCAGTGCGATGACCTCGTCGATGGCGTCCAGGGCCTTCAGCAGACCGCGCAGGATGTGGGCGCGCTCCTCGGCCTTGCGCAGCCGGAAGCGCGTCCGGCGGACGATGACCTCGATCTGGTGGGTCACCCACTGCTTGATGAACTGGTCCAGCGACAGGGTGCGCGGCACGCCGTCGACCAGCGCCAGCATGTTGGCGCCGAAGTTCGTCTGCAGGTCGGTGTGCTTGTAGAGGTTGTTCAGCACGACCTTGGCGACGGCGTCGCGCTTGAGCACGATCACCAGGCGCTGCCCGGTCCGGGAGGAGGTCTCGTCCCGGACGTCGGCGATGCCGCCGACCCGGCCGTCCTTCACCAGGTCGGCGATCTTCTGCGCCAGGTTGTCGGGGTTGACCTGGTACGGCAGCTCGGTGACGACCAGGCACTGCCGGCCCTGGATCTCCTCGACCTCGACCACCGCGCGCATCGTGATGGAGCCGCGGCCGGTGCGGTACGCCTCCTCGATGCCCTTGCGGCCCACCACCAGGGCGCCGGTCGGGAAGTCGGGGCCCTTGATGCGCTCGATGAGCGCGTCGAGCAGCTCCTCGTTGGACGCCTCGGGGTTGGCCAGGTACCACTGGGCACCCTCGGCGACCTCGCGCAGGTTGTGCGGCGGGATGTTGGTCGCCATGCCGACCGCGATGCCGGCGGAGCCGTTGATCAGCAGGTTGGGGAAGCGCGACGGCAGGACCGTCGGCTCCTGGTTGCGGCCGTCGTAGTTGTCCTGGAAGTCGACGGTCTCCTCGTCGATGTCCCGGACCATCTCCATCGACAGCGGAGCCATCTTGCACTCGGTGTACCGCATCGCGGCGGCCGGGTCGTTGCCCGGGGAACCGAAGTTGCCGTTGCTGTCGACCAGCGGCATGCGCATCGACCACGGCTGGGCCAGGCGCACCAGCGCGTCGTAGATCGAGGAGTCGCCGTGCGGGTGGTAGGTACCCATGACGTCACCGACGACGCGGGCGCACTTGTAGAAGCCGCGCTCCGGGCGGTAGCCGCCGTCGTACATCGCGTACAGCACACGGCGGTGGACGGGCTTGAGGCCGTCCCGGACGTCGGGCAGCGCGCGGGACACGATGACGGACATCGCGTAGTCCAGGTAGCTGCGCTGCATCTCCGTCTCGAGGCCCACGGGCTCGATACGCATGGTGTCCGTCACCGCGGCTGCGCCCTCGGGGCCCTCGGGCGTGGCAGGGGTGGGGTTCTCCCCGCCGGGGACGGGGGGGTTCTCGTCGGCCATTGCTGGTCAAAGTCCTTTCGGGCGGCGGCTGATGGGGGCCGACTCAGATGTCGAGGAAGCGGACATCCTTGGCGTTGCGCTGGATGAAGGAGCGCCGGGCCTCGACGTCCTCGCCCATCAGCACCGAGAACAGGTCGTCGGCGAGGGCCGCGTCGTCCAGGGTGACCTGGCCGAGCACGCGGTGGTCGACGTCCATCGTGGTGACCCGCAGTTCCTCGGCGTTCATCTCGCCGAGGCCCTTGAAGCGCTGGATCGAGTCCTCGCGCACGCGCTTGCCGTTCTGGCGGCCCAGCTCGATCAGGGCGTCGCGCTCGGAGTCGGAGTACGCGTACTCGAAGTCGTCCCGGCCCCATTTGATCTTGTAGAGCGGGGGACGGGAGAGGTACACGTGGCCCGCCTCGACCAGCGGCCGCATGAAGCGGAACAGGAAGGTCAGCAGCAGGGTGTTGATGTGCTGGCCGTCCACGTCGGCGTCGGCCATCAGAATGATCTTGTGATAGCGCAGCTTCGAGATGTCGAAGTCCTCGTGCACACCGGTGCCGAAGGCCGAGATCAGCGCCTGGATCTCGGTGTTCTGCAGGATCTTGTCGATCCGCGCCTTCTCCACGTTCAGGATCTTGCCGCGGATCGGGAGGATCGCCTGGTACTGCGGGTTGCGGCCGGACTTGGCCGAGCCGCCGGCGGAGTCACCCTCGACGATGAAGATCTCGCACTTGGCGGGGTCGTTGGACTGGCAGTCGCTCAGCTTGCCCGGCAGCGACGCCGTCTCCAGCAGGCCCTTGCGGCGCGTCAGATCGCGCGCCTTGCGGGCGGCGACACGGGCGGTGGCCGCCTGGATCGACTTGCGGATGATGTCCGCGGCCTCGTTGGGGTTGCGGTCCAGCCAGTCCGTCAGGTGCTCGTGCACGACCTTCTGGACGAAGGTCTTCGCCTCGGTGTTGCCGAGCTTGGTCTTGGTCTGTCCCTCGAACTGCGGCTCGCCCAGCTTGACCGAGATGATCGCGGTCAGGCCCTCGCGGATGTCCTCGCCGGTGAGGTTGTCGTCCTTCTCACGGAGCAGCTTCTTCTCGCGCGCGTACTTGTTGACCAGGGTGGTCAGCGCGGCGCGGAAGCCCTCTTCGTGGGTGCCGCCCTCATGGGTGTGGATGGTGTTGGCGAAGCTGTAGACACCCTCGCTGTACTGGGTGTTCCACTGCATCGCGACCTCGACGGAGAGCATCCGCTCCTTGTCCTCCGCGTCGATGTCGATCACCGACGGGTGGACCGTCTCGCCCTTGCGCGAGTTGAGGTACTTCACGAAGTCGACGATGCCGCCCTCGTAGTGGTACGTGACCGAGCGCGGCTGGCCCTCGTTCTCCACGTCCGCGTGCTCGGGGCGCTCGTCGGTCAGCGAGATGGTCAGGCCCTTGTTCAGGAAGGCCATCTCCTGGAAGCGGCGCGAGAGCGTCTCGAAGGAGTACTCGAGGGTCTCGAAGATGTCGCCGTCGGCCCAGAAGGTCACCGAGGTGCCGTTCTCCGAGACCTCCTCGTTCTTCTGCAGCGGGGCGGTCGGGACGCCCATCTTGTAGTCCTGGGTCCAGCGGAAGCCCTCACGCTTGACCTCGACCGCGACCTTCGTCGACAGGGCGTTCACCACGGAGACGCCGACGCCGTGCAGACCGCCGGAGACGGCGTAGCCGCCGCCTCCGAACTTGCCGCCGGCGTGGAGGACGGTCAGCACGACCTCGACGGCGGGCTTGCCCTCGGACGGCACGATGTCCACGGGGATGCCGCGGCCGTTGTCGATGACGCGCACGCCGCCGTCGGGGAGGATCGTGACGTTGATGGTGTCCGCATGACCGGCCAGCGCCTCGTCGACGGAGTTGTCGACGACCTCGTACACCAGGTGGTGCAGGCCGCGCTCGCCCGTCGAGCCGATGTACATGCCCGGGCGCTTGCGAACCGCGTCCAGGCCCTCCAGGACGGTGATCGCGCTGGCGTCGTACGCCGCGCCTGGGGCGGGCGCGGCGGAGCCGTCAGCTGCGGACGTATTGATCTCGTTGGGGTTGCCGGAATCGGCCACGAAGCGCCCTTTCTGGCACAGCATGAGCCGGGTCCCGCGGGGCGGAACCGGCTTCATCACTCGACATCTTCGACTGGTCCCGCTGGGGTCCCCCGGTGCCGGAGGCCAGGGGCGGGCGGTACTGCCATCAGTCTACCGGTAGCGCCGACATAGATGGGGCTTTGGCGGTACCTGAGTTCCCGTGTGCCCGACTGAAGTACCTCCTGCCGACTCCCCACACGCGGACCGGGTCTCAGAACGGCTCACGCGGGCGCACAGGGCTTCGACCCGATTACGCACAGCAGGTTTCCGGCCTATCCGTACGTATCGCCCGGCCCGCGGCTCCCGGGAGCACGCAGCCGCCCGTACGAACGCACCGGTCCCCCCGGCCCCAGGACCTTGATCAGTTTCACCGTGCCGTGCCCGAGGTCGGCGTTCAGCCTGGCCACCAGCGTCGGGGCGAGCAGCCGCAGCTGCGTCGCCCAGGCCGTGGAGTCGCACTGCACGGTGAGGACCCGCTCCTCCTCGTCGTACCGCTGGGGCTGGCAGTGCAGGGCCACGTCGTCGCCCACCAGCTCCGGCCAGCGGCCCATCACGCCGCCCACCGCCGCCGGGGCCTCCCAGCCGCGCTCGGTGATCAGCCGGCTGATCGCGGCGCCCAGGGGCAGCGGATCCCGCCCGTCCGCCCGCGCACCGCTGCGCAACCCTCCGCGCCGGGCCTGCTTCTTCTGCTGCGCGGCCGCGCCCCTCGCGCGGGCCTGCTCCTTGGCGGCGCGCAGCGCGACCCTGGCCAGGTCGACGCCGGTCACCGGCTTGTCCCCGGCGCCCGTCCCCTGCCCGGGCTGCTGCTGATCCGTCATGCCCGCTCCACGCCGCCGTCCTCCACCGCGTACCGGGCACCGATCAGCACGTCCGGCACGTCGTCGTCCACCGCCGCCGTCACCAGGACCTGCTCACCGGGGGCCACCAGCTCCGCCAGCCGGGCCCGGCGCCGGGCGTCGAGCTCGGCGAAGACGTCGTCCAGCACCAGCACCGGCTCACCGCCGTCGGCACGCAGCAGGTCGTACGAGGCCAGGCGCAGCGCCAGCGCGTAGGACCAGGACTCGCCGTGGCTCGCGTACCCCTTGGCGGGGAGCTGGCCCAGCTTGAGGGAGAGGTCGTCCCGGTGCGGGCCGACCAGGGTCACCCCCCGCTCGATCTCCTGCCTGCGTGCCTCGCCCAGGGCCTCCAGCAGCAGTCCGTACAGCTCCTCGCGGCCCGACGCCCCGGCGATCCGTTCGCCGATCGAACTGCGGTACTCCAGGACGACCGGGCCGCCGCCCGGTGCCAGCTGCTCGTACGCCTTGTCCGCCAGCGGCTGCAGGGCGTGGGTGAGGTCCAGGCGCTGGGCCAGCAGCTCGGCTCCGGCCTTGGCCAGGTGCTGGTCCCAGATGTCGAGCGTGGACAGGTCGCCCCCGCGCCCGCCGTGGCGGCGGGCCACGGCGGCGGACTTCAGCAGGGTGTTGCGCTGCTTGAGGACCCGCTCGTAGTCGCTGCGGACGCCCGCCAGCCGTGGTGCCCGGGCCGTGAGCAGTTCGTCCAGGAAGCGCCTGCGCTCCCCCGGGTCGCCCTTGACCAGGGCCAGGTCCTCGGGGGCGAAGAGCACCGTCCTGACTATCCCCAGCAGGTCGCGCGGGCGGACCTGGGAGGAACGGTTGAGCCGGGCCCGGTTGGAGCGTCCCGGGTTGATCTCCAGCTCGATCAGCTGCTGCCGTTCGCCCTGCACCACGGACGCCCGCACGATCGCCCGGTCCGCGCCCATCCGCACCAGCGGGGCGTCGTTCGCGACCCGGTGGCTGCCGAGGGTCGCCAGGTAGCCGATGGCCTCGACCAGATTGGTCTTGCCCTGGCCATTGGGGCCGACGAAGGCGGTGACGCCCGGGTCGAGCGGGACCTCGACCCGGGCGTAGGAGCGGAAGTCGGCGAGCGACAGATGCGCGACGTGCATGGCTGCGCGCCGCCTCCTTCCCGTGGGTGCGACTAGTGCTTCTCGACGGCGTGGCCGCCGAACTGGTTGCGGAGCGCGGCGATCATCTTCATCTGCGGGGAGTCGTCCTGGCGGGACGCGAAGCGGGCGAAGAGGGACGCGGTGATCGCGGGCAGCGGCACGGCGTTGTCGATGGCGGCCTCGACCGTCCAGCGGCCCTCGCCCGAGTCCTCGGCGTAGCCCTTGAGCTTGTCGAGGTGCTCGTCCTCGTCGAGGGCGTTGACGGCCAGGTCGAGCAGCCAGGAGCGGATGACGGTGCCCTCCTGCCAGGAGCGGAACACCTCGCGCACGTCGGTGACCGAGTGGACCTTCTCCAGCAGCTCCCAGCCCTCGGCGTAGGCCTGCATCATGGCGTACTCGATGCCGTTGTGGACCATCTTCGCGAAGTGGCCGGCACCGACCTTGCCCGCGTGCACGGAACCGAAGTTCCCCACCGGCTTGAGGGCGTTGAAGACCGGCTGCACCTTCTCGACGTGCTCGGCCTCGCCGCCGTACATCAGCGCGTAGCCGTTCTCCAGGCCCCAGACGCCGCCGGAGACGCCGCAGTCGACGAAGCCGATGCCCTTGGCGGCCAGCTCCTCGGCGTGCTTCTCGTCGTCCGTCCAGCGGGAGTTGCCGCCGTCGACGACGACGTCACCGGGGGAGAGCAGCTCACCGAGCTCATCGATCGTCGACTGGGTCGCGGCGCCGGCCGGCACCATCACCCACACCACACGCGGGGCCGCGAGCTTGTCCACAAGTTCCTGCAGGCTGTGGACATCGGCGAGATCCGGGTTGCGGTCGTAGCCGATGACGGTGTGACCGGCTTGGCGGATGCGCGTGCGCATGTTCCCGCCCATCTTGCCGAGACCGATGAGACCGAGCTCCATCGTTGATCCTTCGTTCGAAGCCTGCCTGACCTACGTCGAGCCTACGTCGGCTCCCGCAGGGCGACGCGACCGGACAGGCCTCGCGTCAGCCGGACAGCCGGACCGGCATGATCAGGTACTTGTACGCGTCGTCGGCCTCGGCGTCGACGGCCGGACGGCCGCTGAGCAGCGCGGGCTTCGTCGAGGTGGTGAACGACAGCTGCGCCACCGGCGAGTCGATCGCGCTCAGGCCGTCCAGCAGGAACGTGGGGTTGAAGGCGATCGAGATGTCGTCGCCCTCCAGCTTCGCGTCCACCCGCTCCACAGCCTGTGCATCGTCGCTGGAACCAGCCTCCAGGGTCAGCACGCCCTGCTCGAAGCTCAGCCGGACCGGCGTGTTGCGCTCGGCCACCAGGGCCACGCGCTTGACGGCCTCGACGAAGGGGGCGGTCTCGATCACCGCGACGGAGTTGAACTCGGTCGGGAAGAGCGTCCGGTATTTCGGCAGATCGCCCTCGAGCAGGCGGGTGGTGGTGCGGCGGCCCGCGCCCTCGAAGCCGATCAGGCCCTCGCCCGCGCCGGAGCCGGCCAGGGCGATGGCGACCGAGTCGCCGTTGGTGAGGGACTTGGCGGTGTCCAGCAGCGTCTTGGCGGGCACCAGGGCGACCGCGGAGATGTCCGGGGTCTCCGGCTTCCACAGGAACTCGCGGACCGCGAAGCGGTAGCGGTCGGTGGCGGCCAGGGTGACGGTGTCGCCCTCGATCTCGATCCGCACACCGGTGAGCACCGGCAGGGTGTCGTCGCGGCCTGCGGCGATGGCGACCTGGGCGGCGGCAGCGGCGAAGACCTCGCCGGGGACGGTGCCGGAGGCGGTCGGCATCGCGGGCAGCGCCGGGTACTCCTCCACAGGCAGGGTGTGGAGTGTGAATCGCGAACTGCCGCACACGACGGTGACCCGCACGCCGTCGGTGGAGATCTCCACAGGCCTGTTGGGAAGTGCGCGCGAGATGTCGGCGAGCAGCCGGCCGGAGACGAGGACGGTGCCGTCCTCCTCCACGTCCGCCTCGACGGACACCCGGGCCGAGACCTCGTAGTCGAAGCCGGACAGGCTCAGCTGGCCCGACTCGGCCTTCAGCAGCAGGCCCGCCAGGACCGGCACCGGGGGACGGGCCGGGAGACTGCGGGCCGCCCAGGCCACTGCCTCCGCGAGTACATCGCGCTCCACCCGGATCTTCACCGGAACCGCCTCCTGCTGTTGCTGGCTGTCTGTGGCCGACTCTCTTGGCCCTGCTGGCCCTCTTGCCGGGAACAGTCTGACAGCCGCCGCGGACATGCGGTGCGGGTTGGGGTCAAGCCGGGGGGCGGGGAGGCCGGCGGCCCGCGGCTCGGTTGTGCACAGGACCCACTTCGAAGCAGATTCCCCGGTAACTATCCCTGGTCGTAGTAATAGGGGGTGTGGATACCGTGGATAAGTGGTTCCGGTGCAGGTCAGGCCCTGTTTTTTGTCCACCGCGCCTGTGGGCGGAGCCCGTGGACAACCGGCCCGATCTGTGGACGGCCGAAAGTTGTGCACACGCGATGCACAGGAGACCCCCGGTTCTCCCCAGCGCTGTCCCCAGGAATACCCGGGTTCTCCCCAGCCCAACCCACCACGTTGGTGTGATGCGGTTCACTCCGACCGGTGAGCGGGTGCGTTCCGTTGCCGAACAGTGGACAGGACTGTGGAGAAGCGGCCCCCGGCTGGGGACAACGTGCCCCATCCTGTGGGCGAGCGGTGGACAACCGGGAGGGCGGCCCTGTGGGCGGCCGGAACGTCCACAGTCTGTGGATCCCTGTTGCCCACAAATCCACATGGCCCCCAGCAGCCCGAATGCGTGTCCGCCGGCCTCGCCTGTGGACACGTTCTGGACAACTCGGGCATCCCCAGGCTGTGGACGGGGGAAAACCGCCCCGTCCTGTGGAGAGACGTTCCTGTCCCCAGGCCGCGGCCGGCGCTTTCGAACAACGAGAAGCGCCCCGGGAGTTGGCCCGGGGCGCTGTGGACGGACGAGAAGGCGTGCGGGAGGGCTCCCGCGTCAGCTCTTGATGCGGTTGGTGAGCTCGGTGACCTGGTTGTAGATGGACCGCCGCTCGGCCATCAGGGAGCGGATCTTGCGGTCCGCGTGCATGACGGTCGTGTGGTCGCGGCCGCCGAACAGGGCGCCGATCTTGGGCAGCGACAGGTCCGTGAGCTCACGGCACAGGTACATGGCGATCTGCCGGGCCGTGACGAGCACCCGGCTGCGGGAGGAGCCGGAGAGGTCCTCCACGTCCAGCCCGAAGTACGAGGCCGTCTCCGCCATGATCGCCTGCCCGCTGATCTCCGGGACGGAGTCCTCCCCGCCCGGGATCAGGTCCTTCAGCACGATCTCGGTGAGCTGCAGGTCCACCGGCTGCCGGTTGAGGCTCGCGAAGGCCGTCACCCGGATCAGCGCGCCCTCCAGCTCGCGGATGTTCCGCGAGATCCGGGAGGCGATGAACTCCAGCACCTCCGGCGGGGCGTTGAGCTGCTCCTGCACCGCCTTCTTGCGCAGGATCGCGATCCGGGTCTCCAGCTCGGGCGGCTGGACGTCGGTGATCAGACCCCACTCGAAGCGGTTGCGCAGCCGGTCCTCCAGCGTCACCAGCTGCTTGGGCGGCCGGTCCGAGGAGAGCACGATCTGCTTGTTGGCGTTGTGCAGGGTGTTGAAGGTGTGGAAGAACTCCTCCTGCGTCGACTCCTTGCTCGCGAGGAACTGGATGTCGTCGACGAGCAGGATGTCCATGTCGCGGTAGCGCTTGCGGAACGCGTCCGCCTTGCCGTCGCGGATGGAGTTGATGAATTCGTTGGTGAACTCCTCGGAGCTCACGTAGCGCACCCGCGTGCCCGGGTAGAGGCTGCGCGCGTAGTGCCCGATCGCGTGCAGCAGGTGCGTCTTGCCGAGGCCGGACTCCCCGTAGATGAACAGCGGGTTGTACGCCTTGGCCGGGGCCTCGGCGACGGCGACCGCCGCGGCGTGCGCGAAGCGGTTGGAGGCGCCGATGACGAAGGTGTCGAAGAGGTACTTGGGATTCAGCCGCGCGGTGGGTTCGGCCGGTCCGCCGGAGCCGCCCGTTCCCGTCCCGGCGCCCGAGGGGGAACCGGCACCACTGCCGCCACCGGTGCGCGGCGTCGGCATGGTCGGCATCTGCGGCGGTGCCGGCTCCGGGCGAGCGGGGGCCTGGTGGGCCGGGGGCATCTCGTAGCGGGAGGCGGGCGGCTGGTACGGCTCGCGCTCCTGGTAGTCGCCGAACCGCTGCTGCTGCCAGCGGTCCTCGGGGTCATGGGGCGGCCAGCCGCCGGCACCGGCGCCGGGCCCGACCGCGTGCTCGGGGTAGGCCGGGCGCATCCGCGGGACCTCGCCGTAGCCGTGCGGCCGCTCGCCGTACCGGGGGGGCTCCACCCCGTACCCGAGGGGCTGCGGCTGGGCCTGGGGCTGCGGTTCGGGGGCGACCGGGGCCGGCGGCGCGGGGGCCGCCTCCGGTTCGGCGCCGGATGCGACGGCGATGGCGATGCCCACGGGGTGACCGAACTCACGGCTGAGGACATCGGTGATCAGCGGGAGGAGCCGTCCCTCCAGCACGCTCTTGGCGAACTCGTTGGGGGCCGACAGCACGGCCGTGCCCGCGACGAGCGCCAGCGGCTGGGTCCGCTGCAGCCACTCCGCGTCCTTCGGCTTGATGTCGTCGCTCTCGGCGAGCAGTTTCTGCAGGACCCTGGGCCACACTGAGGCAAGATCGGCAGTTACGTCAGCCACAGTGCACGCTCTCTCGGTCGCTGGTTGGTGCCGATGGGTCCCACGAAGGTGTGGTTCTTGGGACGGACGGGAATGTTTCGGAGTTCAGCCACGGTAGTCAGCGCGGCCTGCCTGGTTCAAGTCGTTGTCCACAGGGTGTGCAAAACCACGTCCGGATGGCGGCGCTCCACGTCCGTCGCCGGTGCTGGTTTGACCTGACGGCGCGGCCCCGCGTACCGTAACCAGGTCGAGTTGTCGATGGCTGCTGCCGCCTGCCTACCGATGGGCGAGGATCACTCAGGTGATCGTCAAGCGGTGCACACCTGAATGTTCCGCGAGTTCTCTCGTGGGCGCACGGTGACAGCCAGGCGACGCCCACACACGATTCATCCTGGAGCCCCCGAGTGAGCAAGCGCACCTTCCAGCCGAACAACCGTCGTCGCGCCAAGACCCACGGCTTCCGGCTGCGTATGCGTACGCGTGCCGGCCGCGCCATCCTCGCGACCCGCCGCAGCAAGGGCCGCGCCCGCCTGTCCGCCTGATCGCACCGAAGCGCGAGGTGTGAGTCGTGCTGCCCACCGAGAATCGGCTGAGGCGGCGGCAGGACTTCGCGATCGCGGTGCGTCGAGGACGCCGGGCCGGACGTCCACTCCTGGTCGTCCACCTGCGCACCGACAGTGACACAAGGGACCCGCACGCAGCGGGGGGGACTGCCTCCCCGGCGCGTGCGGGTTTCGTCGTGAGCAAGGCCGTCGGTGGCGCGGTGACCCGGAACCTGGTCAAGCGTCGGCTTCGTCACCTGGTCCGCGAACGTCTGTCCGTGCTGCCCCCCGGTAGCCTGGTAGTCGTACGAGCGCTGCCCGGTGCGGGTGACGCAGACCATTCACAGCTGGCCCGAGACCTGGATGCCGCCCTCGGGAGGCTCCTGGGGGTGGCGCTATGAAGTACCCGTTGCTGGCCTTGATCAAGATTTACCAGTGGACCATCAGCCCGTTGCTCGGTCCGGTCTGCAAGTACTACCCCTCGTGTTCGCACTACGGGTATACGGCGATCGATCGGCACGGCGCGATCAAGGGCACTGCCCTGACCGCGTGGCGGATCCTGCGTTGCAACCCGTGGTCGCTGGGCGGTGTGGACCATGTCCCGCCGCGCAAGCGCCCGCCGTGGCACGCTCGCCTGCGCGAAGCCCTCCGGGGTGACGCACCGGGCGGGTCCGTTACTCCCGAGCCCGTCGAGACGCCTCATGCCCAAGGAGCCTGACCGTGGGGATCTTGAACCCCCTCTACGATGCCGTTTCGTGGATCATTGTCCAGTTCCACTCGCTGTACGGCCTCGTCTTTGACAAGGACGGCGGCCTGGCCTGGGGCCTGTCGATCGTCTCCCTGGTGGTCCTGATCCGGATCTGCCTGATCCCGCTGTTCGTGAAGCAGATCAAGTCGACCCGGAACATGCAGGCGCTCCAGCCCAAGATGAAGGCGATCCAGGAGCGCTACAAGAACGACAAGCAGCGTCAGTCCGAAGAGATGATGAAGCTGTACAAGGAGACGGGCACCAACCCGCTCTCCTCGTGCCTTCCGATCCTGGCGCAGTCCCCCTTCTTCTTCTCGCTGTACCACGTGCTGAGCTACATCGCTCAGGGCAAGCAGGTCGGCGTGATGAGCCAGGACCTGGTCAACAGCGCCCAGAAGGCGCACATCTTCGGTGCCCCGCTCGCCGCGAAGTTCACCGACAGCGCCGACAAGCTCGCCTCGCTGGGCGCCTCGGTCACCGACGTCCGCGTGGTCACGGTCATCATGATCGTCCTGATGTCGGCCTCGCAGTTCTACACGCAGCGCCAGCTGATGACGAAGAACGTCGACATGACGGTGAAGACGCCGTTCATGCAGCAGCAGAAGATGCTGATGTACGTCTTCCCGATCATGTTCGCCGTCTTCGGCATCAACTTCCCCGTCGGTGTCCTCATCTACTGGCTGACCACCAACGTGTGGACCATGGGGCAGCAGATGTTCGTCATCCGCCGGAACCCGACCCCTGGCAGCCTCGCCTTCAAGCAGCGCGAAGAGCGACTGAAGGCCAAGGGCAAGCTGAAGGTCGAGCCCGCCGCCGCCCAGGAGCCGCAGGACGCGGCGCCGGTGAAGCGTTCCCAGCCCAAGCGCCAGACCAAGTCCCAGCGCCAGACGGGCGGCCCCGCGCAGCCGGCCGGTGCGGGTGGCACCAAGCCCAAGCCGGGAGGCGGGGCGGCCGCGAGCACCAAGCCCAAGCCCAAGCCGAGCAGCGGCGCGGACAAGCCGAACCTGTCGAAGAAGAAGTAGCAGAGGAGTCCCGCCGTGACGGACGGCAACACCACGGACGCGCTCACCCGCCTCGAGCAGGAGGGCGAGATCGCGGCCGACTACCTCGAGGGGCTGCTGGACATCGCCGACCTCGACGGTGACATCGACATGGACGTCGAGGGAGACCGGGCCTCGGTCTCCATCGTCGGCGACTCGTCGAGCCGCGACCTGAACAAGCTCGTCGGCCGGGACGGCGAGGTGCTGGAGGCGCTCCAGGAACTGACCCGGCTCGCGGTCCACCGGGAGACCGGCGACCGCAGCCGGCTGATGCTGGACATCGCCGGCTTCCGGGCGCAGAAGCGGGCCGAGCTGACGGAGCTGGGCGAGAAGGCGGCCGAGGAGGTCAAGGGCTCCGGCGAGCCAATCAAGCTCAAGCCGATGACGCCCTTCGAGCGCAAGGTCGTCCACGACGCCGTGGCCGCCGCGGGGCTGCGCAGCGAGTCCGAGGGCGAGGAGCCCGAGCGCCGGGTGGTCGTTCTCCCGGCTTCCTGACCTCCCCCGGTCTCAGCGGTACTCACTCGGCCCCGTCTGTTCGCAGGCGGGGCCGAACCTTGTCAGCCTGGTGAAAGCCCGTAACAACGGAAGGACGGTTCTCGTGACGGAGGCAGCGGCGGAGCTTCCCCCGGCGCCGGAGGCGGCACGTGAGGTGTTCGGGGAGCGCTTCGCGGACGCGGTGCGGTACGCGGAACTGCTGGCCGACGCGGGCGTGCGCCGCGGGCTGATCGGTCCGCGGGAGGTGCCCCGGTTGTGGGAGCGCCACCTGCTGAACTGCGCGGTGCTCGCCGAGGTGATCCCCCAGGGCGTCTCGGTCTGCGACGTGGGCTCGGGCGCGGGGCTTCCGGGCATTCCGCTGGCACTGACCCGGCCGGACCTCAGCATCACCCTGCTGGAACCGCTGCTGCGCCGGACGACCTTCCTCGAGGAGGCCGTGCGGTTGCTGGGGCTGTCCAACGTCGTGGTGGTGCGTGGCCGCGCCGAGGAGATGGTCGGCAAGGTGCCGCCGGTGGACGTGGTGACGGCGCGTGCCGTGGCACCGCTGGAAAGGCTCGCCGGCTGGGGGCTTCCGCTGCTGCGTCCGCACGGGGAGATGACGGTCCTCAAGGGGGACACGGCCGAGGAGGAGCTGAAGGCCGCGCGTGCCGCACTGAGCCGCCTCGGGGCGGTGGAGACCTCCGTGGTGCAGGTCGGCGAGGGGATCGTGGAACCGTTGTCGACCGTGGTGCGGGTGCTCGCGGGGGAGAGCCCCGGAGGTGTGCGCGGGGCGACCCGGCGGGCCAAGGCGGCCCGGGCGAGCCGTCGCCGCCAGCACTGACCGCGGCCCGCGCTGTGCTCCATACAAACGGCCATACGTACATAATCCGGAGTGTCGTGTAGGAAACGGTCGCGGCGCTGCGCATCGTGTTTCACGTGAAACGGCGCTTTCTGCTTCCAGGAATCCTTGGCCGGGCCCGTGCCGCGGCCGAATCGCTCTCTCATCGGACCGCCGAGATGACCCATTCGGTGACTCAACCGGTGGATTCATCCACAGGAGAACGGTCCTCACTGGTTCGCGACCCCGAAAGCATGGCAGGCTCTGTTCATTGCGAGCTTGTAGTCGAGGAGAGTGAATCCTTGCGGTCCGACGCCAACATCGCGGGACCGATGACCGATCCGGTCCCCGGTCCCCGCACCGAGCCGTTCGGGGACGATGTTTCACGTGAAACACCGCCCCCGATGGACGACACCCCCATCGGCCGCGCCGCCCAACTGGCCGTGGAGGCACTGGGGCGGGCCGGTGAAGGACTCCCCCGCCCACCCCAGACCCGAGTGGTCGTGGTCGCCAACCAGAAGGGTGGGGTCGGCAAGACCACCACCACGGTCAACATGGCCGCCTCCCTGGCCCTGCACGGGGCCCGGGTGCTGGTCGTCGACCTCGACCCCCAGGGCAACGCCTCCACCGCCCTCGGGATCGACCACCACTCCGAGGTCCCGTCCATCTACGACGTGCTGGTGGAGAGCAAGCCTCTCTCCGATGTCGTCCAGCCGGTGCCGGACGTGGAGGGCCTCTTCTGCGCTCCCGCCACCATCGACCTGGCGGGTGCCGAGATCGAACTGGTCTCCCTGGTGGCCCGGGAGAGCCGGCTGCAGCGGGCCATCGAGGCCTATGAGCAGCCGCTGGACTACATCCTCATCGACTGCCCGCCCTCGCTCGGTCTGCTGACCGTCAACGCCATGGTGGCCGGCGCCGAGGTTCTCATCCCGATCCAGTGCGAGTACTACGCACTGGAGGGCCTGGGACAGCTGCTCCGCAACGTGGAGCTGGTCCGAGGCCACCTCAACCCCAAGCTCCATGTCTCCACCATCCTGCTGACCATGTACGACGGCCGGACCCGGCTCGCCTCGCAGGTCGCCGAGGAGGTCCGTACCCACTTCGGCAAGGAGGTGCTGAGCACGAGCATCCCGCGCTCGGTTCGCATCTCGGAGGCCCCCAGCTACGGTCAGACGGTGCTGACCTACGATCCGGGTTCGAGTGGAGCGTTGTCGTACCTTGAAGCGGCACGCGAGATGGCCATGCGTGGCCTGGGACGCACCCAAGAGCTCAAAGAGCTGAACACCTCGGAGGGGAACCAGTGAGTGAGCGACGCAGAGGACTCGGCCGTGGTCTCGGCGCGCTGATTCCCGCCGCACCGAACGGTGCCGACGCGGCAGCCGCGACCGCGGTGGCGACGGCGGCGACCGCCACGCCGGTCCTGGCGCCGGAACGAGGTGTCGCCGCCGCCAAGGTGGCGGCCCTGGTGGATCAGCAGGGCCGTGAGGGAACCGCGACGATCCCGGTTTCACGTGAAACGCCGGAGGCCATCGCACCCCAGGAGCCGCCCATGGTGGCGGGGGCGTACTTCGCGGAACTGCCGCTGGACGCGATCATCCCCAACCCGCGGCAGCCGCGAGAGGTCTTCGACGAGGACGCGCTGGCCGAGCTGGTCACCTCCATCAAGGAGGTCGGCCTTCTGCAGCCGGTCGTCGTCCGTCAGGTCGGGTCGGAGCGCTACGAGCTCATCATGGGCGAGCGGCGCTGGCGGGCCAGCCGTGAGGCGGGCCTGGAGGCCATCCCCGCGATCGTGCGGGCCACCGACGACGAGAAGCTTCTCCTGGACGCCCTCCTGGAGAACCTGCACCGTGCCCAGCTGAACCCGCTGGAGGAGGCGGCCGCCTACGACCAGCTCCTCAAGGACTTCGCCTGCACTCACGAGCAGCTCGCCGACCGCATCGGCCGGTCCCGCTCCCAGGTCTCCAACACCCTTCGCCTGCTGAAGCTCTCCGCGCCCGTACAGCGGCGTGTGGCGGCCGGCGTGCTCTCCGCTGGGCACGCCCGCTCCCTGCTCGCCCTGGAGGACGTGGAGGACCAGGACCGGCTCGCCAGCCGGATCGTGGCCGAGGGCCTCTCGGTGCGCGCGGTCGAGGAGATCGTGCATGTGATGAACTCCGAGTCCCAGCCTGCCCGGAAGGCGCCCGCGCCCCGGGCCGCCAAGCGGATGGCCCCGGCCCTGACCGATCTCGCGCTTCGGCTCTCGGACCGCTTCGAGACCCGGGTGAAGGTGGACTTGGGACAGAAGCGCGGGAAGATCGTCGTGGAGTTCGCCTCGATAGAAGATCTGGAGCGCATCCTCGGCTCGATGGCGCCGGGCGAGGGCACGGTCCTCCAGCGGTCGCTCACCGAGGAGACCGACGAGGAGGAGTGACCGCCGAGCTCCTCACCGTCCTGTGACGGACCACGACTTCGGAGCGGGTCGCATCCCGAGAGGGATGTGACCCGCTTTTTTGCTGGGCCGTTCGCGTTGCTCCGGTGTCGGACTTGTCCGCCCGCGGATACGATGCGTACGGGATGGAGCACTACCTCCGAGGAGGGGCTCATGCGATCGGTGCGGCGCGTTGGAGTGGAGCACGATTGGCAGAGGGCCGCCCTTCTCGCAGCGGGGCTCGGGCTGGGCGCCGTGGGTGGCTTCGTCGGCAGTTGGGTCCACGACAGAAACGAGGGTCAGACCTCATGGGCCGTCGGCTCGTTCCGCTCACGCTGGACAACCTCCCGGATCTCCCCAACCGCTGCCGTGCGTGCGTCTTCTGGGAACTCGACCCGGTAAGCGGAGAAGCCGCCGTCCAGGCCGGCAAGCCGGAGCTGGAGAAGGAGGCCTGGATCTCCGCGGTGCTGCTGGAGTGGGGATCCTGCGGCCGTGTCGTCTACGTGGACGAGGTGCCCGCCGGCTTCGTGCTCTACGCTCCGCCGGCCTATGTGCCGCGCTCGACGGCCTTCCCCACGAGCCCCGTCTCCGCCGACGCGGTCCAGCTGATGACCGCCAGGATCCTCCCGGGCTTCCAGGGACAGGGGCTGGGCCGGGTGCTGGTGCAGACGATGGCCAAGGACCTGGTGCGGCGGGGCTTCCGGGCGATCGAGGCTTTCGGTGACGCGCGCTGGGAGGAGCCCGCGTGCGTCCTGCCCGCCGAACACCTCCTGGCCGTCGGCTTCAAGACGGTGCGGCCGCACCCGCGGTTCCCGCGGCTGCGGCTTGAACTGCGGACGACGATCTCCTGGAAGGAGGACGTCGAGATGGCGATCGACCGGCTGCTCGGCGCCGTGCAGAAGGAACCGGCGCTGCGCCCCCTGTGAACGACGAAGGGCCCGCCCCTCACGGGGGCGGGCCCTTTCGCATCCGTCTGCGGTGCTCAGCCGATGAAGTCGGCCAGGTCGCGCTCGATGGCGGCCTTCGGCTTGGCGCCGACGATGGTCTTCACAACCTCACCGCCCTTGTAGACGTTGAGGGTCGGGATCGACATGACGCCGTACTTGGCGGCGGTGACCGGGTTCTCGTCGATGTTCAGCTTGACGATGGTGATCTGCTCGCCGTGCTCCGCGGCGATCGCCTCGAGGGACGGGGCGATCTGGCGGCACGGACCGCACCACTCGGCCCAGAAGTCGACGAGCACGGGCTTGTCGCTCGACAGGACCTCCTCGTCGAAGGTCGCATCGGTCACGGTCTTGGTGTTGCCGGCCACGGCTGTCTCCTCGGTGTGTAGGACGGGTAGTTGATTTTTCGGTGCGGTCAGACGACCGCGGCGGCGGTCTGCTCGGGCTCGCGGGTGTGCTCGCTGCCCGCGTCGCTCAGAGCGGCGAGGTAGCGCTCGGCGTCCAGGGCGGCGGAGCAACCGGTGCCCGCGGCGGTGATCGCCTGGCGGTAGGTGTGGTCCACGACGTCACCCGCGGCGAAGACACCGGGGATCTTCGTACGCGTACTGGGCGACTCGACCTTGAGGTAGCCCTCCTCGTCCAGGTCGAGGACGCCCTTGAACAGCTCGGTCCGGGGGTCGTGGCCGATCGCGATGAACAGTCCGGTGACCGGCAGCTCGGAGGTCTCGCCGGACTTGGTGTTCCGCAGGACCAGGCCGGAGAGCTTGCCGTCACCGTTGATCTCGGCGACCTCGCTGTCCCAGAGGAAGGAGATCTTCGGGTCGGCGAAGGCACGCTCCTGCATGGCCTTGGAGGCGCGCAGGGTGTCCCGGCGGTGAACCACCTGCACGCTCTTGGCGAAGCGCGAGAGGAAGGTCGCCTCCTCCAGGGCGGTGTCGCCACCGCCGATGACGGCGATCTCGTGGTCCTTGAAGAAGAAGCCGTCACAGGTGGCGCACCAGGAGACACCGCGACCGGAGAGCTGGTCCTCGTTGGGGAGCCCGAGCTTGCGGTGCTGGGAACCGGTGGCGACGATGACGGCCCTCGCCCGGTGGACGGTGCCCGCGGAGTCGGTGACGGTCTTGATGTCGCCCTCGAGGTCGACCTCGACGATGTCGTCCGGGATCAGCTCGGCACCGAAGCGCTCGGCCTGGGCCCGCATGTTCTCCATGAGGTCGGGGCCCATGATGCCGTCACGGAAGCCCGGGAAGTTCTCCACCTCGGTCGTGGTCATCAGGGCACCGCCGGCCGTGACCGCACCTTCGAAGACCAGGGGCTTGAGGGAGGCGCGGGCGGTGTAGAGCGCGGCTGTGTATCCCGCCGGCCCGGAACCGATGATGATCACGTTTCGGACGTCGCTCACGGGTTCTTCCTCGTCTCTGCTGTACCGATTCGCCGGGTGCCTCGGCGGCGGGACCATTGTCATCCCGCCTAACGGATCCTACGGTCCGGGCATTCCCGTCGGCGTGGCGCTAGCGAGGGTATGTCTCCTCACGGAGGAGGGTGCCCGTGGCGGCCGGCTGTGCGCTGGTGCACGAGGCGTCCACGACGTAGGCGTCCACCAGTGCGGGGTCGCCCTTGTGCGGCAGCACGACCAGATAGGAGTCCATGCTCTCGTACCTGCCCCGTCGGACGGCGATAGGGGCCTCCCGGCGGTCCACGGCCTCCAGGACACACGACGGCGTGGCGCTCTCCATACCGACCATCGGGGACTGTTGGGAGGGCTTGCTCTCCGGGCGGCTGCTCGTGCCGCGTGTCAGCAGATCGTGTACCTGCACGCCGAGCGTGTCGGCGTCAGCCTTGGCACCCACGCCGGAGTCCGCCGACGACTGACGGTCGGCCGTTCCCCCGGCGTCCCAGGTGGACTGGGCGAGGAAGGAGCCGAGGCCGACCACGACGGCCGCGGAGGCGGCGACGAGGACCGCCTTCCCCCAGCGGCGGCGGGATCGGGCGCCGGGGCGGCCGGGGCCGCTGGGGCCGGCGCCGCGGCCGGAGGGCCGTCCGGCGACCGGCGCGGATGTTTCACGTGAAACACGAGGAGGTCCCGCGGCTTCTGTTTCACGTGAAACATCGGCATCGCCGGCCGAGGCGAGCAGCGCCTCCGCGGCGAGCGCGGCATCGATCCGGCCGGCGATGTCGGCGGGCATCCGCGGCGGGCCGGGCAGCGTGCCCAGCAGCCCGCGGATCTCGTCCAGTGAGGCACGTACGTCGGCGCAGAGCGCGCAGCCGTCGATGTGCCCGCGGACGTCGGCCGAGCGCTCGGGCGGGAGGATGCCCTCGGTGAGTGCCGAGATCTCGGCGACCTCGGGGTGCTCGTCCGTACCCGTCGTCGACGTCATGGGTGTCCACCTCCGCCCTGTGTGAAGCCGTGGCCCGGCCGGGTCTCCGTCTCTGGGACGGATGCGTTCTCCGTCCGGTTCCTTCCCCCTGCCCGATCTCGCCTACTCCCCGGCGCGTCCCGCAGGTGGGACAGGAGCGGCAGCAGCCGTGCTCTGCCTCGGGCGCATCTGCTCTTGACCGTCCCCGCCGGCACGTCGAGAACGGCGGCGGCCTCGGCCACGGGGTAGCCCTGCATGTCGACCAGAACCAGGGCCGCCCGCTGTTCCACGGGGAGCGTCGCGAGCGCCCGCAGCAGTTCCCGGTGCAGCTCGCCCCGCTCGGCGGGGGCGGCGGCGGACTCGTGCGGTTCGAGCAGTTCCTCGAACTGCTTCTCGTCTGTGACCGTGGCGGTACGGCGCGAGGCGGCCTTGCGGGCCCGGTCGAGGCACGCGTTCACGGTGATGCGGTGCAGCCAGGTCGTGACGGCCGACTGCCCGCGGAAGGTGTGGGCGGAGCGGAAGGCCGAGACGAGCGCGTCCTGCACGGCGTCGGCGGCCTCCTCGCGGTCCCCCAGGGTCCGCAGCGCCACCGCCCAGAGCCGGTCGCGGTGCCGGCGGACGAGTTCCCCGAACGCGTTCGGGTCCCCCGCGACATGGCGGGCGAGGAGGTCGCTGTCGCTGATCTCCCCGCCCGTGCCCTGCGTGGCCACCGTCCCCCTCCCCGCGGGGCTACTGCCCCTCGAACCTCACATTGGTGATGGCTTGCTTGTGGCCGGCGCCGGAGTATCCGTCGGTCTCCGAGTAGGGGAGAGCGGTCAGCCAGACCACGACGTAACGCGTTTCCACGGGTGCCTTCAGCGTGAGCTTCGCCGCCTTGCCGTCGGTGGTGACGGTGGCCAGTTTCTTCAGCTGGCCCGGCTCGGCCGTGGAGGCCAGCGAGTCGGCCGCGTAGAGGGTGACCGTCGTGTGGTCGCCGCCGTAGTAGAACTCTATTGACGCCTGGCCGAGCTTCCTCGCCGCTCCCAGGTCGTAGGCGATGCCGACGCCCTTCTTGACGGAGGGGGCGAATTCGGGGCCGTCGGCGAAGCTGTTCGTGCGCCAGTACGTGGACGTCTTGCTGTCGTACGTGGCATCGACGTCGTTCGGGTGCTGGGCCCCGCCGTAGGGCGCGTACTCGGCCGCCCCCTGGACGGGGAGCGGCTTCAGCGTCACCTGGTTCGCGCCGCCGTTGTCGCTGCCCCCCTCGCCGCCCGTGTTGTGGGACGTGGAGGTGCCACCGGACTTCGCCTGGTGCTCGCGGTCCATGAGCGTCTCCGCGAGCTGCCAGCTGCCGAGGCCCAGAGCGACGATGAGGAGGGCCGACACGGACCACTTGAGGGCCTTGCCGGTGCGGCCGGGCAGGGCCGGCGGCGGCGGGGAGGGGAGGACCGTCGTGACGCCGGGGGACGTGGGCCCCCCGGAGTTCTGGCGGTAGGAGCCCTGCTGGTACGTGGTGCCCGAGAAGGACGTCATGGTCGGCTCGGGCGGCCGGATCTTTGGGATCGCGGCGACGGCCTTGGCCAGTTCCTCGGGGGTGGTGCACGGCTCCGGCTCGCGGGAGGCCGTCGCCCCGTCGTTGACGAGGGCGCGCATGGCGACCTCCGACAGCCCGCGGTGGACGCCCGCCCGCACCTGGTCGGGCGCGACGAGGCCGACGTCCTTGGGGAGGCCGGTGAGCCCGTGCTCGTCCTTCGGGTACGGCCAGCGCTGGGTGAGCGAGGCGTACAGGAGGGCCCCGATGGCCTCGGTGTCCTCGCGCTGCGGGCGCTCCGAGGAGATGCCGCGCAGCGCGGCGGCGACCGCCAGACCACGGATGCGGTACTGGCCGGCCTCGGTGCGCAGGACCGCGTCGGGGCCGAGACGGAGATGGGCCAGGCCCTCGCGGTGGGCGGCGGCCATGGCTTGGGAGATCTGGTTGACCATCTGGTGGGCCTCGTGCGGCTCCAGCGGGTCGGCGGCGATCAGGGTGGTGAGTTCCCGCGCGTCAGGGAGCCACTCGTGGATCACGTAGACGAGGTCGTTCTCCTCGACCGCGTCGAGGACCTGCACGAAGCGCGGGTCGCCGAGAAGGGCCGCGGAGCGGGCCGCCGCCAGCACCGAGCGGGCCCGGCTGTGGTCGGCGGGCAGGGTGTGGATGCCCACGGCCCGGCGCAGCTTCTCGTCGACGGCCCTCCAGCTGCTGAAGCCGTCGGCACGGGTGAGGCACTCCTCCAGGCGGTAGCGCCCGGCGAGCTTGTGGCCGCTGTGGAGCTCGGGCGGCTCGGAATTGGTCGGTGCTGTCTCCTCAGGGGGGGTCTGCTGTGGCGCGTCCTGCTCTTCGCTTCGGTCCGTCGCCTCGTCGGCCGTGGCACTTTCCGCTTGGGCGGCGAGCTGCTTGTCGCCGCCCTCGTTGGCCACTCCGACGGCAGCCGTGCTCCGTTCCGCCACCGTCGTTCCTGCCTCCCCATCCGTTGCAAGATCTGACAACACAGCCGAGGACAATTGTGCCAACAGTCCACCGCTATGCACGACACACGACGGCCCCCGAAGGTTGCGCGGTACGCGCCGTCAGCGGCCCAGCCGGCCCCTGACCATGCCGACCATGGCCGTCATCTCCTCGACGCGCATGCGCTTGGCGGCGATGAAGAAGATTCCGCCCAGCACAGCGGCGCCGAGCACCAGCGACAGCAACGAGGCGGCAGCGCCGTGACCCAGCGAGTGCCAGACACCGTAGACGACGGCCCCGGCACCCGCTGCGGCGGGGATGCACGCGCCGAAGAGCCTGGCGTAGGTGCGGACGACGCGCTTGCCGTCGATGTCGCCGCCGAGGCGCCTGCGCAGCCGCTTGACCGCCACTCCGACGCCGATCGCGTAGGCCAGTCCGTAGCCGGCGGCCATGCCCACCACCGCCCACCGGGCGGGCAGCAGGAAGTAGCAGGCGGCGGCCGCGGTGGCGTTGCAGATCGCGACGATGACGGTGTTGTAGAAGGGGGTGCGGGTGTCCTCGTACGCGTAGAAGCCGCGCAGGACGATGTACTGCACCGAGAAGGGGATCAGGCCCAGCCCGAAGGCCATCAGCACGAAGCCGATGTTCACCGCGCCCTCACCGGAGCTGCTGTAGAGCAGGGTGGCGATGGGGAGGCCGAGCGCGAGGAAGGCGAAGGCGGCGGGCACGATGGCCACGCCCGAGGTCCGCAGGCCGTAGGAGAGGTCGTCGCGGACCGCGGCGGCGTCCCCGTCGGCCGCCGCGCGGGAGATCCGCGGGAGCACGGCCGTCATGACGGAGACGGTGATGATGGCCTGCGGCATCTGCCACAGGAGCAGCGCGTAGTTGAAGGCGGTGATGCCGGTGCCCTCGTGGCCGCCCTGCTCGGCCGTCGAACCGGCCGCCGTGGCGAACTGGGTGAGGACGATCAGGCCGATCTGGTTGGCGAGGACGAAGAAGAAGGTCCACTTGGCCAGCTTCGCCGCGTGTCCGAGGCCGTGGCCGCGCCAGTCGAACCGCGGCCTGATCCGGAATCCGGCCTCACGCAGGTAGGGGACCATCGCCAGGGCCTGCACGGTCAGGCCCAGCAGGGTGCCGAGGCCGAGCAGGCGGACGCCCTCGGGGGTGATGGTCTGCGAGGAGACACCGGTGCTGGTGAACGAGCCGAAGGCCCAGATGAAGGCGCCGAAGGTGGCGATGATGACGACGTTGTTGAGGACCGGGGTCCACATCATCGCGCCGAAGCGGCCGCGGGCGTTGAGGATCTGCCCGAGCACGACGTGCACCCCCATGAAGAACATGGTGGGGATGCAGTAGCGGGCGAAGGTGACCGCGACCTCGAACCTGACCGGGTCGGAGGCGATGTCGTGGGACATCGCCCGGATGAAGAGCGGTGCGGCGACCACACAGACGGCGGTGACGGCCGCCAGACCGACGGCGACCAGGGTGAGCAGACGGTTGGCGTACGCCTCGCCGCCGTCCTCGTCGTTCTTCATGGCGCGTACGAGCTGCGGGATGAAGACCGCGTTGATCGCGCCGCCGCCGACCAGGATGTAGATCATCGTGGGCAGGGTGTTGGCGACCTGGTAGCCGTCGTTCAGGGTGCCGACGCCGATCGCGGCCGCCATGACCAGGGTGCGCAGGAATCCGGTGACCCGGGAGACGAGGGTGCCGGCCGCCATGAGGGCGCTGGACTTGAGGATGCTGCCGGCCCGTCCGCCGGACTTCCCGGCCGCGGGCGCCGCCGCGGGTTCGGGCTCCGCGGGGGCGGTCTCCACCGGCTCGTCGCGGAAGAGGTGGGCGTACTCGTCCGGCCGGGCGGGCCTGCCGTCCTCGTCCGGCGCGTTGGAGACCAGCTCGTCGACGCCGACGTACCGCGTGTTGGCGTCGTCGGCGTACGGCATGCGGTACGGCTCCTGGTGCGCGTACGGCGGCCCGTAGGCATGCGGCTGGGCCGGCGGGTGCGCGGCGCGGTCGTAGAGCGCCTCGCCCACCGGGTCCTCAACGGTCGGATCCTGCCGCCGGTACGGATCGCGGGCGTAGGTGTCCTGCAGGTACGGGTCGGGCGCGGCAGGGTGCTGCTCGGGGAACCGCTCCCCGGCTTCCCGTTCGCGCTCACCGTCGTACGGTGCGTTCATCTCTGCCCCACCTCATCGGCCATGGCTCGCTGGCTATCGGTCCACCTTCTCACCCGTCCCGGACGGGTCCGTACTTTCCGGGGAGGTGTCCGGCGCCAGGTCACCCGGCTGCTCGTCACGGACGCCGTCCCGGTCACCCATGGTGCCTTCACCGGCGTCGTCCTCGTCCTCGCCCGTCTCCCCGTCGGCCGACGGGTCCGCGTCGTCCCCGGAGGGGTCGGCGTCGTCGTCCCCGCCCCCGGACGCCGCGCGGCGCTTGCGCTGGTGGTACATCCGGGCACCCGCCAGCACGAGCAGCAGGAGCCCGGCGGCGATCACCAGCATGACGGAGGATGTGATGGAGGTGACATCCACCTGGAAGGTGATGGGCGTGCTGAACTTGGCGCCGTCGGCCGTGTAGAGCTGGGCCGTGATCGTGTTCAGGCCGTTGCGGGCGGCGGTGCCCTCGAACTTCAGGGAGCGGGTGTGGCCGCCCTCGACGGTCACGGGCTGCGCGTCGCCCGGGTCGAGGCTGTTGCCCTGGCTGGAGGTGAGACGCAGCTCCAGGCCCTTCACCGTCTGGCCGAGCTCGTTCTTCACGGTGACCGGGATGGTGCCGCTGCGGCCCGAGAGCGTGAGCGTCCCGGTCTTGGGGAGCAGGTACACCAGGCTCATCAGGTCGGACAGGTAGTCGGAGATGGCCGTGCGGTAGGCGGCCGACCTGTGGGAGGAGCCGCGCCACTCGGTGGACATCGAGCGCATCAGCGCGTTGCCGAAGGGGGTCCGCACCCGGTCGGGCTTGCTCAGCAGGGCCATGAAGTCGTCGAGCTCGCCCTGGGTCGCCTGGATCTGGCGGAAGGCCGCGGTGCTCAACTCCTGCTTGCGCAGACGCTTGGGGTAGGCGCCGGTGCCGGGGACCTTGCGGTTGGCCCTCGGGTCGGGGGTGGCCTTCGCCGCCGCGGAGAAGTCCGCGGTCTCCGCCCAGCCGCTGCCGGCGACCTCCGTGATGGCCTGGGCCATGGCCTGGGCCTGCGAGGCCTTGGCCATCCGCTGCGGGGCGACCACGACGCTGCGCTGCCGGTCGGGCGCCTGCATCGTGATCATCAGGGTCTGCGCCAGGTACTTCTGGATCGCGAGGGTCGAGGAACCGGCCGACGTCATGTCGCCCCGGAAAGCCTTGGAGAGCCCGGAATCGGCGACGACCGCCGTGGTGCCCCCGCCGATGGGCCGCGCCGAGGTGGGGGTGTAGTTGAGGCCGCCGGGCTCGCCGAGGCTGTCGCTGCTGGCGATCACCTTGTCGGCGCCGGCCGAGGTGGCCACGGCGACGATGGAGCGGTCGACGGCGCCCTCGACGGGCCAGGAGACGTCCGTGTCCGGGGTGACCTGGCCGTTGAGGACGACCTCGACGGTGGTCGTCGCGAGTTCCGTGGCGGTCTTGAGGTGGTTGAGGGTGCCGGGGACGCTCTTGCCGCGGTGGGCGATGGAGGCGATGTCGGGGTCGGCGAAGGGCAGCGCGACGACCTCCTTCCCGACCACGGTCTCCTTGAGGCTGCTCAGCCAGCGCTTCGCGTTCTCGGTGCCGGTGCCCGCCGTGGTGTGATCGAGATCACCGCCGGGGCCGGCGACCTGGTACCGGCGCGTCATCGCGTCGACCGTGGAGAGCAGATCCGGGTCGATGACCCAGGTGACGGGCAGATCCCGGCCGAGGGCCACCATCTGCTGCAGACGGCCGCCGGGCGCCAGGTCCCCGGCGAGGTCGTCGTCGAGGAAGATCGGGCTCTGCTGGTCGTCGCTCTCGCTGCGCACGGCGAGGTGCGGGCGGTCGATCAGCGGCCACAGGAAGGTGTAGCGGGTCGGCTTGGCATCCCCGTCGGGGTACCAGGGGAGGAAGGTCCGCTCGATGCCGAGGTACTCGTCGTAGCCGCGGTCACGGGTCTGCCCGGTCAGGGAGACCCCGAGCTGGTAGACGCCGTCCGCGCCCAGGCCGAGATCCTTGACCGGCACCTTCAGGGTGAAACTGCGGCTGATGCCGGCGGGCAGGTCGTCGACCGGGACGGTGTGCCCGGCGATCTCCCCGCCGTCGGCCAGGGTGTGGGGCGCACTGGTGGACACGTCGTTGATGGCGCTGCGGCTGTCCAGCGGGCCCTGGGGGGCGATCTCCACGCCGACGTGGGCGCCGCTGACGGTGTGCTTGCTCTTGTTGGTGACGGTGCCCGTCACCGTGAGGGTGTCGCCCTTGGCCGGGGCGGTGGGGGACAGCGAGTTCACCGACACGTCCACGGTCCGGCCGCTGGAGGTCTCCGCGTACGCCGCGGGGGCCGTACGGGCCTGGACCAGGCCGGTGAAGAGGGTGGCGCCCACGAGCAGCGCCGTGGCCCGGCGCAGCCTCGAACGGGCCGGAGTTCCTCCGGGGTGCTGTGCCGCCTCGCCCACGCGCTGGCCGTCCCTCGTCGTCATCGGATGTGCGTCCTGGAATGGTAACGATGCTCGATGACCCTAAGTGCTGTGAGTGGGCCACAAGATCGATACAGTCCGGGGGCGAGAGGGCCTCGGCCATGATCACGGGAGCCGGTAAACCGGTCCGCCGCGGGGCGCATGGGCACGTACCCTTTTCTGTTGTGCCGAATGCCAACAACGCCCCCCAGACCCTGAAGTCCGCGCCCGTGATCGCGCCGGTGGCCGAGGACCTCGGTCGCCGCTTCCAGGACGCCGGATTCCGGCTTGCCCTCGTCGGCGGCTCGGTCCGCGACACCCTGCTCGGCAGGCTCGGCAACGACCTCGACTTCACCACCGACGCCCGGCCCGACCAGGTACTGAAGATCATCCGCGGGTGGGCGGAGGCCGTCTGGGAGGTGGGCATCGCCTTCGGCACGGTCGGGTGCCGCAAGGGCGGCTACCAGATCGAGGTGACCACGTACCGGTCCGAGGCCTACGACCGGTCCTCGCGCAAGCCGGAGGTCTCCTACGGGGAGACGATCGAGGAGGACCTGGTCCGCCGGGACTTCACCGTCAACGCGATGGCGGTCTCGCTGCCGGAGGCGGAGTTCGTCGACCCCTACAGCGGGCTCGGCGACCTCGCACAGCGGCTTCTGCGTACTCCGGGCACCCCGGAGGAGTCCTTCTCCGACGATCCGCTGCGGATGATGCGTGCCGCGCGCTTCGCCGCCCAGCTGGACTTCGAGGTGGCACCCGAGGTCGTCACGGCCATGACGGAGATGGCCGACCGCATCGAGATCGTCTCCGCCGAGCGCGTCCGGGACGAGCTCAACAAGCTGATCCTCTCCGACCACCCCCGCAAGGGCCTGCAGTTGCTGGTGCAGACCGGCCTGGCCGCACGGGTCCTCCCGGAGCTGCCGGCGCTGCGCCTGGAGCGGGACGAGCACCATCGCCACAAGGATGTCTACGACCACACGCTGACCGTCCTGGACCAGGCGATGGCGCTGGAGACCGAGGGGCCGGACCTCGTCCTTCGCCTTGCCGCCCTGCTGCACGACATCGGCAAGCCGCGCACCCGGCGGTTCGAGTCCGACGGGCGAGTCTCCTTCCACCACCACGAGGTGGTCGGCGCCAAGATGACCAAGGGGCGGCTGACCAAGCTCAAGTACCCCAACGACATCATCAAGGACGTCGCCCGGCTGGTGGAGCTGCATCTGCGCTTCCACGGCTACGGGACCGGGGAGTGGACCGACTCCGCCGTCCGGCGCTACGTCCGGGACGCCGGACCGCTGCTCGACCAGTTGCACAAGCTGACCCGCTCCGACTGCACGACCCGCAACAAGCGCAAGGCCGCGGCCCTGGCGCGAACCTATGACGGGCTCGAGGAGCGGATCGCGCAGCTGAAGGAGCAGGAGGAGCTGGACGCGATCCGGCCGGACCTGGACGGCAACCGGATCATGGAGATCCTGGGTATTTCCCCGGGGCCCGAGGTCGGCAAGGCGTACAACCACCTGCTGGAGCTGCGTCTGGAGAACGGCCCGCTGGGCGAGGAGGCCGCCGTGGCAGCGCTGAAGGAGTGGTGGGCCGCGCAGGTCTGAGCGCACTCCGTCCGGGCACCGGACGCATCGAGGGGGTCATGTTTCACGTGAAACATGACCCCCTCGGCCATAACGGCGACCCCATTACTTGGTGATGCTCTGCAGGCAGAGCACGACGTTGTTGAAGTCGGTCCCGGACTGGGTGTAGTAGACGTCCGACTCGGTGACGGACTCACACTGCTTCTGGTCGGTCGAGTCGCCGAACTTCTTGACGATCTTGAACTGGGCGTCGCCGGAGGAGCAGTCGACGTCCACCAGGTCCGGGCTCTTGTCCGTGCCCTTGTTGTGGAGGCAGCCGCCGACCTTCGACGTCTCGGCGTCGGTCTGGTCGAACTGGGAGAAGGCGAACCGCACGCCGATGATGACCACGATGGTGATGATCACGCCGATGATGCGCTTGCCGATGTTCCTGCCGCGCCGCGGCGGGGCGGCAGGCGGCGGGAAGGCGCCGGGCTGGCCCTGCGGCGGCGGGAAGGCGCCGGGCTGGCCCTGCGGCGGCGGGAAGGCGCCGGGCTGGCCCTGCGGCGGCGGGAAGGCGCCGGGCTGGCCCTGCGGGGTCGGGTAGTTCGTGTCGTGGGGTGGCGGAGTCGCCATGGTTGTTCCCCTCCCTGGGATGAACCTGTCAGTTCCTGTGAACGCGCGAACGCTACTCGAGGGGTCGGACAGGCCATCCGCCGGGGCGGTTGTTTCGTGTGAAACAGGCGGAGTCGGATTGATCTTCATGTTTCACGTGAAACGTCGCGGGGTTCTGGCGGTGCCGAACGCCACCGCGGCGTAGATCGCCGAGAGTCCGAGGAGGAGGCCCGCGGAGCGGCCGTCCGGTGGGAGGACCAGAGCGCAGATGGCCGCGGCGCCGACGAAGGCGACATTGAACAGCACGTCGTAGATGGAGAAGATCCGCCCCCGGTAGGCGTCGTCGATCGAGGACTGGACCACGGTGTCCGTGGCGATCTTCGCCCCCTGGGTGGCCAGCCCCAGCACGAAGGCCGCCGCCAGTACCGGGGCCGGCTCGAAGGGCAGGCCCAGCGCGGGAAGCAGGACGGCCGCCGAACCCGCGCAGACGGTGATCCATCCGAAGGTGCCGAAGCGGCCCGTTGCCCAGGGGGTGACGACGGCCGCCGTGAAGAAGCCGGCACCCGAGACGGCGACCGCCAGGCCGAGGAGCGCGAGGCCGTCCGTCGTGCCGTGATCCGTACCGTCGGACCCCGACCATGCGTAGCGGCACAGCATCAGCACCGTCACCGTCAGCCCGCCGTAGCAGAAGCGCATTGCCGTCATCGCGGCCAGGGCGCGTGCCGCGCGAGGTCGCCGGCGCAGGTGCCTCAGGCCGTGCACCAGGCCGCGGAAGGTGCTGAGCAGCGCCTCGCCCACCCGCGGCTGGACGCGGGACGGATCCGGCCCCAGCAGGTCCCGCCCCAGGGTGAGCGCGGTCAGCCCGGCACAGAGATAGAGGACGGCGCCCAGCACCACGACCATGACGTCGGAACGGACGCCTTCGGGCACCACCAGGTGCATCAGGAAGGCCGCCCCGCCGCCCGCCGTGGCCGCGAGCGTGCCCGCCGTCGGGGAGAGCGCGTTCGCCATGACCAGACGTTCCCCGTCGACGACGCGGGGCAGGGCGGCCGAAAGGCCGGCGAGCACGAAGCGGTTGATGCCGGTGACCGAGAGGGCGGACAGGTAGAAGAGCCAGTCCGGAACGCGCAGCAGCATCAGCACAGCCGTGCCGAGGGAGAGCGCCGCCCGCAGCAGGTTGCAGTGGAGAAGGACCTGCCGGCGCCGCCAGCGGTCCAGCAGGACGCCCGTGAACGGCCCCAGAAGCGAGTACGGCAGCAGCAGGACCGCCATAGCGGAGGCGATGGCGGCCGGTGAGGCCTGCTTCTCCGGGGAGAAGACCACGTAGGCCGCCAGCGCCACCTGGAAGACCCCGTCGGAGAGCTGGGACAGCAACCGCACCGCCAGCAGACGGCGGAAGTCCCGGAAGCGCAGCAGCACACGGAGATCACGGACAACGGGCATGCGCACAGCCTCACATGACGCGCAGGCCCCCGGGTGTCATACCCGGGGGCCTGCGCGGTCGCGTCGTACGACGAGTGGTGACGGGGGTTAAGCCGCTGTTCAGCGCTCGACCTCGCCGCGGATGAACTTCTCCACGTTCTCGCGGGCCTCGTCGTCGAAGTACTGCACCGGCGGGGACTTCATGAAGTAGGAGGACGCCGACAGGATCGGGCCGCCGATGCCGCGGTCCTTGGCGATCTTCGCCGCGCGCAGCGCGTCGATGATGACACCCGCGGAGTTCGGGGAGTCCCAGACCTCGAGCTTGTACTCCAGGTTCAGCGGGACGTCGCCGAAGGCACGGCCCTCGAGGCGGACGTACGCCCACTTGCGGTCGTCCAGCCAGGCCACGTAGTCCGAGGGGCCGATGTGGACGTTCTTCTCACCCAGGTCGCGGTCGGGGATCTGGGAGGTGACGGCCTGCGTCTTGGAGATCTTCTTGGACTCCAGGCGATCACGCTCGAGCATGTTCTTGAAGTCCATGTTGCCGCCGACGTTCAGCTGCATGGTGCGCTCGACGATGACACCGCGGTCCTCGAAGAGCTTGGTGAGCACGCGGTGCGTGATGGTGGCGCCGACCTGCGACTTGATGTCGTCACCGACGATCGGCACACCGGCCTCGGTGAACTTGTCCGCCCACTCCTTGGTGCCGGCGATGAAGACCGGGAGGGCGTTGACGAAGGCGACCTTGGCGTCGATGGCGCACTGCGCGTAGAACTTCGCCGCGTCCTCGGAACCCACGGGCAGGTAGCAGACGAGCACGTCGACCTGGCGGTCCTTGAGGACCTGCACGACGTCGACCGGCTCCTCGGCGGACTCCTCGATGGTCTCGCGGTAGTACTTGCCGAGACCGTCCAGGGTGTGGCCGCGCTGGACGGTCACGCCCTTCTGCGGCACGTCGCAGATCTTGATGGTGTTGTTCTCGCTGGCACCGATGGCGTCCGCGAGGTCGAGACCGACCTTCTTCGCGTCGACGTCGAAGGCAGCGACGAACTCGACGTCACGCACGTGGTAGTCGCCGAACTGCACGTGCATGAGGCCAGGCACGCGGCTGGCCGGGTCGGCGTCCTTGTAGTACTCGACACCCTGCACCAGCGAAGCGGCGCAGTTGCCCACGCCAACGATGGCTACGCGAACCGAACCCATTCCGGTTGCTCCCTGTTTGATCGTCACGCGGGTCCCCGGCGCGTGCCGGGTCCGCCGTTTTCCTGTTGGTTGTCCTGCTCGGCATCGGCGGACGGAGCGGCCGGGGGCTGCTTGCCGCGCCCCGCCCGCTCGGTCTCGATCAGCTCGTTCAGCCAGCGGACCTCACGCTCCACCGACTCCATGCCGTGCCGCTGCAGCTCGAGCGTGTAGTCGTCGAGCCGCTCACGGGTACGCGCGAGGGACGCGCGCATCTTCTCCAGGCGCTCCTCGAGGCGGCTGCGCCGCCCCTCGAGGACACGCATCCGTACGTCCCTGGACGTCTGGCCGAAGAAGGCGAAACGAGCCGCGAAGTGCTCGTCCTCCCACGCGTCAGGCCCGGAGTGGGCGAGGAGCTCTTCGAAGTGCTCCTTGCCGGCCGCCGTCAACCGGTACACGATCTTGGCCCGTCGGCCGGCCAGCGGCGCGGCGAGCGGATCGGGTTCAGGGCCGGTCTCCTCGACCAGATAGCCCTGGGTGACCAGTGTCTTGAGGCAGGGGTAGAGGCTGCCGTAGCTGAACGCGCGGAACACACCGAGCGAGGTGTTGAGCCGCTTGCGCAGCTCGTAACCGTGCATCGGGGATTCGCGCAGCAGGCCCAGGACGGCGAACTCGAGGATGCCGGAGCGTTTGCTCATGCCCTCGTCTCCCTCCCGTCCGTGCCGTCGTCGCCTCTTATCTCGCCGTGATGTATCGACTCGATACATCGAGACGATAGAACGAGTTCCGGGGTACGGCAAGACGGCTCACGGTGACCGGCGTCACATCACGAAATCTGTTCACCGTCAACCGCCCGGAATGTGATGAACATCTGGCTAGAACCTCTTTTGGCCATGCGTACTCTGTTCGCCATGCAGAGCACCGGGAACCGTGTGACCTCAGTGAGCGTCCTTGTCCCTGGTGCAGTGCGGGTATCGCACGCCGGGGGGACCGGAAATCAACTGCCGCTTTCAGGCGATTCCGCCTGTCCTAGGAGTAGCTGTTCATGAGCGAGCACCGTCGCAAGCCGCCGCAGTCGCCCGGCGACGGCCGGGCAGCCGCCCGGCGCGGCGCGCAGCAGCAGCCCCCGCCGCCAGGCGGTCGGCGGGCCGCTGGGCCGCCGAGGCCGCAGCCGCATGGAACCGGTTCGGGGCAGGGCCACGGCCCGCGCCAGGGAATGGGACAACCCCCCCGCCAGGATGCGGGGGCGGGGACGGGGGGCCGCGCGAGCACCGGCGGCCGGGCCCGGGGGGCCGAGCCGCCGTACCAGGGGCGTGCCGCGGCACGCCGTGCCGCCCAGTCCTCGCAGAAGGGCGGCCGCCGTCGGTCCGCCACGGACGCGCAGGGCGGGCGTGGCGGGGGCCAGCCCCCGAAGAAGCGCATCGTGGACTACCCCCGTTGGGGGAAGGACGGATGGCGTCGCTGGATGCCGTCCTGGAAGCTCGTCTCCGGACTGTGCCTGTTCTTCTTCGGAAGCCTGGTCGCCGTCGCCGGCGTCGGGTACGCGATGGTGGGCATCCCCAAGGAGAGTGACATCGCCAAGGCGCAGAACAACGTCTACTTCTGGGACAACGACCAGGAGATGGTGGCGACCGGCGGTGAGGTCAACCGGCAGAATCTGGGCTATTCGGAGATCCCCAAGGAGATGCGGTTCGCCGTCATGTCCGCGGAGAACAAGACTTTCGAGACCGATTCCGGAGTCGACCCCATGGGTATCGCTCGTGCCCTGGTCAACATGGCCAAGGGCGGCGAGACGCAGGGTGGTTCCACCATCACCCAGCAGTACGTGAAGAACGCCCGTCTCGGCGACCAGTCGCAGACGGTGAGCCGTAAGTTCAAGGAGCTGTTCATCTCGGTGAAGGTGGGTGCCACGGTCGACAAGAAGGAGATCATGGCGGGCTACCTCAACTCTTCCTACTTCGGTCGCCGTTCCTACGGTCTGCAGGCCGCTGCCCGCTCCTACTACGGCGTCGACGCCGTGGAGCTCAACCCGAGCCAGTGTGTGTTCCTCGCCTCGCTGCTCAAGGGCGCCACCTACTACGACCCCTACGGCAACACCGACATCGACAGCTCCGCGACCGCCGAGGCCAATACCAAGCGCGCTACGGACCGCTGGGCCTGGATTCTCGACCAGGAGCTGCAGGACGGCCGGATGACCAAGGCGGAACACGACAAGTGGATCGCCAAGGGGTTCCCCAAGCCGCTGAAGCCGCAGAACGACGCGCAGCTCGGCGGCCAGATCGGTTACCTGGTCGGCCTCGCCAACAAGACCGTCATCAACAACAGCGACGGAAAGATCACGCAGGAAAAGCTTCAGCTGGGCGGTTACCGCATCTACACCACCTTCAACAAGAAGAAGGTGGAGCAGCTGGAGGACGCGGTGAAGAAGGTCCGCAAGAAGAACGAGAACCTCAAGCGCGCGGGCGGTGTCGACAAGCACGTTCAGTTCGGCGGAGCCTCGGTGGACCCGAAGGACGGGAAGATCGTCGCTATCTATGGTGGTGTGAACGCGACGCAGCACTTCACGAACAACGCCGACGAGACCGGCGCGGGTGTCGGATCGACGTTCAAGCCGTTCGTCCTCGCCGCAGGTATGACCTACGGCAAGCGGAACGCTGACTGGACCGACGGCGACGACCTGCAGGACCGGACGATCGTCTCGCCGAAGAGCATCTACAACGGCAAGAACAAGCTGAAGATCAGGTACTACGACGGCCGTGTCTGGGAGGGCAAGGAAGGCCAGTGGCTCCAGACGAACGACGACAACGAGTCGTACGGCAACATCACGCTGCGTGAGGCCATGCGCGTCTCGGCGAACTCGCCGTACGTGCAGCTGGGCATGGACGTCGGCACGGACAAGGTGAAGGAGGCGGCGCTCAAGGCAGGTCTCCTGGAGGGCAGCCTGGCGACCACCAACAGCCCGACCTTCTCCATCGGTACCTCGACTCCGAGTGCCATTCGCATGGCCGACGCCTACTCCACTTTCGCCAACCGCGGGAAGCAGAACGACCCGTACTCGGTCAGGAAGGCCGTGCACGAGGGTGTGAACGTCTACGAGCACAAGTCCGCGCCCAAACAGGCATTCCCCCGGGCCGTCGCGGACAACGTGACCGACGTGCTGCGTACCGTCGTCCAGAGCGGTACTGGCACCTCGGCCCAGCTTCCGGGCCGCGAGGTGGCCGGCAAGACGGGTACCACCGACGGCAACAAGTCGGCGTGGTTTGTTGGTTACACGCCTCAGCTCACCACGTCCATCGTGATGTTCCGCTTCAACGACGACGCGAAGGCCAAGGACCGCAAGTTCCTGGAGATGTACGGGACGTACGGCAAGGACAAGATCCACGGTGCGTCGTTCCCGGCCGAGATCTGGCACGACTACATGGTGGACGCGATGAAGGGCAAGCCGGTCCAGTCGTTCCCGACGCCGGAACCGCTCGGCAAGGTCGTCTACGGTGGTGGCGCCGCCAGCCCGACCCCCTCGGTCTCGGCCACCCCGAGCGAGACGCCGTCCTCGACGCCGACCCCGACCGTTTCGCGGCCGCAGGCACCGCCGACCCCGACCGAGTCGGGGAACTGCAAGCCCTGGCAGTGGGACTGCCAGGACGCCGGCGGTACCACCGACGGCGGCACCACGGACGGTGGCACGGGTGGGACGCCCTCGTCGACCCCGTCGTCCAGTACCACCGGCAAGGGCAACGGAGGCGGTGGCAACAACGGCGGGCTCCTCGGAGGCCCGGGCGGTTGACCGCCCCGCCTTGAGCAGAGCAGTCGGTCCGCGGCCGCGGAGGGCATCGTGCCCTCCGCGGCCGCGGCCGTTCCCGGGCGGCTGGGAGGCGTCGTGGGGATCCGACGCTCCGCGCACAAAGATGTAGGGCAGGATGTGGCCCATGACGATCGTGCGCGAAGACCCCCACCACGAGGCCTCGGAGGCCGAGGCGGTCGTGCCCCCGACCCGCGAGGATCCGGTCGCGGTGGCCGGGAGCGAGGTCATCGGCGGCCCGCTCGGCCGCTTCGCGGCCGTGGGGCGGCGGGGCTGGTGGAACCCCCTGCGCGTCGTCGTGCTGGTCGCGATCGGGATGTTCGCGCTGGGCATGGTGCAGAAGGTGCCGTGCTACGACAGCGGCTGGTTCTTCGGGGCGAACGCCCAGTACAGCCACGCCTGCTACTCCGACATCCCGCACCTGTACTACGGCCGGGGCTTCGCCGACGACCTGGTCCCGTACTTCGACCGCATCCCGGACACGGTCTCCGGCGGCATGGGCTACCTGGAGTACCCGGTCCTGACCGGGCTCTTCATGGAGGTCGCCTCCTGGCTGACCCCGCACGGCGGCACGATCCAGCACCGGGAGCAGGTGTACTGGCTGGTCAACGCCGGGATGCTGCTGGTCTGCACGGCCGTCATCGCGGTCTGCACGGCCCGGACCAACCGGCGCCGCCCGTGGGACGCGCTGCTGGTCGCGCTGGCACCCGCGTTCGCGCTGACCGCGACGATCAACTGGGACCTGTTCGCGGTCGCCCTCGCGGCGGCCGGGATGATGCTCTGGTCGCGCAACCGGCCGCTGGCCGCGGGCATCCTGATCGGGCTGGCGACGGCCGCCAAGCTCTACCCGCTGCTGCTGCTGGGGCCGCTGTTCCTGCTGTGCCTCAGGGCCGGGAAGCTGAAGGCCTGGGGCGCGGCCGTGGGCGGTGCCGCCGCGGCCTGGGTCGTGGTGAACCTTCCGGTGATGGTGCTCGCCTGGGATGGCTGGGCGAAGTTCTACACCTTCAGCCAGGAACGGGGCGTCGACTACGGCTCCATCTGGCTGATCATCTCCCAGCAGACCCACAGCAGCATGGACGCCGCGAACACCTACGCCATCGCGCTGATGCTGCTGTTCTGTGCGGGCATGGCCGGACTGGTCCTGTACGCCCCTCGACGCCCGCGCTTCGCGCAGCTGGCCTTCCTCGTCGTGGCCGCCTTCATCCTGACGAACAAGGTCTACTCACCGCAGTACGTGCTCTGGCTGGTCCCCCTCGCGGCGCTCGCCCGGCCGCGCTGGCGGGACTTCCTGATCTGGCAGGCCGCCGAGGTCATGTACTTCCTCGGGATCTGGTCGTACCTGGCGTACACGACGGGCGGCAACAGCAAGGGCCTGCCGCAGGACGGCTACCACCTGGCCATCGCGGCGCACCTGATCGGGACGCTGTACCTGTGCGCGGTCGTCGTCCGCGACATCGTCCTCCCCGAGCGCGACCCGGTCCGCCGGGACGGCTCGGACGACCCCTCCGGGGGCGTGCTGGACGGGGCTCAGGACGCGTTCGTGCTCGGGCGGCCCTCGCACCAGCCGCGGCACGCCGCGCCGCTGCAGGGCGGACCTGAGGACGGCTACGGCTACGGCGAGGCGCGCCCGGTGCAGTGGGGCGTGGACCCGGCGCCGCCGGCCTCGCCCCACTGACCCCGGGAGGGGCTCAGCGGTCGACGACGCGGTCGTACTGCGTCGTCGTGTGCCGCAGGTGCGCCACGAGCTCGTCGCCGACCGCCGGGGGCGCCACGTCGCCCGGTAGGAAGAGGATCGACACCTGCATGTGCGGGGGCTCGGCGAACCAGCGCTGCTTGCCGGCCCACACGAAGGGCGACAGGTTGCGGTTGATGGTGGCCAGGCCGGCCCTGGCGACGCCCTTGGCGCGCGGCATGACGCCGTGCATGGCCTTGGGGGCCTCCAGGCCCACCCCGTGAGACGTGCCGCCCGCCACGACGACCAGGTGGCCGTCCTCGGACGCCTTGTTCTGGCGGTAGCCGAAGCGCTCGCCCTTGGCGATGCGGGTGACGTCCAGGACGGCGCCCCGGTACTCGGTGGCCTCGTGGTCGCCGAGCCACAGCCGGGTGCCGATCCGGGCGCGGAAGCGGGTCTGCGGGAACTGGTTGCGCAGCTGGGTCAGCTCGCCTGCCTTCAGGTGGCTGACGAACATGGTGTGCAGCGGGAGCCGGGCCGCGCGCAGCCGCTCCATCCAGCGGTGGACCTCCTCCACCGCGTCGGAGCCGTCGGTCCGGTCCAGCGGCAGGTGGATGGCGAAGCCCTCCAGGCGGACGTCGTCTATGGCCGAGTGCAGCTTGACCAGGTCGTCCTCGCCGACGCCGTGGCGCTTCATGCTGCTCATGACCTCGATGACGACCCGGGCGCCGACCAGGCCGCGCACGCCCTCCACGGAGGACACGGAGCGGATGGCGCGGTCCGGCAGCGGCACCGGCTCCTCGCCGAGCCGGTACGGGGTCAGCACCAGCAGGTCCCCGCCGAACCAGTCCTTGATCCGGGCGGCCTCGTACGTGGTGCCCACGGCGAGGATGTCCGAGCCGAGCCGGATCGCCTCCTCGGCCAGGCGCTCGTGGCCGAAGCCGTACCCGTTGCCCTTGCAGACGGGTACCAGCCCGGGGAACTGCTCCGCCACGGACTGCTGGTGCGCACGCCAGCGCGCGGTGTCGACGTACAGGGTGAGCGCCATGGCCGGAACGGGGACCTTTCTGCGGTGTCTGCGGTCAGTCGGGCACGTGCACGTGGGTCAGCGACGGGACATGTAGATGTCGAGGGCCTTGTGCAGCAGCTTGTTGAGGGGGAAGTCCCACTCGCCCAGGTATTCGGCAGCCTGCCCGCCGGTGCCCACCTTGAACTGGATGAGACCGAAGAGGTGGTCGCTCTCGTCGAGCGAGTCGCTGATGCCGCGCAGGTCGTACACGCTCGCGCCGAGGGCGTAGGCGTCCCGCAGCATCCGCCACTGCATGGCGTTGCTCGGCCGGACCTCGCGCTTGTGGTTGGCCGAGGCGCCGTACGAGTACCAGACGTGCCGGCCGACGACGAGCATGGTCGCGGCGGCGACGGTCTCGCCCTCGTGCTGGGCGAAGTACAGCCGCATGCGGTTGGGGTCCTCCGTGTTGAGGACTTGCCACATGCGCTGGAAGTAGGAGAGGGGCCGCGGGCGGAAGCGGTCGCGCTCGGCGGTGACCTCGTAGAGCTGCTGCCACACGGGAAGGTCGTCGTAGCCGCCCTGGACGACCTCGACGCCGGCCTTCTCGGCCTTCTTGATGTTGCGCCGCCACAGCTGGTTGAAGCCCTTCTGGACGTCGTCCAGGCTGCGGTTCTCCAGCGGGACCTGGAAGACGTAGCGGGGCTGCACGTCACCGAAGCCGGCGCCGCCGTCCTCGCCCTGCTGCCAGCCCATGCGGCGCAGCCGGTCGGCCACCTCGAAGGCGCGGGGCTCGATGACCGTCGCCTCGACGTCGCGCAGGCGCTTGACGTCCGGGTCGGCGATGCCGGACTTGATGGCGGCCGCGTCCCAGCGGCGGATGACGACCGGCGGGCCCATCTTCACGGAGAAGGCGCCCTGCTGCTTCAGATGCGCCAGCATCGGGCGCAGCCACTCCTCCAGGTTGGGGGCGTACCAGTTGATCACCGGGCCCTCGGGGAGGTAGGCGAGGTAGCGCTTCACCTTGGGCAGCTGCCGGTAGAGCACCAGGCCGGCGCCGACCAGCTCGCCGGTCCTGTCGTCGAACCAGCCGAGGTTCTCCGAGCGCCACTCGGTCTTGACGTCCGCCCAGGCGGGAACCTGGCAGTGGCTTGCCGAGGGCAGGCTCTGGATGTACGCCAGGTGCTGTTCCCGACTGATGGTCCTCAGGGTCAAGCTCATGCGGGGCGCTCCCCATCGCTGCGGCTACGGCATTGCTGACTGCATTACTTCGCCGAAGCCTACTGCGAACGGTGAACGCCCCCACGAGGGCTGTGGACAACTCGGTCCGCGGCTTCGCCCGGCGGGTGCCGGGTGGACGGCCGGGCGACGGCGGGCCCCGGGCCGGACACGGCCTACGACACCACGCCGCCGAAGAGGCCGCCGTGGGCCATGCCGAGGTAGAAGCCGATCGCGGCCAGTCCCATGCCGATGATGAAGAAGAAGCGCTCTGCCGTGGTGGCGGAGCGGTACTGGCCGAAGGCGCCCACGAGGATGCCCACCAGCCCCGCCCAGGAGCTGAGCAGGTGGAGGTGGTCCCAGAACGCCGCGATGGCGGCGGCCAGGCCGAGTACGAGGGTCACGACGGCCAGGGTGTTCTCGACCGGGTGGGGCCTGCCGTCGGAGTTGAGGGTGCTGAGGACTCGCTGGTAGAGACGGCTGCCGGTCGTGGGTCGCACTGCCTGTGCCATGAGGCACCTCCGTGATGGAGAGGTGGCGCATCGTAGCGCCGGACACACCCGATGTGTACAGATTGCGGGCTTCCGAGGGCGGATTTCAACCGGAAGCCACGAGGCGGGTAGTGTGTACCGTCTGCACCGGTGTCTGTGCAGGCCCACACGACGGTCCCGCAGGGCCTCCGGGGATCGATCCCCGGAACGCCGCGGGCCTTGTCGGTGGGCCGCGATACCGTTGCGACGCGATGCAAACCCTCCTGCCACGGAAACGCCGTGGCCGTTGAGTCCAAAGGAGGTGGGTTCCACATGCGTCACTACGAGGTGATGGTGATCCTCGACCCCGATCTCGAGGAGCGTGCTGTCTCCCCGCTGATCGAGAACTTCCTCGGCGTCGTCCGCAACGCGGGCGGCAAGGTCGAGAAGGTCGACACCTGGGGCCGTCGTCGTCTTTCGTACGAGATCAAGAAGAAGCCCGAGGGCATCTACTCGGTCATCGACCTCAACGCCACTCCTGAGGTCGTCAAGGAGCTCGACCGTCAGATGAACCTGAACGAGTCGGTCCTCCGGACCAAGGTCCTTCGTCCCGAGACCCACTGAGCCTGACGGCTCAGGCAGTCGGGAAACCGAGAAGCCAAGCAAAGCCGAGAGGTCACTCACCATGGCAGGCGAGACCGTCATCACGGTCGTCGGCAATCTCGTCGACGACCCCGAGCTGCGCTTCACCCCCTCGGGTGCGGCGGTCGCGAAGTTCCGTGTCGCGTCCACTCCCCGCACCTTCGACCGGCAGACCAACGAGTGGAAGGACGGCGAGAGCCTCTTCCTCACGTGCTCGGTCTGGCGGCAGGCGGCGGAGAACGTGGCCGAGTCGCTCCAGAAGGGCATGCGCGTCATCGTGCAGGGCCGTCTGAAGCAGCGCTCGTACGACGACCGCGAGGGCGTCAAGCGGACGGTCTACGAGCTGGACGTCGACGAGGTCGGCGCCAGCCTGCGCAGCGCGACCGCCAAGGTCACCCGCGCCAGCGGTGGCGGCGGCGCCTCGCGCGGCGGCCAGGGCGGCTACGGCGGCGGTGGCGGCCAGGGCGGCAACTGGGGCGGTGGCTCCGGTGGCGGCCAGGGCGGCGCGCCCGACGGCGACCCGTGGGCGACCGGCGCTCCTGCCGGTGGCGGCCAGGGCGGCGGCGGCAACTGGGGCGGTGGCTCCGGTGGCGGCGGCGGTTTCTCGGACGAGCCGCCCTTCTAAGGGCGGCAGCGCACCAAACTTCTTGATCACACTGGAGAGAGACAATGGCGAAGCCGCCTGCTCGCAAGCCTAAGAAGAAGGTTTGCGTGTTCTGCAAGGACAAGATCACGTACGTCGACTACAAGGACACGAACCTGCTGCGGAAGTTCATCTCCGACCGCGGCAAGATCCGTGCCCGCCGGGTCACCGGCAACTGCACCCAGCACCAGCGTGACGTCGCCACGGCCGTGAAGAACAGCCGTGAGATGGCGCTGCTGCCCTACACCTCGACCGCTCGCTAAGGAAGGGTGACCGAGCAATGGCGAAGATCATCCTCACCAACGAGGTCAGCGGCCTCGGTGCCGCCGGCGAAGTCGTCGAGGTCAAGAGCGGTTACGCCCGCAACTACCTGATCCCGCGCGGTTTCGCGATCGCGTGGACCAAGGGTGGCGAGAAGGACGTCGAGCAGATCCGCCGCGCGCGCCGGATCCGTGAGATCGCGACCGTCGAGCAGGCCAACGCGTTCAAGGCGCAGCTCGAGGGCGTCAAGGTCAAGCTGTCGACCCGCGCGGGCGACGCCGGCCGGCTGTTCGGTTCGGTGACCCCGGCCGACATCGCCGCCGCCGTCAAGGCCGCGGGCGGTCCGGACGTGGACAAGCGCCGGATCGAGATCGGTTCCCCGATCAAGACGCTGGGCTCCCACAAGGTGTCGGTGCGTCTGCACCCCGAGGTCGAGGCCGCTCTCGACGTCGAGGTCGTCGCCGCCTGACCCGCACGCACCGCGTGAACGCCGGGCCCGGAACCGCGAGGTTCCGGGCCCGGCGTCTTGCCGTCCGGGGAGGGGCCGCGGTTCAGGCGCGAACGGCGCCGGTGACGGCCCACTTCCCCGAGCGGGCGCGCCAGTGGAGGGCGGCCAGCCGGGTGAGCATCATCAGCCCCATCGCCCACCACAGGGCGGTGAGTCCGCCGCCCAGGGCCGGTACGGCCAGGGCGACCGGGGCGAAGACGGCCAGGGTGACGACCATCGACCAGGCCAGATAGGTGCCGTCGCCCGCGCCGATGAGGATCCCGTCCAGGACGAAGACCACACCGCAGACCGGCTGGGAGAGCGCCGCCACCAGCAGGACGGTCATCAGCTCGGAGCGCACGGCCGGGTCCGAGGTGAACAGCGGGGCGATCAGCGGCCGGGAGACGGCCAGGACGAGACCGATGACGATGCCCGAGGCGATGCCCCACTGCACCATGCGGCGGCAGGCGGCCCGGGCCCCGGCCGTGTCGTCGGCGCCGAGGTAGCGGCCGATGATGGCCTGGCCGGCGATGGCGATGGCGTCGAGGGCGAAGGCGGCCAGCGACCAGAGGGTGGTGGTGATCTGGTGGGCGGCGATCGAGGCGTCCCCGAGCCCGGCCGCGACGGCGGTGGCGAGCATCAGGACGGCCCGCAGGCTCAGCGTGCGGATCAGCAGGGGTGTCCCGGCCTGGGCGCACGCGCGGATGCCGGCGAGGTCGGGCCGGAGGGAGGCGCCGTGCCGCCGCGCCCCGCGGACCACGACGCCGACGTAGACGGCCGCCATCGCGTTCTGGGCGATCACGGTGCCCCAGGCCGAACCGGCGATGCCGAGGCCGGCGCCGTACACCAGCGCCACGTTGAGCACGGCGTTCACGGCGAAGCCGCCGACGGCGACGTAGAGCGGGGTACGGGTGTCCTGCAGCCCGCGCAGCACACCGGTGGCCGCCAGGACGACGAGCATCGCGGGGATGCCGAGGGCGCTGATCCGCAGGTAGGTGACGGCGTGGGGCGCGGCGGTGCCCGAGGCGCCGAAGAGGTCGGTCAGGGCGGGCGCCGCGGGGATCGCGACCGCGACCGCGGCGACGCTGAGGAGGAGGGCGAGCCAGATGCCGTCCATGCCCTGGCGGATCGCCGCGGGCAGGTCGCCCGCGCCGACCCGGCGGGCGACGGCGGCCGTGGTGGCGTACGCGAGGAAGACGAATACGCCGACGAGGGTGGTGAGCAGGGCACCCGCGACGCCGAGGCCGGCGAGCTGCGACGTGCCGAGATGGCCCACGATCGCGCTGTCGGCCAGGAGGAAGAGCGGTTCGGCGACGAGTGCGCCGAAAGCGGGCAGCGCGAGACCGATGATCTCGCGGTCGTGGCGGCGTACGGTCTGCTGGGGTGAGAGTTCGGCGACCTGGGGCACCCGGTCAGGGTAATCATCCACATGTAAGGGATGCAAGATGATACTGCCTCTTACTTTCCGCTGCGCAGGGTGATCTCCTCCGTGCCGTTTGTCGTGATCTTGGGCCGAGCGGGCAAGTTTTTCTTGTCCACAGTGGGTGGATGAAGAAAGCGCAGGTCAGCGGCGTGATCATTGGGTGATTGTGTGCTTGTCCACCGCGCTGTCCCCCGCCCTGTACACAGCTGGAGCGGGCTTCTCCACAGGTAGGGGCGGTTCTTCAACAGGTCATCCCCAGCCCCTGTGGATAACCGTCTTGGCTGTGAGCCCCGCGGACCCCTACCGTGGGGCGTCGCCCGACGTGCCACAGGTGTGTCCGGCGGCTGAATGTCAGAGCCGTGGCGTAGGAAAAGGGACACGACGCAGCGGTCCGCGCCGGAGGGGAGGAGGTGGCAGGGGGTGAGCCAGCCCGAACCCGCGGACGACCACTGGGGGAGCGAGCCGCCGTTCCCGCCGGACGGTCCCGGCGACCGTCTGCCCGTCTCCCGCTTCCGCCGGAAGGACGAGCGGGACCGCGACCGGGACCGCGACGACGACCGCGGGGCGTCCGGCTTCGAGCGCGTACCGCCGCAGGACCTGGACGCCGAGATGTCGGTGCTCGGCGGCATGCTGCTGTCCAAGGACGCCATCGCCGACGTCGTCGAGGTGCTCAAGGGCGCCGACTTCTACCGGCCCGCCCACGAGACCGTCTACGCCGCGATCCTCGACCTCTACGCCCGCGGTGAGCCCGCCGACCCCATCACCGTGGCGGCCGAGCTGACCAAGCGCGGCGAGCTCGCCCGGGTCGGCGGCGCCCCCTATCTGCACAGCCTCGTCAACGCGGTGCCGACGGCCGCCAACGCCGAGTACTACGCGGAGATCGTGCACGAGCGCGCGGTCCTGCGCCGGCTCGTCGAGGCGGGTACGCGCATCACGCAGATGGGATACGCGGCGGACGGCGACGTCGACGAGATCGTCAACTCCGCGCAGGCCGAGATCTACGCCGTCACCGAGCAGCGCACCAGCGAGGACTACCTCCCGCTCTCCGAGATCATGGAGGGAGCCCTCGACGAGATCGAGGCCATCGGCTCGCGCAGCGGCCAGATGTCCGGTGTGCCGACCGGCTTCGCCGACCTGGACTCCCTCACCAACGGCCTGCACCCGGGTCAGATGATCGTCATCGCCGCCCGGCCCGCGATGGGCAAGTCCACGCTCGCGCTGGACTTCGCCCGTGCCTGCTCGGTCACCAACGGCATGCCCAGCGTCTTCTTCTCCCTCGAAATGGGCCGCAACGAGATCGCGATGCGCCTGCTGTCCGCCGAGGCCCGGGTCGCCCTGCACCACATGCGCTCCGGCAACATGACCGACGACGACTGGACGCGGCTGGCCCGCCGCATGCCCGACGTCTCGGCGGCCCCCCTCTACATCGACGACTCGCCGAACCTGTCGATGATGGAGATCCGCGCCAAGTGCCGCCGGCTCAAGCAGCGCAACGACCTGCGCCTGGTCGTCATCGACTACCTCCAGCTGATGCAGGCGGGCGGCTCGCGCCGCCCCGAGAGCCGTCAGCAGGAGGTCTCCGACATGTCCCGTAACCTCAAGCTCCTGGCGAAGGAGCTCGAGGTGCCGGTCATCGCGCTGTCGCAGCTGAACCGTGGTCCCGAGCAGCGTACGGACAAGAAGCCGATGGTCAGCGACCTGCGTGAGTCGGGCTCCATCGAGCAGGACGCGGACATGGTGATCCTGCTGCACCGCGAGGACGCCTACGAGAAGGAGTCCCCGCGCGCGGGAGAGGCCGACCTGATCGTCGCCAAGCACCGCAACGGCCCGACGGCCACCATCACCGTCGCCTTCCAGGGCCACTACTCGCGCTTCGTGGACATGGCCCAGACCTGATCCGCGACCCCCGCGGGGTGTTCCAACGGCCGCTGCCGCGCCCGGTCGTGCCGGGGTCGAGTCAGCCGGGCCGGAAGAACGAGAGCATCTTCCTGGCGGCGTCCGGCGCCGTCAGCGTTTCGTGCGCCGGGAGGTCGCCGAGCGGCGTGCCGAGCGGGCCACCGGGACGGACGAGAAGCGCTGGCAGGCCTCGCTCGGGCCGTATCCGGAGCGGACCTTCGCCACCGGCCGGCCCCGCGCTCGCCACGGTGGTGCGCGATGCCGCCCACCTGGACGCCGACCCCACCTTCCGGATCGGCCTCGACTTCCGGCTCGACGGCATCGAGGCCCGCCTCGCGGGGTGACGCGCGGCCCAAGGGCCGGACGGCGGGCCCGCGCGGGCCCGCCGGGCTCAGCCCAGGGCCACCATCAGCGGTGCGTGGCGGCGGTGTTCGTCGCCGGGCAGGTCGCGGTCCCCCAGCATCATCAGGGTGTTGGGGAAGACGGGGGCAACGCCGTGTTCCGCGGCCCAGCCGTCGAGGCCGTCGGGGATGCCGGTGCGCAGGTCGAGACGGACCGCGGTGCCGGCGTCCCGGGCGATCGCGGTGATCAGCCGCCGGGCCCCGGCGGCGTCCCCGGCGACGACGGGACCCACGACCAGGGTGTCGGCGTTCAGCCAGGCGGACGCGTAGCCGGTCAGGACACCGTCCTCCTCGGCGACCACGACGCGCTCGGCGAACCGGGGCAGGTCGCGCAGGAGGGGCGAGCGGTCGGCGCCGAACACCTCGGCGTCCAGGGCGAGCAGGGCCGGCAGGTCGGCCTCGGTGAAGGGCCGCGGCTCCCCGGCGCTGGGACCGGTGCTCCGGGTGTTCCCGGCCGGCGCCGGCGGGGTGAAGCGGCCGCGGTGCGTGACGACGGTGCCCGTCGCCCGGAAGCCGAGCTTCTCGTAGAGCGGGCGGCCGCGTTCGGTGGCGTGCAGGGTGACGGTGTCGTCGTCCGCCTCGGCCAGGACGTGGCTCATGATGCGCCGTCCCAGGCCCCGCCCTTCGTACCGGGCCGCCACGAGGACCATGCTGACGGCCGCCAGGCCGCCCGCGTAGCGGGTGAGGACCGTGGTGGCGGCCAGGCCGTCGCCGTCGGGGGCGTCGACGCCGTAGCCGGTGCCGTGGGTGAGCAGGAAGCGCCACTTGTGCTCCTCGGCGCCCCAGTCGCGGCTGACGGCCAGCGCGCTGCAGGCGGGGAGGTCGGCGGGGGTGAGGCGGCGCACGGGGGCCGTCGGGGATGTCATACGGGCAGCGTGCCGTGGCGGCGGCGGAGGGCGGCCATAGTTTTCCCCTATGGCCATCGGCCGGTGCCTGGTTATCCTCCCGGGGTGACGCTGACCCTGCCCGGCCTGCGGGCGTTCGTGGCGGTGGCGCGTACGGGCTCGTTCTCGGCGGCCGCGCGGCAACTCGACGTACGGCAGCCGACGGTGAGCGAGTCGGTGCGCCGGCTGGAGGCCGCGGCGGGGCGGCCGCTTCTGGTGCGCAACCGCGAAAGGGCCGAACTGACCGACCTGGGGCGCCGGATCCTGGCCCACGCGGTGGCCGCGGTGGACGCCGCGGACGAGCTCGAGGGGCTGCTGGACGGGGCGTCCCGGCCGTTCACCGTGGGCTTCCTGGGCGAGGCCGCGGCCGGCCGCACCCGGGAACTGCTGGACCTGGTGCAGGCCCGTGTCACCGGCGACGTGCGGCTGCGCCGCTACGACTTCGACGACCCCTCCTGCGGGCTGCTGGACGGGCACTGCGACCTGGCCATCGTGTGGCCCCCGCTGGACGCCCCGGGCCTGGGGATGGTGACCGTCTCCAGCGACCGGCGCTGTGTGGCGCTGCCCGCGACGGACCCGCTGGCCCGCCGGAGCGAGGTCGCGCCCGCCGAACTGGGCGGCAGGACCTGGGTGGTGCCGCGGACCGGGGACGCGGCCTACGCGGGCTTTCGCCACCCGTCGGCCGTGGGCGTCGCCCACGTCGCCGGGACGGTGCCGTCGGGGTCGCTGGAGGAGACGCTCGAACTCGTGGCGGCGGGCCGGGGGTGCGCGCTGGCGAGCACGTCGACCGACGAGCACTACGCGCGGTCGAACGTGGTGATCGTGCCGCTGGCCGGGGACGTGCGCTGCACGGTCGCGCTGGCCTGGCGGACGGCGGACCGCAGACCGGCGGTCCGCGGGGTGGCGGAGGACGCCGCCCGGCTGTTCGGAGGGACGCCGCCGGGGACCGGCCGGGCGGCGGGGGACGAGGGAGGGACCGCATGGGACGGCTGCACATCTTCGACATGGACGGGACGCTGATGCACGGCTCCTCAGCGAGCATGGAACTCGCCCGGGAGCTGGGGCTGGTGGCGGAGTTCCGCGAGCTGGAGCACGCGCTCGGCAGCGGCCTGCTGGACCCGCCGGGCTACGCGGAGCGGGCGTACGAGCTGTGGCGGGCGCTCACCCCGGCGCAGGTGGCGACGGCGTTCGAGGGCGCCCCGTGGCTGGCCGGGATACGGGAGGTGTGGGCGGACATCGCCGCCCGCGGGGAGCACTGCGCGGTGGTGTCGCTCTCCCCGGACTTCTTCGTGCGCCGGCTGCTGGAGTGGGGGGCGCACGAGGTGCGGGCGTCGGTCTTCCCGGAGTTCCCCTTCGGCGCGGCGGTGGGACTGGACGTGGCGGGCATCCTGCTGCCGGAGACGAAGGTGACGGCCGCGGACGAGCTGTGCGCCCGGTACGGGGTGAGCCGCCGGGAGTGCGTGGCGTACGGGGACTCCCTCTCGGACACCGCGCTCTTCGCCGCGGTGCCGGTGTCGGTCGCGGTCAACGGGGACCACCACGTGAGCGGGCTGGCGAGCCATGCGTACACGGGACGCGATTTGCGTGAAGCATATGCGCTGGTCATGGGCTGAATACGTGACGATTGAACGGTGATGATCGTCACGGAATTGAGTGACGGTTGTGAAAACAGTGACTCGGGGTAGGGTCGACAGGGTTCCGCGACAGCGGGGCTTCACATTCGGCTGAGCTTAACGGGATCGGTCCCGCTGTTTCCCGTACTTCCGGCTATTTGCCCGGGCGGCGTGAAGCCCTGGCAGGCTTTCCGCGCAGGATGTGTGGCCGACGTACGGAAACCGACCGGGAGAAGCTCGAGGCGAAGCTGACCATGGACGCTCTGATCACGAACGCGGCCGAACCGGGCAAGGGAGCCGGGGCCGGCTCCTCCGGATGGTTCGAGCCGCACACACCCCCTGACGGGCCGAGACCCCACCGCGAGGGCGACGGCGCGGCCGCGCCGAGCCGCCCCGTACGGCCGATACGGCCGGTGGGCACGGGAGCCGGGCGGAACGGCGACCCGGGGCCCGCGCTGCCGCGGCCCGGCCCCGCGCAGGACGCCGCCGGGGCGCGGCACCATCCGGAGCCGCCGGCCCAGCAGCCCCCGCCGCGGGCGGGGGTCCGGCCGCGGTCCCGGCAGCCGAGCGCGGACGCGCAGCTCATCCGGCGGACGATGGAAGAGGTCGCGCCCGTCGCCGACAAGACGACGTCGTATTTCTATGCACTTTTGTTCATACGGCATCCGGAGTTGCGCGAACTCTTTCCCGCCGCGATGGACGCGCAGCGCGATCGATTGCTGAAAGCGCTCCTCACCGCCGCGGAACACATAGACGACGCCGAGATACTCACCGAATACCTGTCCCACCTGGGCCGCGGCCACCGCAAATACGGCACGCGCCCCGAGCACTATCCGGCCGTGGGGGAATGTCTGATCGGGGCCCTGACCCGGTACGCCTCGGCGGTCTGGAACGACGAGGTCGAGGGCGCCTGGGTGCGCGCCTACACGGCGATCTCGCAGATCATGATCGACGCGGCGGCGGCCGACGAGAAGCACGCGCCGCCCTGGTGGCAGGCCGAGGTCGTCAGCCACGAACCGCGCACGTCCGACATCGCGGTGGTCAGCGTCCGCCCCGACCAGCCCTACCCCTTCCTCGCCGGCCAGTACACGACCCTGGAGACGCCCTGGTGGCCCCGGGTCTGGCGGCACTACTCCTTCGCCAGCGCGCCCCGCTCGGACGGCCTGCTGGTCTTCCATGTGAAGGCCGTCCCGGCCGGCTGGGTCAGCGGGGCGCTGGTCCATCGCGCCCGGCCCGGCGACGTCCTGCGCCTCGGCCCCCCGGGCGGGTCCATGGTCGTGGACCACAGCGCCGACAACGGGCTGCTCTGCCTGGGCGGCGGCACCGGCATCGCCCCCATCAAGGCCCTGGTCGAGGACGTCGCCCAGCACGGCCGCCGCCGGGCCATGGACGTCTTCTACGGTGCCCGCAGCGACCACGACCTGTACGACCTGGACACCCTGCTGGGGCTCGCGCGGAGCCACCCCTGGCTCTCGGTGCGCCCCGTGGTCTCCCACGGCCGCGGCGAAGGAGGGCTGCACGGACCGCTCCCCGAGATCGTGCAGCAGTACGGCCCCTGGCCCGAGTACGACGCGTACCTCAGCGGGCCGCCCGGCATGATCCGCAGCGGCGTCGACACCCTCGTACGCGGCGGCATGCCCTCCCAGCGCATCCGGCACGACCTGATCGAGGAACTGGTCGCGGCAGGTCCATGACCCGGCCCCCACGCCCCCACCCCCCAACGAGGAGAAACGTTGCCGCAGGAACGTCCCGGCAGTGCGGGAGAGCACCGCGTCCAGGAGGAGATGGGCACGGCCGACCGCGCGGACCGCTTCTACGCCGAGCAGGTGCTGGACCACCTCAACCCGCGGATGCGCGAGTTCACCGAGCGGCAGGAGATGTTCTTCCTGTCCACGGCGGACGCCCGGGGGGAGTGCGACAGCACCTTCAGAGCGGGCCCGCCCGGCTTCCTGACCGTCCTGGACGAGCGCACCCTGGTCTACCCCGAGTACCGGGGGAACGGTGTGACGGCCTCGCTCGGCAACATACGCGAGAACCCGCACGTGGGCATCCTGATGATCGACTTCACCCGGGACCGGATCGGGCTGCACGTCAACGGCCGCGCGCGGACCGTCCCCGACGGCGCGATGCGCGCCCTGTACCCCTCGCTCCCGGTGGACGCGGTGCCCGGCCGCAGGCCGCAGTTGTGGGTGCGGGTGACCGTCGAGGAGGCGTACGTCCACTGCTCGAAGCACATCCCGCGGATGGCGAGGGTGCCCCTGCAGGGCGGCCGGGCCTGGGGGACCGACGACGCGCGGCGCAAGGGCGGGGACTACTTCGGGGCGGCCGCCGACGCCGCGCAGGCGCGCACGGGGCGGGCCGGAGGCGCCCGTCCGGGCTGGTTCGGTGCCTGAGGGCGCCTCGGGCCGACCCGGGGCAGCCCCGGGTCGGCACCGGTGCAGGACCGGGTCAGCCCAGGTCGGCCGAGAGCAGTCCCAGCACCCCTTCGATGTTGCCGTCGAGGTAGTGCCGCAGGGTGAGCGGCACGATCTCCACGGAGGCGAGTCCGACCCGGCTGAAGGGCACACGGACCACGTCGTAGGTGCCCGAGGGCTCGTCCACCTCCGGGCCGTGCCGCCGTGAGGGGTCCATGGAGGCCAGCCGGCACACGAAGAAGTGCTGCACCTTCACCCCGTGCGAGCCGTCCTCGCCGATGTGCTCGACGGTGTCGACGAAGGCCGGGACGACATCGGTGACCTTGGCGCCGAGCTCCTCGTCCAGCTCTCTGTGGAGCGCCTCGACGATGGTGCCGTCCTCGGCCTCGACGCCGCCGCCGGGGGTGACCCAGTACGGGTTGAGCCCGGGCTTGGTGCGCTTGATGAGCACGAGGGAGTCGCCGTCGAGCAGGATGGCACGGGCGGTGCGCTTGACCACAGGCCGGGTGGCCGGGGCGGTCGGTGCACCGGGTGTGGCAGGTCCTTCGATGTCCGGGGGCATGCCTGAGATCTGCCGCGGCGCGGGAGGCGGCAAACGCCTCCGGGACGGCGAATCGGAAGGTCCCGTTCTCGCGGAGGTCACCCGCCGTACGCCGGGCGCGCGGTCACCAGGCGGCGGAGGAGCGCATCAGCTGCTCGTGCACCCGCGCGATGTGCGGCAGCGCGAGTGTCCCGGCGCGCACCGAGACGAAGTACGTGCGCAGAGGCGGCACCGGCGGCTCCAGCAGCGCTTTGGCGGCACCTGCCGTGATCGCCTCACAGCACAGATAGCGGGGCAGGACGGCCATGCCGACCCCGGCGACCACGCACTCCAGGACGGCCCTCAGGTCGGGCACGACCACGGCGGGGACGATGGCGGGGGTGGCGTCGAAGACCGCCGACCAGTAGTGGTCGATCAGCGGCATGCCCTCGTCGTAGGAGATCACGGGGATGTCGTCGAGGACCCGTGCGCCGTGGGCGCGCACCGCGAGCGGGCCGCCGATCCGCTCCTGCCAGGCGGGGGCGGCCACGAGTATCTGCTCCTCGTCCCACAGGGCGGTGGCGGTCAGCAGCCGGTCGCGCGGCCTGACGGTGCCGATGGACAGGTCGTGGTGGCCCGCGGCGAGGCCGGCCAGGGCCTCGTCCTCCCCGGCCAGCGCGATGCGCAGCTGCAGGCCCTCGGCGACCAGCGGGGCGAGGGCGGGGAGGGCGCGCAGGGAGGTGAAGGTGGGCGGACCGGCGAGGTGCAGGGTGCGGTTGCCGGACTCCTCGTCGAGGTCCGTCTCGGTTATCTCCAGGAGGGCGTCGAGGTGCGGGGCCACCCGGTGGGCCAGGTCGTCGCCGACGGGGGTCGGGGCGACACCGCGCGGCAGGCGCAGGAACAGGGGGCGGCCGACCTGCCGTTCCAGGCTGCGAATCTGGCTGGTGACGGCCGGCTGGGACAGTCCCAGCAGCTGGGCGGCCCTGGTGAAGGAACCGGCCCGGTGCACGGTGACGAACGTGCGCAGCAGCGCCAGATCCATGGAGCCGTCCCTCCCACCCACCGGTACTACCGCAACATATAAATATATCGATAGGTCTGTATCGAAACCGTGATTGGACACTGACGCAGAGTCAACTAGCCTTGTTCGGGCGGATCTCCGCGCGTAAAGCCAGGGTGGTCCGAGCCACGAGGGGGGAGGCTCGGGCCACCCATTCTGCGTAGGGCCGTCTACGTAGATATATCTGTTCCAGATGAACGTGTGGGGTCAGCGCGCGGCGGCGTCCAGGGCCTGCGTCACGTCCCGCACGATGTCGGCGGCGTCCTCCACCCCGACCGAGAAGCGGATGAAGCCCTCGGGGACCGCGTCGCCGCCCCAGCGCGCCCTGCGCTCCGCGGTGCTGGTCACGCTCCCGAAGCTGGTGGCCTCGGTCGTCAGCAGCAGCTCGGACAGGAAGCGCTCGGCGTGCTCCTTGTCGGGGAGCGTGAAGGACACCACGCTGCCGAACCGGGTCATCTGCGCGGTCGCGACGGAGTGCGCCGGGTCGTCCGCGAGGCCGGGGTGACGCACGTCGGTCACCTCGGGCCGCTGGAGCAGCGCGGCGGCCAGCTCCAGGGCGTTGGCGGCCTGCCGGTCCACCCGCAGCGCGAGCGTGGACAGCGAACGGTGCGCCAGCCAGGCCTCCATGGGGCCGGGGATCGCCCCGACGGTCTTGCGCCACATCCGCACCCCGGCGGCGAGTTCGGGCCGACGGGTGGTCACATAGCCCAGCAGCAGGTCGCCGTGGCCGGACAGCGCCTTGGTGCCGCTCGCCACCGAGAAGTCCGCGCCCAGGTCCAGCGGACGCTGGCCGAGGGGGGTGGCGAGGGTGTTGTCGACCGCGACGAGCGCGCCCGCGGTGTGCGCGGCGTCGGCGAGCCGGCGGATGTCGCACACGTCCAGGCCGGGGTTGGACGGCGTCTCGATCCACAGCAGCCGTGCGCCCTCCAGCGCCTCGATCTGGGCGTCGCCCGCGGTGGGCGCCAGGCGCACCGAGACCCCGTAGTCCTCGAGGCGGCCCTGGAGGGAGCGGGTGGCCTGGTAGCAGTCGGAGGGCAGCACCACGGTGTCGCCGGAACGCACCTGGGAGAACAGCACGGAGGAGATGGCGCCCATGCCGGAGGAGAAGGCCAGCGTCTCGGCAGGGGTGCCGGGCGACTCCAGCGCGGAGATCGCCTCCTCCAGCCGGGTCCAGGTGGGGTTCTCGTCGCGGCCGTAGGTGTACGGGCCGGTGACGTCGCCCGGCAGGTGGAAGTGCGCGGCGAACACGGGTCCGGGCAGCGCCGGCTCGTGGGCCCGGGCCGGCGGGCGGCCCGCGTGCACGCTGCGGGTGCTGTCCCCGGGCCTGCTCTCGTACTCCGTCATCGCCCTCTCCTCGCCTCTCCCCGTCTTCGCGAACGTACAGGCGGAAGATACCGGTGTACGGGCCAACGAACACGGCCGTCCGCTAGGCGGACGCCAGAGCCTCGCGGGCGGCGCGACCAGCGGCGGCCCCGTAACCCGCCCCGAACAGGACGGCGTGCACCAGCAGGGGGTGCAACTGGTGGAGGGGAACCCGCTCCCGGCGGCCGGGCAGCGGCCGGACCTCCTCGTACGCGGCGAGCACCCGTTCCAGATGCGGGCAGCCGAACAGCTCCAGCATCGCCAGGTCGGCCTCGGGGTGCCCGCCCTGTGCCGCCGGGTCGACGACACGGGGGCGGCCGTCGGCGGCGAACAGGACGTTGCCGGACCACAGGTCGCCGTGGATCACCGCGGGCGGCTGGGCGGGGCCGCCGATCCGCGGCAGCAGCTCGCAGACCCGCTCGACCGCGCGGACGTCCTCCGGTGCCATGGCGCCGCTGTCGGCGGCCTGCCGCAGGAAGGGCAGCAGCCGCCGTCCGGCGTGGAAGGCGGGCCAGTTTGCGGGACAGCCGGACGTGTGCTGCCCGGTGCCGGGCGGCGGCAGGGGGAGCGAACCGATGAAGGCCGGGTGCGCCGTCCCGTACCCCGGGGCGGGGACCCGGTGGAGCGCGGCGAGTTCGCGGCCGAGGCGCTCGGCCGCGGCGGGGGTGGCCGGACCGGGCTCGACCCACTCCAGGACGAGCGTGCGGTCGTCGGCGGCCAGCACCTCCGGAACGGCGACCGTCCCGGTGCCGCCCAGCAGCCGCAGGCCCGCGGCCTCGGCGGCGAAGAAGCCCGGCGGCGCGTCCGGGAGGTCCTTGGCGAAGACCGTGCCGCCTGATCGGCGCAGCAGCCGTACGGCCCGGCAGATGGATCCGCCGCCCACCGGGCCGGCCTCGGTCACCGGCTCGCCCAGCAGGGCGGCGACCCGGTCGGCGAGCCGGGCCGCGGCGGTCACGGCGCGGGCGCGGGCTCGCGGCCGAGGGCGTCGCGTACGGCGTCCAGCAGGCCGTCGGCGGCGGCCTCGCACATCTCCAGGCACTCCTCGAAGCCGCTCAGGTCCCCGTAGTAGGGGTCGGGCACGTCCAGGCCGCGGCCGTCCGCTCCGGCGTCCGCGGCGGGGTCGTAGGAGCGCAGCAGCCGCACCTTGGCGGCGGCCTGCGGGGTGGGCGCCAGCCGGCGCAGGTCCCGCAGGTGGCCCGAGTCGAGAGCGATCACCAGGTCGAGCCCGGCGAACCACTCGGGCTGGAACTGGCGCGCGATGTGCTCGTACCCGTAGCCGCCCGCGCGGAGCACGGCCACGGTGCGGTGGTCGGCGCCGTCGCCCTCGTGCCAGGAGCCCGTTCCCGCGCTGTCGGCGACGACCAGGGCGCCGAGCCCGGCCTCCTCGATCCGGGCGCGGAAGACGGACTCGGCCATCGGCGAACGGCAGATGTTGCCGGTGCAGACGAAGCACACCCGCAGCGGTGTGCGGGAGGACGGAGCGCTCATGGGCTCCATGATGCAGCCCCCGGGTCAGTCCTCGTCCGGGAGGACCATGTTCAGGGCCCAGGAGACGATGCTGATGATCAGGCCGCCGAGGAACGCCGCCCAGAAGCCCTCGACGTGGAAGTCGAGGTCGAGCTTGCCGGAGATCCAGGAGGTCAGCAGCAGCATCAGGGCGTTCACGATCAGCGTGAACAACCCGAGGGTGAGCACGAGCAGGGGCAGCGACAGCAGCTTCACCAGCGGCTTCACCAGCCAGTTCACCACGCCGAAGACCAGGGCGACGAGGATGAGGGTGAGGGCCTTGTGCCCGGTGTCGTCACCGGTGAGCGTGATGTTGCCCACGAGCCAGATGGCCACCAGCAGGGCCCCGGCGTTCGCGAGCGTCTTGACGACGAAGTTCATCATGGCTGAGATCGTCGCAGAAGTGATCGCACAGGCACAGAGCTGAGGGAGCGGCCAAGTGAAGGTGTTCCGGCTGGACGATCTGGAGGCCGAGCGGGCCGCCAACGAGGGCGCGTACCTCAGTTTCCTGCGCGAGCGGAACATGTCCGCCGGGCTCTACGCCCTGCGGGCCGGGGAACTCGACCCGCAGAAACCGCACGCACAGGACGAGATCTACCTGGTCGTGAGCGGCCGGGCGCTGATCACCGTGGGGGAGGAGACGACACATGTCGCGCGCGGCAGCGTGGTCTACGTCCCGGCCGGGGCGCCGCACCGCTTCCACCACGTCACCGAGGACCTGAAGGTCCTGGTCGTCTTCTCGCCCCCCGAGGCCTGAGGGCCTTCGCCCCCGGTTCCCGTAGGGGGCGGGTCAGGGACGGATGGGGACCGCGAGGCCTCCGCAGGGGACCGCCGCGGCCCTAGCCTGGGAGCGGAAGGACGACAAGGAGGAGGAAACGGTGAAGCTCTTCGAGGGCCTGCCCTGGTGGGTCAAGTGGGTCGCGGTGCCGGTGATCGCGATCGTGGTCTTCGGCGGCATGATCGCCAGCGCGATCGGGTTCCTGTTCTGGCTGCTGTTCAAGGTGCTGGTCTTCGTGGCGCTGGTCGGCGGCCTGGTGTACGTGGTCAAGAAGTTCACCTCGTCCTCGTCCGACTCCCGCGACAAGTGGTGACCCCGTGGGGCCCGGTCGCCGGGCCCCACGGGACGTGCGCCGCTCAGTCCTGGAGCCGGACGCGCTCGGGGATCCGCGGCGCCGCACCGTTCGGTGGGGCGTCGCCGCCGGCGCCGGTCGCGCCGTTCATCTGGGCGAGCAGCTGACGGGCCAGGCCCAGACCGGTGCCGCCCATGGTCAGCGCCTTGGCGAACATCTCCGACATCCCGTCGGCGCCGTTGAGCAGCACCATGTGGTCCACGTTGCCGAAGGCCTCGGCGCCCGCCCGGACGATCTCCGGCCAGTTCTCCGCCAACTGCTGGGCGACGACGGCCTCCTGGTTCTCCGCCAGGGCGGCGGCCCGCGCCTTGATCGACTCCGCCTCGGCCAGGCCCCTGGCCTTCGCGGCCTCGGCCTCCGCCAGACCCCGCGCCTGCGTCGCGGCGGCCTCGGCCTCACCCGTGGCCCGGGTGGCCGCGGCATTCGCCTCACCGCTGACCCTGGTCTGCTCCGCCTGCGCCGCCGCGGCCGTCTTGACGCGGTTCGCCTCGGCGGCGGCGGCCAGTTCGGTCTCCCGGGCCTTCGCCTCGGCCGCCGAGATGCGCGCGTCGCGCTCGGCCTCGGCCAGCGTCCGCTTCTCGTACGCGGAGGCGTCGGCCGGCTTGCGGACGTCCGCCTGCAACTGCTGCTCGCGCCGCTGCGCCTCCAGCTCGGCGACCCGGGTCTCCTGGACGACGACCTCCTGCCGGGCCGCCGCCTCCGCGAGCGGGCCCGCCTGCCGGGAGGACGCGGTGGCCTTGTCCCGCTCGGCCATGTAACCCGCCTGCAGGATCTGGCTGTCCCGGGTCGCCTCGGCCATGCGGGCCGCGGCCTGCTGCTCGGCCTCGGTGGCCAGCCGGTCCGCCTCCGCCTGCGCGATGCGGGCGTCCCGCTGGACGGCCGCGGCGTGCGGCGCGGCCAGGTTGTTGATGTAGCCGGTCGGGTCGACGATCTCGTGGATCTGCAGCGAGTCGATGATCAGGCCGAGCTTCTCCATCTCCGAGCCCGAGGCGGCACGGGTCTCGGCGGTCAGCCGCTCCCGGTCCCGGATCATCTGCTCCACCGTCAGCCCGCCGACGATGGAGCGCAGATGACCGGCGAAGACGTTGTGCACCCGCTCGGGCATGAACTTCTGCTGGTCCAGGAAACGCCGTGCGGCGTTGGCGATCGACACCATGTCGTCGCCGACCTTGAAGATGACCACGCCGTGCACCTTCAGCGGGATGCCCTGCTGGGTGACGCAGTCCACGTTCAGCTCGGCCTCGTTGAGGTCGAGCGAGAGCCTGCGCACCGCCTGGACCCCGGGCATGACCAGGGTCCCCCGTCCCGTGACGATGCGGAACCCCATCCCCTCCCCCACACCGTCCGTGCGGTGCTTGGAGCCGGAGATGACCAGTGCCTCGTTGGGCTCGGCGACCCGCCACATCAGTTTGAACAGGCCGACCAGAATGATGATCGCGACGAGCGCCCCGCCCGCCGCAACGCCGATCAGCATCGGCATACGCCCCCTTACGGATGGCCCCGATCGGGGCCGCGTACGGGAGTGTCCGCCTGTGGATGACGGTGCGGTAGGTCCTGACGGATCCTTGTCGCTTTCTTGACGCGGAGCGGACCGCTCCGCTCAGCCGTACGCCGGCGCCACGTACACGGTGCGCGGCGGCAGGTGCTCCACGACCACCACGACCGTGCCCTTCTCGATGCGCTCGCCGGCCGTCGCCGGGTACGCCAGGAACGCCTCGGCACCGCCCCGGACGTGCACGATCACCTCGCCGACCAGCCCCGGCCCGACCGTTCCGGTCACCCGGCCCTGCAGTCCGACCACGTTCCCTCCCGGCTCACTTGGCGCGGCGCCGGTGCCCCCGACCGGTGCCCGCGAGAACAGTGTCGCCGCTGCCGCGGTCCGCCGACACCACCAGGACGGCCAGCGCGGTCGTGAGCGGCACCGCCACCACCAGCCCGATGCTGCCCACCAGGGTCCGCACGATCTCCTCGGCGACCAGTTCGCTGCCCGCCACCGCCAGCACCCCGCGCTCCGCGATGGAGAAGAGCAGCAGCAGCGGCAGCGCCGCGCCCGCGTAGGCGAGCACCAGGGTGTTGACGACCGAGGCGATGTGGTCCCGCCCGATCCGCATGGCCGCCGAGTACAGCCGCCGCCGGCTCGTCCCCGGGTCCGCCTCGCGCAGCTCCCACACCGCCGAGGTCTGGGTGACCGTCACGTCGTCCAGGACGCCCAGCGAACCGATGATGATGCCCGCCAGCAGCAGGCCGCGGATCTCGATGCCCGGGTAGAGGGAGTGGATCAGCCCGGTCTCGTCGGAGGTGTTGCCGCTCAGCAGCGCCCAGTCGATGAAGACCGAGCCCAGGACGCCGATCAGCAGCAGCGAGCACAGGGTGCCCAGCACCGCGACCGAGGTACGGGCGTTGAGGCCGTGGCACATGTAGAGCGCGATCAGCATGATGGCGCTGCCGCCGATCACCGCCACCAGCAGCGGATTGCTGCCGTGCAGGATCGCCGGGAGGATGAACAGCGTCAGCACCGCGAAGCTGATGACCAGCGCGATCAGCGCCAGCACCCCGCGCAGCCGCCCGACCACGACCACCACCGCGGCGAAGATCCCGGCCAGCAGCCACAGGGGGAAGGCCCGGTCGACGTCGGTCACCGAGTACTGCAGTTCGCGCGGCGCCTGCGGCGCGTACGCCAGCAGCACCTTCTGGCCCTTCGTGTAGTGCCGGGTCTGGGTCGGCTGCACGATCTCGGTGAAGGTGCGGCCCGCGTCCTTGCCCGACGCGACCTCGATGGTCGCGCGCTCGCAGATCGCCGGACCCGACGGCGCCGACGTCGGGCCGGGGGAGGGCGCGGCTCCGGTGCCCGGTTCGGCGTTGACGTCCGAGCACTTGACCTCCTCGACCTTCACCACCCGCCCGGACTGCGTCTGCTGGTCGAAGCCGACGCCGCTGCGCTCGTGCTTCGGCACGCCGCCCGGCCACAGCACCACCAGGCCGGCCACCACGGCGGCGACGAAGGGGATCAGGACGGCGGCGATGACCTTGCGCAGGTGCCGGGAGACCGGCGGCACCGGGCCGTGCCCGTGTCCGTGTCCGTGACCATGGGCTTGCGAGTGCGGGTGAGTGGAGTCCACGGCCCGATCATCGCAACACCCTCTGGTGTGCGTCAGCGAGGACCCGCTAGCGTTGAGGCACCTTTGCAAACGCGGGAGCTCGGAGCACCGGGCTGAGAGGGCGCTGACCGGCCGAAGGGCCACCAGCTGCGCCGACCGCTGAACCTGTTACCGGGTAATGCCGGCGTAGGGAGTGGGTCTCATGACCATGCAGGATGCACACGCGCGCGAAATCGGCTGGCACAAGGGCTACGTGACCGGGTCCCGCCCGGACATCGAGGTCCCCGTCCGCCGGGTGCACCTGACCAACGGCCGGGACGTGACGCTGTACGACACGTCCGGCCCGTACACCGACCCGAACGTGACCACCGACGTCCGCCGCGGCCTTGCGCCGCTGCGCGAGAACTGGATCGTCGCCCGCGGCGACACCGAGGAGTACCCCGGCCGCCCCGTCCGCCCCGAGGACGACGGCCTCAAACACACCGCACCGCGCGGCGGCCTGCGCAACCTGGACGCCGTCTTCCCCGGACGCCCCCGCCTCCCCCGGCGCGGCCGGCCCGGACAGCCGGTGACCCAACTGGCGTACGCGCGGCGGGGGGAGACCACCCCGGAGATGGAGTACGTCGCGATCCGCGAGAACGTCTCCCCCGAGGTCGTGCGCGAGGAGATCGCGGCGGGACGCGCCGTCCTGCCGGCGAACGTCAACCACCCGGAGATCGAGCCGATGATCATCGGCAAGCGGTTCCTGGTGAAGGTCAACGCCAACATCGGCAACTCGGCGGTCACCTCCTCCATCGAGGAGGAGGTCGACAAGATGACCTGGGCCACCCGCTGGGGCGCCGACACGGTCATGGACCTGTCCACCGGGCGCAACATCCACACCACACGCGAGTGGGTGCTGCGCAACTCCCCCGTCCCCATCGGCACCGTCCCCCTCTACCAGGCCCTGGAGAAGGTCGACGGCAAGGCCGAGGAGCTGACCTGGGAGATCTACAAGGACACCGTCATCGAGCAGGCCGAACAGGGCGTCGACTACATGACGGTGCACGCCGGCGTGCTGCTGCGGTACGTCCCGCTGACCGCGCGCCGCAAGACCGGCATCGTCTCGCGCGGCGGGTCGATCATGGCCGCCTGGTGCCTCGCGCACCACAAGGAGAGCTTCCTCTACGAGAACTTCGAGGAGCTCTGCGAGATCCTCGCCGCCTACGACGTCACCTACTCCCTGGGCGACGGCCTGCGTCCCGGCTCCATCGCGGACGCCAACGACGAGGCCCAGTTCGCGGAGCTGCGCACGCTCGGCGAACTCAACACCGTCGCCAAGCGGCACGGCGTGCAGACCATGATCGAGGGTCCGGGACACGTCCCCATGCACAAGATCAAGGAGAACATCGACCTCCAGCAGGAGATCTGCGAGGAGGCGCCGTTCTACACCCTCGGCCCCCTCACCACCGACATCGCGCCCGCCTACGACCACATCACCTCCGGCATCGGTGCCGCGATGATCGCCTGGTGGGGCACGGCCATGCTCTGCTACGTCACCCCCAAGGAGCACCTGGGTCTGCCCGACCGCGACGACGTCAAGACCGGCGTCATCACCTACAAGATCGCCGCCCATGCCGCCGACCTGGCCAAGGGCCACCCCGGCGCCCAGGAATGGGACGACGCGCTCTCCGACGCACGCTTCGAGTTCCGCTGGGAGGACCAGTTCAACCTGGCCCTCGACCCGGACACGGCACGGGCGTTCCACGACGAGACGCTCCCGGCGGAGCCGGCCAAGACCGCGCACTTCTGCTCCATGTGCGGGCCGAAGTTCTGTTCGATGAAGATCTCCCAGGACATCCGCCGCCGGCACGGCGGCACACCCGAGGAGATCGAGGCCGGCATGGCGGAGAAGTCCCGCGAGTTCGCCGCCTCGGGCAACCGCGTCTACCTCCCGATCGCCGACTGACCCGTGATCCCGCGGCGGCCCGCACCGGCGGGCCGCCGCGGGATCCGCTACACGGGCCGCCCCCAGGCGCCGTCGGGGCCCAGGTACAGACCGGCCAGGCGAGGCAGGCGGCGCTGCATCTCCGTGTCGTCGTCGAAGTCGAAGTCCTCGCCCATGTCCGGTCCCGCCTGGGCCTCGGCGCCGGCGGGGCGGTGCGCGGCCCAGGCGGTGTAGAAGGAGTCCCGGTCGCCGGTGAGCCGCTCGAATGCCTGGGCGGCCACGTAGTTCACGTCCTCGTCGAAGAGGGCGCCGTCGTTGCCGTCCCGCGCGGCCGCGACCACGGTGGGGTGACCGGCCAGGCTGTCCGGCGCGGCCGCCACGCGGTCGTACCAGTCGCGGCCCTGGGCGATCACCCCGGCGCGGAAGTCGATGAAGGAGTCGTCGGAGCAACCGCCGCCTATGAGGTAGGCGGCGGCCCAGACGTCCCAGCGGTACAGGGCGTCGTGCAGTTCGTCGAAGCGTTCCGCGTACTCCAGGATCTCCTGACGCGGCCGTTCCGTCAGCAGGCGCACCAGCGCCTCGTCGAAGGGCTCGCCGGCGGCCGCCGCCGTGGAGCGCGCGGAGTCGATCAGCTGCCAGAAACGGTCGGTGTCCATGCCCGCACTGTGGCACCGGGGTACGACAACGTCCCGCGTCCGCCGGGTCAGTCCGGTCTGTGGTCGGGGCCGCCGAAGTCGGGGCTGGAGAAGTCCGGGCTGGTGAAGTCGGGGCTGGTGAAGCGGTCCCCTGGTTCGGGGGAGGACTCGTGGCCGGGGCTGGAGAAGTCGGGGCGGGAGTAACCGAGCCGCGGCATGCGGGGGTTGCCGCCGGTGGTCGCGGAGGGGGCGGCCGGTGCGGTGGGGGCCGCGCCGGCGGCCTTGGCGAGGGCGTCGTCGAGGAAGGGCTGCAGTCCCCGTTCCACCAGGGCCCGGCGCCACAGCTCGCGGGCGAGGGCGACGTCGCGGGGCTCGCCGCCGGGCGGGTCGTGGAGGGCGGTCGAGCCGTTGCGCAGCGCGGTGAGCAGCAGTCCGACCATGCCGATGACGATGCCGCAGACGGCGACGGCCGCGAAGAGCCAGCCGGCCTGCCGCAGCGGCTGGGCGATCGCCGGTTCGGGGTGCCCGAAGCGCAGGGCGTACCCGAGCACGAGGAAGATGACGGCGGCCGTGCCCGCCAGGATCGGTGTGAGCACGGCGACGACGGCGAACAGCCCGGCCCCCGAGCCGTCCGCGGCGACCGGGGCCGCCGCGGCCGCGTAGCCGAGGCCCGGCACGGTCGCGGTGCGTGCCTCCCGGCGCTGTTCCGCGAAGGCCTCGCGGATCTTGACGAACTGCTCGTACTCGGGCGCGGCGCAGGCCGAGATGGGCTCGGCCGCGTTGAGCGCCATGGTGCGCAGCTGCTCGGCGTTGAGGCGGTTCCGCGCTTCGGCGAGGGCGGCCCGCGTGCCCTCCGAGTGCAGAGCCGTGTCGAGGGCGCGCTCGAATTCCGGGCGGTCCTCGGTCAGCAGGTGTGGAGCGCTGTTCATGTGCATCCCCCGATGCTCCGTCTCCGGTTCCTCCCGGGGTTCACGAAGGACGAAGGTCCGGTCCGGCTGGGCGGAAGCGGAGGAGAAGCTGCCTACGGATATCCCGATGGTAGAGCGCGGAGGTGACGCGGTGACAGAGTGTTTCCGGAAAATGGGGGTTTCGGGGTCTACAACGGCAGCTGTGCGACCAGGAGTTTGCCGTCCATCGTCACCCCGCCGTCCATGGCCACCGCCAGGTCCTCCGCGTACACGTGCGGTCCCTCGACGACCGCGGAGCGGTCCGGCTGCTCGGTGCCGGGTTCCGCGCCGGGCTCGCCGAGCAGGTACGGGATGGGGCTGTGACCGTGCACGACGCGGTGGCCGCCGTAGGTGTCCAGCAGCTCGCGGGCGGCCTGCGGCCCGGACTCGCCGCGGAAGGCGAAGCGCCGGGTGAACTTGCGGAACAGCTCCCAGCACTCGTCGGCGTCGCCGCGCTGCAGGATGCCGGTGACGGCGTCGTTCATCGCGTCGATGGTGGTGCCGTACTCCAGGTACGCGGTGGTGTCGGAGTGCAGCAGCAGATGGCCGTCGGTGAGGGCGGCCGCGTCCAGCCGGGACATCCAGGCGACGTGGTGGTCCTGCAGCCGCTCCATGTCGCTGGTCTGGCCGCCGTTGAGGCGCCAGGCGGCGAGGAAGGAGGCGGTGCCCGCGGCGGAGTTCACCGGGGTGTCGCCGAAGCGGTGGGCGCCGAGCAGCAGCAGTTCGTGGTTGCCCATGAGGGCCCTGGCGTAGCCGCCGGCCGCGGCGGCCTCCGCGGACAGCTGCATGACGAGCTCGATCACGCCGATGCCGTCGGGGCCGCGGTCGGTGAAGTCGCCGAGGAACCACAGGCGGGCGTTGCCAGCCGCCCAGTGGCCCTCGGAGTCGATCAGCCCGGTCGCGTACAGGGCCTCGTGCAGCCGGTCCACGTAGCCGTGGATGTCGCCGACGACGTAGAGCGGGCCGAGCGCCTGGGTGTCGGCCGCGGTGACCACCGGGAGGTCGCGCTGTGTGGGCGTGTACTCCGGCGGCATCATGTGCTCGTCGATCATCGTCTGTTCGTGCCCGGCCGGATGCCCGGGCGGAGCCCCGACGGCGTCGGCGGGGTGCACCGACGGCGTCATGGGCGCGCCGTGCGCCACCGCCTCCGCGAGGTCCTGGGACCAGCCGTACGAGGTACCGGGCATGGGTCCCTGACCTACCCCCTGAGTCATCGACCCCTCCACCGTCGCGCCGCCATCCGCCCATCATAGGAATCACGATGTCGTGGCGTGACACACCTGCTGATAGCGATTTCATCCCGCGCGGACAAATCCGCCCGGGGCGGGCTCTTCTCGCCTCGGAAGCGCCCGTTCCTATTTTCCCGCGGGCCCGCGGGGCGGGCTGACGGTGGTGCGCGGCGGGCGCCGCTGGGAGGACGTGCGCACGATCAGGTCGGTCGGCATGACCTGCTGCACCGGGCGGCCCGCGTCCACCCCCTCGATGGCGTCGATGAGCAACTGGACGACCGCGGTGCCGATCCGGCCCGGTTTGAGGGAGAGCGTGGTGATCGGCGGCTCGGTCGTCGCGTAGACCATGCTCTCGCTGCAGCAGACCAGCAGGAGGTCCTCGGGTACGCGCAGCCCGTAGCGGCGGGCGGCGGCGAGCAGGTCGGTGCCGTTGGGGTCGAAGAGGCCGTAGACCGCGTCGGGGCGGTCGGGCCGGGCGAGCAGGCGGTCCGCGGCGACGGCGCCGGCGCACGGGTCGTGGGCGGGGTAGGCCTCGACGACGGGCTCCTGGCCGATCCGCTCGCACCAGTGCAGGTAGGCGGAGGTGGACAGCCGGGTGTAGGTGTCGGTGCTGGTGCCGGTGAGCAGTCCGATCCTGCGGGCCCCGGCCTCGGCGAGGTGCTCCAGGATGCCGAGCACGGCGGCCTCGTGGTCGTTGTCGACCCAGGCCTGGACGGGCAGGCTGCCGGTCGGGCGGCCGTCGCTGACCACGGGGATGCCCTGCCGCACCAGCTCGGTCACCATCGGGTCGTGGTCGGAGGGGTCGATCACGACCGTGCCGTCCAGCGCGACGTTGCTCCACACGTCGTGCCGGGAGGAGGCCGGCAGGATGACCAGGGCGTATCCGCGGGCGAGCGCGGCGGAGGTGGCGGCCCGGGCCATCTCGGCGAAGTAGGCGAACTCGGTGAAGGTGAAGGGCTCTTCCCCGTACGTCGTCACGGTCAGGCCGATCAGCCCCGACCTGCCGGTGCGCAGCGTGCGGGCGGCGGCGGAGGGGCGGTACCCCAGCCGGTCGGCGACCTCACGGACGTGACGGCGGGTGGCGTCGGGCAGTCGGCCCTTGCCGTTGAGCGCGTCGGAGACGGTGGTGATCGAGACTCCGGCCGCGGCGGCCACGTCCCTGATGCCGGCCCGCCCCAGCCGGCGTCCGACGGGCCGGCTCGCCTGGTGCTTCCCTGCTGCTGTCATGGCGTGGTGATAGTAGGGGTCGGGTCGTCCTTTCGCGGGGTGCCGGAGAAGCCGTTGACAGATACGTTTCCCCGCCCGTGGCGCCGGGCGCGGCCGGGAAAGCCCAGGTGGTGGCGGGTGTCTACCACGGGTTGCCGGCCCGTTACCGGGTGCCGCCCGCCCCGCGCCGCGCGGAGCGCGCGGCCATCAACTCACCCCTACGAGGGATGCGCGCCACCGCGCGCGCCACCGGCGCGCAGTGCGTCGCACCACCTGCCCCCTTCCCCGTGAGCCCCTGCCGCGAGCCCGTGTGCCGCAAGCCCTCCCCCGGCCGGGCGGGCGCTCGTATGGTGTGGGGCATGAGCCCCAAACTGCGCCGCGAACTGGACGGCATCCCCACGTACAAGCCGGGCAGACCCCCGGCCGTGGAAGAGGGAGTGACGGCTTACAAGCTGTCCTCCAACGAGAACCCCTACGCGCCGCTGCCCGGTGTCCTGGAGGCGGCCACCGCCGCCGCGGAGAACTTCAACCGCTACCCGGACATGGCGTGCACGGCGCTCCACGCAGAGCTGGCGCACCGCTTCGGCGTGCCGGAGGAGCACATCGCGACGGGCACCGGTTCGGTGGGCGTCGCGCAGCAGTTGCTGCAGTCGACCGCGGGCCCGGGTGACGAGGTCGTCTACGCCTGGCGGTCTTTCGAGGCCTATCCGATCATCACGCAGATCACCGGCGCGGCCTCGGTGCGCGTGCCGCTCGACGCGGGCGAGACGCACGACCTTGACGCGATGGCCGCGGCGGTCACGGACCGGACGCGGCTGATCTTCGTCTGCAACCCCAACAACCCCACCGGCACGGTGGTGCGCCGGGACGCGCTGGAGCGTTTCCTGGACCGCGTCCCGCCGGACGTGCTGGTCGTGCTGGACGAGGCGTACCGGGAGTTCATCCGCGACGCCGAGGTCCCGGACGGCGTCGAGGTCTACCGTGACCGTCCCAACGTGGCGGTGCTGCGCACCTTCTCCAAGGCGTACGGGCTCGCCGGGCTGCGCGTGGGGTTCGCGATCGCGCACGAGCCGGTCGCCGCGGCGCTGCGCAAGACGGCCGTCCCCTTCGGGGTGAGCCAGCTCGCCCAGGACGCGGCGGTGGCCTCGCTGCGCGCGGAGGCCGCGCTGCTGGAGCGGGTCGACGCGCTGGTCACCGAGCGCACCCGGGTGTTCGACCGGCTGACCGCGCAGGGCTGGACGGTGCCGGAGACGCACGCCAACTTCGTGTGGCTGCGGCTGGGGGAGCGCACGACCGACTTCGCCGCGGCCTGCGAGCGGGCCGGCGTCACCGTCCGCCCGTTCGCGGGGGAGGGCGTGCGGATCACGGTCGGCGAGCAGGCCGCCAACGACGTCCTGATCCGTACGGCGGAGGCCTTCCGCAAGGAGCTGTGACCGTTCGCACGCAGCGTCCCGGGTGCCACGGGGCGTCGTAGCACGCCCCCTTTCGCCCCCTTCCACCCCCCGGTGTGAGGGGGCGAAAGTGTGTGCGGCATACTGAGCTTGTGAATGCGTTCACTTTCACAAGCTCGCCAAGTTAGGAGGCGTGACGTGGACCTGGCACTGGACTCCGTCGCCGTCGCGCGATGGCAATTCGGCATCACGACCGTCTACCACTACCTCTTCGTTCCCCTCACGATCTCCCTGGCCGCCCTGACCGCCGGTCTGCAGACGGCCTGGGTGCGCACGGGCAAGGAGAAGTACCTCCGGGCGACCAAGTTCTGGGGCAAGCTCTTCCTGATCAACATCGCCATGGGCGTGGCCACCGGCCTGGTCCAGGAGTTCCAGTTCGGCATGAACTGGTCGGACTACTCGCGCTTCGTCGGCGACGTGTTCGGCGCCCCGCTCGCCTTCGAGTCGCTCATCGCCTTCTTCTTCGAGTCGACCTTCATCGGGCTGTGGATCTTCGGCTGGGACAAGCTCCCGCAGAAGCTCCACCTGGCCTGCATCTGGCTGGTCTCGCTGGGCACGATCCTCTCCGCGTACTTCATCCTCGCCGCCAACTCCTGGATGCAGCACCCGGTCGGCTACCGCTACAACAAGGTCACCGGCCGCGCGGAGCTCACCGACTTCTGGGCGGTGCTCAGCCAGAACACCACCCTCGTGGTGGTCTTCCACACGCTGACGGCGGCCTTCCTGACCGGCGCCGCCTTGATGATCGGCATCTCGGCCTACCACCTGGCCCGGCGCAAGCACGTCGCCGTCATGCGGACCTCGCTGCGCCTCGCCCTGGTCACCGCCGTCGTCGCCGGCCTGCTCACCGCGATCAGCGGCGACCGGCTGGGCAAGGTCATGTACGAGCAGCAGCCGATGAAGATGGCCGCCGCCGAGGCCCTGTGGGACGGCGAGTCCCCGGCCCCCTTCTCGATCTTCGCCTACGGAGACGTCGACAAGGGCCACAACACCGTGGCCGTCGAGGTCCCCGGCCTGCTGTCCTTCCTCGCCCACGACGACTTCGACTCGTACGTCCCCGGCATCAACGACGTCAACAAGGCCGAGCAGGAGAAGTACGGGCCCGGCGACTACCGCCCCAACATCCCGGTCGCCTACTGGGGCTTCCGCTGGATGATCGGCTTCGGCATGACCTCCTTCGCGGTCGGCCTGGCGGGACTGTGGCTCACCCGCCGCAGGTTCTGGCTCGCCGAGGACCGGCGCACCGCCGACGACGAGCCACCGCACCTGATGCTCACCAGGAACAGCGCCCTCTCCCCGGCCCTGTCCCGCTGGTACTGGCGGATCGGCCTGCTCACCATGGGCTTCCCGCTGATCGCCAACTCGTGGGGCTGGATCTTCACCGAGAACGGCCGTCAGCCGTGGGTCGTGTACGGGCTGCTGCGCACCGAGGACGCGGTCTCCCCCGGTGTCTCCACCGCCGAGATGCTGACCTCGCTGATCGTCCTGACCACGCTCTACGCCGTCCTCGCGGTCGTCGAGGTCAAGCTCCTGGTCAAGTACGCCAAGGCCGGGCCGCCCGAGCTCACCGAGGCCGACCTCCATCCCCCCACGAAGATCGGCGGCGACGCCGACCGCCCGATGGCCTTCTCGTACTAGGGAGAGACGGCATGCACCTCCACGACGTCTGGTTCGTCCTCATCGCGGTCCTGTGGACCGGCTACTTCTTCCTCGAGGGCTTCGACTTCGGCATCGGCGTCCTCACCCGGCTGCTCGCCCGCGACCGCCCCGAGCGGCGGGTGCTGATCAACACCATCGGCCCGGTCTGGGACGGCAACGAGGTCTGGCTGATCACCGCCGCCGGCGCCACCTTCGCCGCCTTCCCCGAGTGGTACGCCACCCTCTTCTCCGGCTTCTACCTGCCGCTGCTGGTGATCCTGCTCTGCCTGATCATCCGGGTCGTCGCCTTCGAGTACCGGGCCAAGCGCCCCGACGAGCGCTGGCAGGCCACCTGGGAACGGGCCATCTTCTGGACCTCCCTCATCCCCGCGTTCCTGTGGGGCGTGGTCTTCGCCGACATCGTGCACGGCGTGGCGATCGACCGGTCCGGTGACTACACCGGGCAGGTCTGGGACCTGCTCGGTCCGTACGCCCTGCTCGGCGGCCTGGTCACGCTCAGCCTCTTCACCTTCCACGGGGCGGTCTTCGCGGCGCTCAAGACGCTCGGTGACATCCGCGCGCGGGCCCGCCGCTTCGCCACCGGCGCCGGTGCGGTCACCGCGCTGCTCGCGGCGGCGTTCCTGGTGTGGACGCGAGGCGACGGCGGGGACACCGCGAGCCTGGCCACCGCGATCGCCGCCGTCCTGGCGCTGCTCGGGGCGCTCGGCGCGAACCTGCGCGGACGGGAGGGCTGGGCGTTCGCCCTGTCCGGGATCACGGTCGTGGCCGTCGTGGCGACGCTCTTCCTGACGCTCTTCCCGGACGTCATGCCCTCGTCGCTGGACCCGGCGTGGAGCCTGACGGTCGAGAACGCGTCCTCGACCCCCTACACCCTGAAGATCATGACCTGGTGCGCGGGGATCGCGGCACCCCTGGTCGTGCTCTACCAGGGCTGGACGTATTGGGTGTTCCGCAAGCGGATCGGCACCCAGCACATCGCCGAAGCGCACTGAGCGACACGAGGGGCTGTTTCACGTGAAACCCGTCGACCCGCGGCTGCTGCGGTACGCCCGCGCGACCCGTGTGTTCCTCGCCGTCTCCGTCCTGCTCGGCCTCGTCGGCGCGGGCCTGGTCATCGCGCAGGCGATGATCGTCGCGGAGATCGTCGTCGGGGGTTTCGAGGACGGTCTCGGCGCCGGGGCGCTGCGCACACCGCTGCTGCTGCTCGCCGGCGTCGCGGCCGGCCGGGCGGCCGTCTCCTGGCTCACCGAGCTGTGCGCCCACCGCGCCTCCGCCGCAGTCAAGTCCCAGCTGCGCACACAGCTCCTGGAGCGGGTCACCGCCCTGGGCCCGGCGGGGCTCACCGAGCGCCGGACCGGTGAGCTCACCACGCTCGCCACCCGGGGCATCGACGCCCTGGACGGCTACTTCGCCCGCTACCTGCCCCAACTGGGCCTGGCCGTCGTGGTGCCCGCGGCCGTCCTGGCCCGCATCGTCACCGAGGACTGGATCTCGGCGCTCACCATCGCCCTGACCCTCCCCCTCATCCCCGTCTTCATGGTCCTGATCGGCTGGGCCACCCAGACCCGCATGGACCGTCAGTGGCAGCTGCTCGCCCGGCTGTCCGGCCACTTCCTCGACGTCGTCGCGGGCCTGCCCACCCTCAAGGTCTTCGGCCGGGCCAAGGCCCAGGCCGAGTCCATCCGCGCCATCACCGCCGACCACCGGCGCGCCACGATGCGGACGCTGCGCATCACCTTCCTCTCCTCCTTCGCACTGGAACTGCTCTCCACCATCTCCGTCGCCCTGGTCGCCGTCGGCGTCGGCATGCGGCTGGTCCACGGTGAACTCGACCTCTACACCGGGCTGGTCATCCTCGTCCTGGCGCCCGAGGCGTACCTGCCGCTGCGCCAGGTGGGAGCCCAGTACCACGCGGCCGCAGAGGGGCTCGCCGCCGCCGACGAGGTCTTCGCCGTCCTGGAGACCGCGCCGCCCCGGCGCGGCACGGCACCGGCCCCCGACCTGCGGACCGCGGTCGTCGCACTGGACGAGGTGGCCGTCGAGGGCCGCCTCGGTTCGGTCTCCCTGCGGGTCTCCCCCGGTGAGACGATCGCCCTCACCGGCCCCAGCGGGATCGGCAAGAGCACGCTGCTCTCCGTACTGCTCGGCTTCACCGAACCGACCTCGGGACGGGTCCTGGCCGACGGCGCCGACCTCGCCGCCCACGATCCGGCCGGCTGGCACCGGCAGATCGCCTGGGTGCCCCAGCGGCCGCACCTGTTCGCCGGGACCATCGCCGACAACGTACGGCTGACCCGGCCGGACGCGAGCCCGGCCGAGGTCCGCGCCGCGCTCCGGGACGCCGGCGCCCCGGACCTCGACCCCGCGACGGCCCTCGGGGAGGGCGGCGCCGGGCTCTCCGCCGGACAGCGCCAACGCGTCGCGCTGGCCCGGGCGTTCCTCGCCGACCGGCCGCTGCTGCTGCTCGACGAGCCGACGGCGGCACTGGACGGCGAGACCGAGGCGGCCGTGGTCGACGCCGTACGGCGGCTCGCGGCCGGCCGCACGGTGCTGCTCGTCGTGCACCGCCCCGCGCTGCTCGCCGTGGCCGACCGCACGGTGCGGCTCGACGGCCGCCCGCCGCGTGCCGTGCCGGCAGCGGCGCCCCCGGCCCGGGCCGCGGCCGGTACGCCCGCCCCGGAACCCCTCGGTGCTGCCCCCGCCGTGTCCTCTTCGTCCTCCTCGTCCGCCGCGTCGGCCACGGGGTCCGCGCCGCTGACCCGTGTGCGCCGGATCGCCACGCCGCTGCGGCCGCGGTTCGCCCTCGCGCTGCTGCTCGGCGCCCTCGCCCTGCTGAGTGCCGTGGGCCTGATGGCGACCTCGGCCTGGCTGATATCCAGGGCCTCGGAACAGCCGCCGGTCCTGTACCTGATGGTCGCGGTCACCGCGACCAGGGCCTTCGGCATCGGCCGGGCGGTCTTCCGCTACGCCGAGCGCCTGGTCTCGCACGACGCCGTCCTCCGCGCCCTCGCCGGCCTCAGGGTCACCGTGTACGGGCGGCTGGAGCGGCTCGCGCCCGCCGCGCTGCGCGACACCCGGCGGGGGGACCTGCTTTCCCGCCTCGTCGCCGACGTGGACGGTCTGCAGGACTACTTCCTGCGCTGGCTGCTCCCGGCCGGTGCCGCCGCACTCTCCGGCACCGCCGCGGCCGCGTTCACCGTGTGGCTGCTGCCCGGTGCCGGAGCCGCCCTGGCGGTGGGACTGCTCACCGCCGGTGTGGCCGTGCCCGCCGCCTCCGCGGCGCTCGCCCGGCGCGCCGAACGCGCTCTCGCCCCCGCCCGCGGCGAACTCGCGGCCCAGGTGGTCGAGGTGCTCACCGGTACCGCCGAACTGACCGTCGCCGGGGCCCTGCCCGGGCGCCGCGCCAAGGCGGCCGAGGCGGACCGGGCGCTCACCCGGATCGCGGCCCGCTCCGCGGCCGGCGCGGCGCTCGGGGCCGGGCTCGGCGCCCTGGTCAGCGGACTCACCGTCACCGTCTGCGCCTGGGCGGGCGTGCGGGCGGTGGCCGGCGGCGGCCTGTCCGGGGTCGCGCTCGCGGTGGTCGTGCTCACCCCGCTCGCCGCCTTCGAGGCGGTGACGGCCCTGCCGCTCGCGGCGCAGTACCGGCAGCGCAGCCGGCAGGCGGCGCGGCGCGTGTACGACGTACTCGACACCCCCGAGCCCGTACGGGAGCCCGCGCACCCCGCGGCCGCGCCCGCCGGGCCCCACCCCCTGGTGCTGCGCGGACTCACCGCCCGCCATCCGGGGCAGCCCCGGCCCGCGCTGGACGGCGTCGGCCTGGAGCTGAGCCCCGGCCGCCGGATCGCCGTCGTCGGTCCCTCCGGATCGGGCAAGACGACCCTCGCCCATGTGCTGCTGCGCTTCCTGGACGTCGAGGAGGGCGCGTACACCCTCGCGGGCAGCGATGCCACGGCCCTCGACGGCGACGCGGTGCGCCGCATGGTCGGCCTGTGCGCCCAGGACGCGCACGCCTTCGACAGCACGGTCCGGGAGAACCTGCGCCTGGCCCGCCCCGGCGCGGACGACGCGGAACTGCGGAAGGCTCTCGCCGCCGCACGGCTCGACCTGGACCTCGACCTCCCGGTCGGCGAGCACGGCACCCGCCTGTCCGGCGGCCAGCGCCAGCGGCTGGCGCTGGCCCGCGCGCTGCTCGCCGACTTCCCCGTCCTGGTGCTCGACGAGCCGGCCGAACACCTCGACCTGGCCACCGCCGACGCCCTGACCGCCGATCTGCTGGCCGCGACCACGGGCCGGACGACCGTGCTGATCACCCACCGCCTCACCGGTCTGGAGGAGGTCGACGAGATCCTCGTCCTCGACCACGGCCGGGTCGTCCAGCGCGGTACGCACCGTGAGCTGGCCGCCGCCGACGGCCCGTTCCGCCGGAGCCTGGACCGCGAGCGCGCGGCCGACGCACTGAACGCGCCGGAGCCGGAGTCGATCACGGCGTAGGACGCGGCACCGTCCTAGGCTCGCCGTATGGCAGAACCACTGGCCAGGCTGCTGGACGCCGTCGGCTCGGTCACCAGCGCGCTGCTGGCGGACGAGCAACCGGGCGACGACGCGCTCGACGTCGTCGCCCAGCAGGCCCGCGCGCTCGTGGGGGCCGACGCGGGCCTGGTTCTGCTGCCGACCGTCGAGGGCGGTCTCGAAGTGGTCGCCGTCTCGGCCGAACAGCCCGCGGGCCTGGTCGGCACGCTGCTCGAGGCGGACAGCCCGCCCGTGGCGCCGCTGATGGCGGGCGAGCCGGTGTTCGTGGAGGACGCGTCGACCGACGCCCGGATGACCATGGCCATCGCCCCGCGCTTCGGGGCCTGCATGATGCTGCCGCTGCAGAGCAGCGGCCATGTGATGGGGGCGCTCGCGCTGCCCAGGGCCCACGGCGTGCCGGGCTTCACCGAGGACGAGCGGTTCGTCGCCATCCAGTTCGCGGCACAGGCGGCGCTGGCCCTGCTGCTCGCCGGCGCCCAGCGGGACCGCAACCGGCTGGCCGTGTACGAGGAGCGCGACCGGATCGCCCGCGATCTGCACGACCTGGTCATCCAGCGGCTCTTCGCGACGGGCCTGATGCTCCAGTCGGCGCGGCGCAAGGCGCTGCCGCCCGACGCCGAGGAGGGCATCGCGCACGCGGTCGAGGAACTGGACGCCACCATCCAGGAGGTGCGGACGGCGATCTTCGCGCTCCAGCAGGAGCCGCGGGACGACGCCCCCGCGGGACTGCGCGCCCAGGTGCTGCGCGAGACCGGCTCCGCCGCCCGCGGCCTCGGCTTCCCGCCGTCCGTCCGCTTCGTCGGACCCGTCGACCACCGGGTCGGCGCGCTCAGCGCCCGCAACCTCGTGGCGGCGCTGCGCGAAGCGCTGTCCAACGTGCAGCGGCACGCCGGCGCCACCTGGGTCGAGGTGGTGCTCGACGCCACCGCCGTGCTCTCCGACGGCCGCGAGGGTGTGCGGCTCATCGTCTCCGACGACGGCGTCGGCATCCCAGAGACCGGGCGGCGCAGCGGGCTGCGCAACCTCGCCCGCCGCGCGGAGTCGCTGGGCGGCGAGTCCACCTTCGGGCCGGGACCTGACGGCAAGGGCACCGTGCTCGCCTGGGAGGCGCCCCTGTGAGCCGGCCCGCCGGGGTCAGCGGGCGGCGAGGATCCGCTCGATGACGCGGGCCACGCCGTCCTCCTCGTTCGCCGCGGTGCGGTGCGTCGTGGCGGCCAGCACGTCGGGGTGGGCGTTGGCGACGGCGTACGAGGTGCCCGCCCACGACAGCATGGCGAGGTCGTTGGGCATGTCCCCGAAGGCCACCACCTCCTCGGCGGAGATGCCGAGGTCCGCGCAGCAGCGCGCGAGCGTGGTCGCCTTGCTGACCCCGGCGCCGCTGATCTCCAGCAGCGCCGACGCGCTGGAGCGGGTGATCTCGGCGTGCTCCCCGGCCACCGCGCGCGCGGTGCGCAGGAAGACGTCCGGGTCGATGGAGGGGTGCTTGGCCAGCAGCTTCAGCACGGGCTGGCCCTGCCGCCCGCCGTCGAGCAGATCCTGTACCGGGGCCACGACCGCGTCGGGGGCGGGGGCGTACGGCGGGTAGTCCGGCTCGTACGCGAAGCCGCCGGTCAGCTCGACGGCGAAGGCCGTGCCGGGGACGGCGGTGCGCAGGGCCGCGATGACCGCGAGCGCGTCCCGGGGGTCGAGGGGGTAGGCAGCCAGCAGCCGCCTGCCGCGGTGCAGGTCGTAGACGGCGGCGCCGTTGGCGCATATCGCCATGCCGTGGCCGGCGGTGTGCGCGGCGACGACGTCCATCCACCGTGCGGGCCGCCCCGTGACGAAGAAGACCTCGATGCCCGCGGCCTCCGCGTCCGCCAGCGCGGCGATCGTACGGGCCGAAACGGTCTTGTCGTCGCGCAGGAGCGTGCCGTCCAGGTCGGTGGCGATCAGCCGCGGCGCGGGGGCCGCGAGGGTGGCGTCCGGGGTCCGGGGATGCTGGGTGGCTGAGGTCACCGACCCATGGTCCCCCATGTGGATGCATATGACAGCAGGTGGGTGCGGAGTGCGAGGACCGCCACACTCTCCGTCGCCGTTGTCAGTGCCGGCTGCCACCATCACGCCATGGCCCTTGTGCGTGGTGAAGAGCAGCCCGACCGGGAACCGGTGCTCCTGGCCGACGCCTTGCCGACGGTCGTGGACGGCATCCGCCTGGCGGCTCGCGCCGGGATACCCGTCGCCGATCCGGCGGGCGGCACCGCCACGACCTGCGGCCGGTGCGCCTGCGCCGCGTACCGCCACCGCACCGCCGGCGGGCACTGGATCCTGGTCGAGCCCGGCGAGTGGCCGCTGGGCGCCGTCCCGGCCGGCCGGCGCTGGCGGGTCGCGGGTGACGGCACGGCGGTCAACCTGCGGGCCACCGTCCCCTCCGACACCTGCCGGATCAGCCACTTCGACGTCTGTCCCGCGGGTCCGCCGCCCGCGGCGTCGCCCGTGCTGCTCGGCCAGTGGCGGCGCAACGCCCGCCGCCGGCTCAACTGAGCTGGGCCGGCGCCTCGGTCGCGATGCGCTCGAAGACCTTCTCGTCCGCCGCGTAGACGGAGTCCGGCACCGGCCAGTGGAGCACGATCTCCGTGATGCCGGCTTCCGCGTAGCGGCCCGCGAAGTCGACGAAGGCGTCGAGCGACTCCAGCGGGCGCTCGGCCGTCGACCCGGTCAGCAGGACGCGGTCGAGCTCGCCCGGGTCGCGCTCGATCTCGGCACAGGCGATCTCCAGCCGGTCGTACTGGCGCGAGACGACCTCGGGGCACTTGTCCACCGGCACGTCCGCCGGGCCCTTCGGGTCCCCGTAGGTCACCCAGGCCTGGCCGTAGCGGGCCGCCAGCCGCAGTCCGCGCGGGCCCGTCGCCGCCACCGCGAAGGGCACCCGCGGACGCTGCGCGCAGCCGGGGATGTTCCGCACCTCGTGCGCCGAGTAGAACTCGCCGTCCTGACTCACCACCGGCTCCGTCAGCAACCGGTCCAGCACGGCGACGAACTCCCCGAAGCGGTCGGCCCGTTCGCGCGGCGTCCACGCCACCTGGCCCAGCGCGGTCGCGTCGTAGCCCACCCCGCCGGCGCCGATCCCGAGTGTCAGCCGCCCGCCGCTGACGTCGTCGAGGGTGATCAGCTCCTTGGCCAGCGTCACCGGGTGCCGGAAGTTCGGTGAGGTGACGAGCGTGCCCAGCCGGATCCGCTCCGTCGCCGCGGCCGCCGCCGTCAGCGTCGGGACCGCCCCGAACCACGGGCCGTCCCGGAAGCTCCGCCACGACAGGTGGTCGTAGGTGTAGGCGGTGTGGAAGCCGAGCTCCTCGGCCCGGCGCCAGACCTTCCGCCCCTGCTCGTGCCAGCGGTAGATCGGCAGAATCACAGTGCTCAGGCGCATGTTCCCCACCCTACGGGGTGGCTTCCGGCCGCCCGGGCCGAAGTGGTGGGGCGATCGGGGCGGCAGCCGCCGTCCGGTGGAAACCCGTCGGCGAGCCGCGCCCGCCCGGCCGGTGCCTCCGCACGCCAGGGGACCCTGGGACCTCCCGCGGACGCCGCCGGCCGGGTCTTAGTCGCTCCCTGCGGCGCCGATACCCCCGGTGGTGGGGAGCCGCAACTCGGGGAGCACCCCGGCGAAAGGTCGTCGCCGAAGAGGCCGGCCGGGGCACGGCTCGGCCACCCGGGTGGTGTTGATCGGAATATCGGCATCCCCGGGGTGCGGCACCGAGGATTTCGTGCTCACTTCCGCATCATCGGATTAGTCGCTCCCGACTCACCGAAGGAAGTGAGAGGTCATGGCTGCCAACACCCATGTCAGGACGTTCTGGGACGTCTTCGTGACGCTCCTGCTCAAGATGGTCGCGTACTTCGGGTTCGCCGTCCCGGTGTCGCGTAGCACGGCTCCGGCCGCGCCGCGACCGGAGGCCCTCCCCGGCACCCGGTTCCTGCCCACCGCCGAGGCGGTGCGTCACTGGGCACCGGCTCCGCGAACGGAACCGGCACCACGACCGGTGGCCGTGGGCGCCGCCGCGTCCGGGCCGGGACTGCGTGTCGAACCGGGACTGCGTGTCGAACCGGGACTGCGTGTCGAACCGGGACTGCGTGTCGAACCAGGGCTTCGCGCCGAACCCGGCGGACGCACACCCGAGGTCCCGTCGTCCCGCAAGGCGTCCCGCAGCTCGTCGCATCGCTCGCCGCGTCCGTCGTCCCTCACGCCGTACCGCAACGAGCCCGTCGTGCCCGAGCCGTCCGTTCCCTTCGTCCCGGCGCCCTGCCTCACCGCCGCCGACGCCCACTCCCTGCCGCCGACGATGAAGCAGCGCATCCGCGCCGAGGCCCACGGCGCCTCGCCCGTGGCCCGCGTGCGCACCCGTCCGATCGGCGACGCCGGCCTCGACCCCGCGCTGAGCGACATGACCGAGGCCCCGGCCCGTACCCCGCGCCGCGAGTGGGCGCTCTGCGCATGACCGCCGCGGACGCGCGTGACCAGCCGGTACGGCGTGCCGCACGGCCCCCGTTGACGGACCGTCAAGCCGCCACGACCCCGGATTCCACGCACCATCACGGCGCCGGACACGGCGCCCGCTCCAGCGGAACCGCCCGGACGCCCCGGACGACGGGCGCACTCACGGCCCCGGGCCGGAGCACGGCAGTGAGCACCACCCCCGGCGCCACCCCCGGCACCACGCCCAGCGCCACCCCCGGCACCACCCCCAGCACCACCCCCAGCACCACCCAGAGCACGAGGACGACGATGCCGGAGACGCCCCGCACCCCCGAGGCTGTGACGGTCACCACCGGCCCGCCCTGGCCCCACCCGTGGGCCACGGACCGTCCGGTCGCCGGCCCGCCCGTGCTCGACGGCGGTCGTCACCGCCCCGTTCGCGCGTACGGCGAAGCGGGCACCCGCACACGTACACGCCGCCCGCACCGCGCACCGACGCACCCCACGACCGAGCACCGCACACCCACGCACCCCCCGCGCGAGCGCGGCACACGCGCACCCGTGCACCCGCACGCGCACCCGTACACGCACTCCACGACCCGACGCAGCGCCACGCGGCACCATCGCGGGGTCCGGCCCGTCGGGGCGGACCGGTGGAGCCGACCGTGCTCCCGGACGACGCCCCGCCGCGGCTGAACCGCGCGACCCGCGGGAGGAATCCCGGCAAGACGGACGCACCGCACCGCCTCCCCTACGGGGAAGTCAACCCGAAGGACTACGCACAACCGCCCCCCAGACTGACGACGGGGTGTGGCGCGCGCCACTAGGTTCGTGGCGTGACTGTGATCGCTACCGAAAGCCTGACGAAGCGGTACCCGAGGGTGACCGCTCTGGACCGGCTCACCGTCGACATCGCACCCGGCGTGACCGGGTTGGTCGGTGCCAACGGAGCCGGCAAGTCGACCCTGATCAAAATCCTCCTGGGGTTGGCGCCGGCCACGGAAGGCCGGGCCGCCGTCCTGGGCATGGATGTGGCGACAGAGGGCGCGGCGATCCGCGCCCATGTGGGCTACATGCCGGAGCACGACTGCCTGCCCCCGGACGTGTCGGCGACGGAGTTCGTCGTCCACATGGCCCGTATCTCGGGGCTGCCGCCGTCCGCCGCGCGCGAGCGCACCGCGGACACGCTCCGCCACGTCGGCCTGTACGAGGAGCGGTACCGCCCCATGGGCGGGTACTCCACGGGCATGAAACAGCGGGTGAAGCTGGCCCAGGCACTGGTCCACGATCCCCGGCTGGTGCTGCTCGACGAGCCGACGAACGGGCTGGACCCCGTCGGCCGCGACGACATGCTCGAACTCATCCGCCGCGTGCACACCGAGTTCGGCATCTCCGTGCTGGTCACCTCCCACCTGCTCGGTGAACTGGAGCGCACCAGCGACCACATCGTCGTCATCGACGGCGGCTCCCTCCTGCGCTCCTCCTCGACCAGCGACTTCACCCAGGCGACCGCCTCGCTCACCGTCGAGGTCACCGAGCACGAGGACGAGCTGGTCGAGAAGCTGACCGCCGCCGGGCTCAACGCGCACGCGGACGGCCGGCTGGTCATGGTCGACATCGACGGGGACGAGACGTACGACGCGGTCCGCGACGCGGTCGCGGAGCTCGGCACGGGCCTGGTGCGCATGGAGCAGCACCGGCACCGCATCGCCGAGATCTTCCGGGGAGGGGACGAGCATGACGCAGCTTGAGGGCAGGCCGCCCGCCGCCGACGTCATCCACGACATCGGCTACCGGCACTACGACGGCCCGCGGCTGGGCCGTGGCTACGCGCGCAAGTCGCTGTACGTGCAGAGCCTGCGCAGCGCCTACGGGCTCGGCCGGTCGGCGAAGTCCAAGGTGCTGCCGATGATCCTGCTGGCCGTGATGTGCGTGCCGGCCGGGATCATGGTCGCGGTGGCGATCGGCACCAAGGCGACCAAGCTGCCGATCGAGTACACCCAGTACGCGATCATCATGCAGGCGGTCATCGGCCTCTACTTGGCGGCCCAGGCCCCGCAGTCCGTCTCGCTGGACCTGCGGTTCAAGACGACCCCGCTGTACTTCTCCCGTCCGATCGAGGCGGTCGACTACGTCGCGTCGAAGTTCGCGGCGCTGACCACGGCGCTGTTCATCCTCACCGGGACGCCGCTGCTGGTCATGTACATCGGGGCGCTGCTGGCCAAGTTCGACGTGAGCGACCAGAGCGCGGGCTTCGCCAAGGCGATGCTCGCCGCGCTGCTGCTGTCGATGCTGTTCTCGGGCATCGGCCTGGTCATCGCGGCGCTGACGCCGCGCCGGGGCTTCGGCGTCGCCGCGGTCATCGCGGTGTTCACGCTCTCGTACGGCGCGGTGACCAGCGTGCAGGGCGTCGCCTCGATCAACGGCAACGCCGACGTGATCGGCTGGCTGGGCCTGTTCTCGCCGATCACGCTGATCGACGGCGCGCAGACCTGGTGGCTGGGCGCGACCTCCAGCTTCCCCGAGGGCGCGGGTCCGAAGGACGCGGTCGTCGGCACGGTCTACCTCCTCGTCCTCCTCGCCGTGATCGCCGGCTCCTTCGGCCTGCTGATGCGCCGCTACCGAAAGGCCGTACTGTCGTGACCACCCTGTCCATCGACCATGTGTCCCGCTGGTTCGGCAACGTCGTCGCCGTCAACGACGTGACGATGACGATCGGTCCCGGCGTCACCGGCCTGCTCGGCCCCAACGGCGCGGGCAAGTCCACCCTGATCAACATGATGGGCGGCTTCCTCGCCCCCTCGGCCGGGACGGTCACCCTCGACGGCGCCACGGTCTGGCGCAACGAGCAGGTGTACCGGCACATCGGCATCGTCCCCGAGCGCGAGGCGATGTACGACTTCCTGACGGCGCGCGAGTTCGTGGTCGCCAACGCCGAGCTGCACGGGCTGGCGGACGCGGGGGCGGCGGCGCAGCGCGCCCTGGCCACGGTCGAGATGGAGTTCGCCCAGGACCGTCCGGTCGCCACGTACAGCAAGGGCATGCGGCAGCGCGCCAAGATGGCCTCCGCGCTGGTGCACGACCCGTCGGTGCTGCTGCTGGACGAGCCCTTCAACGGCATGGACCCCCGGCAGCGGCTGCACCTGATGGACCTGCTGCGGCGGATGGGCGCCGAGGGCCGCACGGTGCTGTTCTCCTCGCACATCCTGGAGGAGGTCGAGCAGCTGGCGAGCCACATCGAGGTGGTCGTCGCCGGCCGGCACGCCGCCTCGGGCGACTTCCGCAAGATCCGCCGGCTCATGACGGACCGGCCGCACCGCTACCTGGTGCGCTCCAGCGACGACCGGGCGCTCGCCGCCGCGCTGATCGCCGACGGGTCCACGGCCGCCATCGAGCTGGACTGGAAGGAGCGGGCGCTGCGCATCCAGGCGATCGACTTCGCCGGCTTCACCGAGCTGCTGCCGCGCGTCGCGCGGGAGCGGGGCATCCGGCTCTACACGGTCTCGCCGTCCGACGAGTCCCTGGAGAGCGTCTTCTCCTACCTGGTCACGGCGTAGGCACACGGCTGTAAGGAGCTCCGATGTTCAATCCCACCGTGGCCAGGCTGACCTACCGGGGGCTGCTGGGCCGCCGCCGGGCCCTGGTCCTGTTCGCCCTGCCCGCGCTGCTGATCCTGATCTCCGTGGCGGTGCGGGTGCTGGTCGGCGCCGACGACTCCATCGCGAGTTCGGTGCTGGGCGGTTTCGCGCTGGCGACGATGGTGCCGCTGGTCGGCGTGATCGCCGGCACCGGCGCCATCGGGCCGGAGATCGACGACGGCTCGATCATCTACCTGCTGGCCAAGCCGGTGCGGCGGCCGACGATCATCGTCACCAAGCTGCTGGTCGCGATCGCGGTGTCGGTGGTCTTCTCGGCCGTGCCGACCCTGATCGCCGGGTTCATCCTCAACGGCAACAGCCAGGGCATCGCGCTCGCGTTCACCGCGGCGGCGGCGGTCGCCTCGGTCACGTACGCGGCGATCTTCCTGCTGCTGGGCGTGGTGACCCGGCAGGCGGTGGTCTTCGGCCTGGTCTACGCGCTGATCTGGGAGTCGCTGATCGGCAGCCTGGTGCCGGGGGCACGCACGCTGAGCGTGCAGCAGTGGGCCCTGGCGCTGGCCCAGAAGATCGCCGGCGAGGGCCTGGTGACCTCCGACGTGGGGCTGCCGCTCGCGGTGGTGCTGCTCGTCGGCGTCACCCTCGCCGCGACCGCTTTCGCGGGGCAGCGGATGCGGTCGCTGACGCTGGCCGGCGAGGAGTGATCGTTCCGGCCTGAGGCCTGTCGTCCCGTAAGCCGCCCGGGTGGACTTCTTCCGCCCGGGCGGCCCTGCTCCCCTGACGTCCACACATCGGATTGTCAGATTTGCGGCGTGATGTCCGAGACTCCGCTGCTCTTCGCCGTGGGCGTGTTCCTGGCCGCCCTCGGCCTGCTCATCGCGCTGTTCAGCCCGGAGCTGGCCCACCGCGTCGACGCGGTCGCCGCGCGTTCCGCCGCCGGGCTCCGCCGCTTGTGGTCCCGTGTGCGGGGCCGGCGGCGCCTCGTCCCCCTCCCCTGGAAGTGGGCCAGGTCACAGGACTCCTTGAAAATTCAAGGGAATGCCGTTACGGTGAAGGAGGTTGAATCGTAAACCACCACGTCCCCAAGGAGTTCATCATGGGTCTCTTCAGCCGCAAGAGCGAAGCCACCGCGACCGCCGCCGTCACCACCGCGCCGTCCGCCGACCTGGCGCACCTGACCGGTGAGTACACGATCGACCCGACCCACAGCGAGGTCGGCTTCTCCGTGCGCCACGCGATGGTCACCACCGTGCGCGGCCAGTTCGCGGAGTACGAGGGCAAGCTGCAGCTGGACGGCAGCAAGCCGGCCAACTCCTCCGCCGAGGTCACGATCAAGGTCGTCAGCATCGACACCAACCAGACCCAGCGCGACGAGCACCTGCGCACCGGTGACTTCTTCGACGCCGCGACCTACCCGGAGATCCGCTTCCGGAGCTCCTCCGCCGAGCAGGTCGACGACGAGACCTACCGCATGCACGGTGACCTGACGATCAAGGACACCACCAAGCCGGTCTCCATCGACTTCACCTACAACGGCTCGGCCACCGACCCCTACGGCAACCTCCGGGTCGGCTTCGAGGGCTCCACGACCGTCAACCGCTCCGACTGGGGCCTCACCTACAACGCGGCCCTCGAGGGTGGCGGCGTCCTGATCAGCGAGAAGGTCAAGCTGACCTTCGACATCTCCGCGATCAAGGCGGCCTGAACCCGCTGAAGCCGCCTTTCCCCTGCCGCACGATGGAGGGGATGGCAGTGGACGAGACGGCCGGCCCCGCCGGCACCGGGCGCCGCCGCTCCGCACCGCGCGGCGCGGCGGCCCGGGTCGTCGTCCCCGACGTGCGCGCCTGGGTGCGCTCCACCCCCGGGACGCACATCTGGCTGCTGGTCCTCGCCGCGACCAGCTGCGTCATGGCGGCCGCCCCGCCGGACCCGCGGTCCTTCCTGCTGCACCAGAACAACACGAACCTGGCGGAGCTGGGCTCCCGGCCGGTCCGCGCGCTGCTCGGCAGCGCGCTGTGGACCGAGTCGCCGGCGGCCTTCGGGCTGTACGCGCTCTGCTTCGAGGCCGTCCACGCACCCGCCGAGCGCTGGCTGGGCACCCGGCGCTGGCTCGGTGTCGCCGCCCTGGCCCATGCCGGGGCGAGCGTCCTCAGCCAGCAGGCCGTCCTGCTGGGCATCCACGCCGGCCGGCTGCCGGCCTCGCTCGCCCGGACCGTCGACATCGGGGTCAGCTACGGGCTCGCCGGGGTCGTCGGCGTACTCGCCCACCGTGTGCGACCGCCCTGGCGGCTGCCCTACCTGCTCGCCGCCGCGGGCTTCCTCGCGTATCCCCTGGTGACCCCGGGCCGCACCTACACCGACCTCGGGCACGTCATCGCCCTGCTGATCGGCCTCGCGTGCCGCGGGCTCACGCCCAGGGGAAGAGCCGCTCCAGGACCAGGGCGATCCCGTCCTCGCCGTTGGAGGCCGTGACCTCGTCGGCGGCCGCCTTGAGCAGTGCGTGGGCGTTGCCCATCGCGACGCCGTGGCCGGCCCACTCGAACATCGGCAGGTCGTTGGGCATGTCGCCGAAGGCGATGGTCTCCGCGGCCGTCACGCCCAGCCGGCGCGCGGCCAGCGAGAGCCCCCGGGCCTTGGACAGGCCCAGCGGCAGCAGCTCCACGATGCCCGTACCGGACATCACGGCGCTGACCAGGCCGCCGGCGGCCGCGGTCGCGGCCTGCGCGAGCTCGTCGTCCCCCATCCCCGGGCACTGGATGTAGAGCTTGCTGACGGGCGAGGCCCACAGCCCCGCCACGTCGTCCACCGTGCCGCCCACCGGCAGCTCGGAGTCGAACAGCCGGTAGCCGGGGCCGAGCACGATGTCGCCGTCCACGCCGTCGAGCGCGGCCGCCACGACCAGCCGGCCGGTCTCCGCCTCGATCTTGGCCAGCGCCGCCCGGGCGGTCTGCCGGTCCAGCGTGACCGAGGTCAGCAGCCGGCGCTCGCCGGCGTGGTAGACCTGCGCGCCCTGCATGCAGACGGCCAGGCCCTCGTAGCCGAGGTCATCCAGGACGCGCACCGTACGGGCCACCGGGCGCCCGGTGACGACGATGTGCGCGGCACCCGCCGCGGTGGCCGCGGCGAGTGCCTTGCGGGAACGCTCCGAGACGGTGTGGTCGGGGCCGAGCAGCGTGCCGTCGAGATCCGTCGCGATCAGGCGGTAGGGGAGTGGGGAGGTCACTTGGCGACCGGCTCCAGCACCTCACGGCCGCCCAGGTAGGGGCGCAGCACCTCGGGGACGCGGACCGAGCCGTCGGCCTGCTGGTGGTTCTCCAGGATGGCGACGATCGTGCGCGGGATGGCGCACAGCGTGCCGTTGAGCGTGGCCAGCGGGCGGGTGCCCTTCTCGTCCCGCAGCCGCACCGACAGCCGGCGGGCCTGGAACTCGGTGGTGTTCGAGGTGGAGGTCAGCTCGCGGTACTTGCCCTGGGTGGGGATCCACGCCTCGCAGTCGAACTTGCGCGCCGCGGAGGAGCCCAGGTCGCCCGAGGCCAGCTCGATCACCCGGTAGGGCAGTTCGAGCGAGGTCAGCCACTGCTTCTCCCACTCGAGCAGCCTCGCGTGCTCGGCCTCGGCGTCCTCGGGGCGGGTGAAGACGAACATCTCCACCTTGTCGAACTGGTGGACGCGGATGATGCCGCGGGTGTCCTTGCCGTACGAACCCGCCTCGCGCCGGTAGCAGGGCGAGAAACCGGCGTAGCGCAGCGGCAGCCTGGACGCCTCGATGATCTCGTCCATGTGGTACGCGGCGAGCGGGACCTCGGAGGTGCCGACCAGGTACAGGCCGTCCTTCTCCAGGTAGTACACGTCGTCCTCGACCTGGCCGAGGTAGCCGGTGCCGGCCATGGCCTCCGGCTTGACCAGCGTCGGGGTCAGCATCGGGGTGAAGCCGGCCGCGGTGGCCTGCGCGACGGCCGCGTTGACCAGGGCCAGCTCCAGCAGGGCGCCGACGCCGGTCAGGTAGTAGAAGCGCGAGCCGGAGACCTTGGCGCCGCGGTCGACGTCGATGGCGCCGAGCAGTTCGCCGAGGTCGATGTGGTCCCTGGGCTCGAAGCCCTCGCCGGCGAAGTCGCGGGGGCTGCCGACGACCTCCTTGACGACGAAGTCCTCCTCGCCGCCGACGGGGACGTCCGGGTGGACGATGTTGCCGAGCTGCAGCAGCAGGCGCTGCGCCTCCTCGGCCGCCTCGTGCTGCTCGGCGTCGGCGGCCTTGACGGCGGCCGAGAGCTCGCCGGCCTTCTTGAGCAGCTCGGCCTTCTCCTCGCCCTGCGCCCTGCCGATGAGCTTGCCCATCGCCTTCTGCTCCGCGCGCAGCTCGTCGAAGCGGGTACTGGACGACCTGCGCCGCTCGTCGGCGGAGAGGAGGGCGTCGACGAGCGCGACGTCCTCTCCACGGGCGCGCTGGGAGGCGCGCACACGGTCGGGGTCCTCACGAAGCAGGCGAAGGTCAATCACGGGAACAGGCTACCGGTGCGCCGGGTGCCGACGCGACAACTTAAGTGCTTTATGAGGCATTATGTCCGCTTCGAAAGAGGGCCGCGGGGAATGCCGGACGGCCGGTAATGGCGGGTCGGTTACCGTCAACCGAATTCTTCGCGTCCTTCCGGGGAGGGCATGTGGCCTGTGGACAAGGGCAGTTGGGGCAGGTCCGGAGCGGAGGGTTATCCACAGGGGGAGGAGACTCCCCGTCGCTTGTCCACAGCGGGTGTGGATGGGCTGTGGAAGATGGGCTTGATCATTCCGCGAGGTGGGTGCGGGGGCGTGGATTCCCGGTCCAAACCCTCTTAACACTCACTTTCGAGTGAGAACTCTTCCCTCTATCGAGTTGTTCGAATGCATTGGGATGACGAATGATGACCTGTGGTCCTGTGGGTCCACTTGGTATGAGTGTGCCGATTTGTCGATCTGGCGGTTCATTGGGCGACTTGTTCTGTCGACTTATCCCCAGCCTGCGGCAGGGGCCTGTGGATAACGCGGTGGACAACCGAAGGAGCCACCGGTTGTTCACCGGAGGCCCCGTGAAGCGGTGCGCGAACGGCCTCAGACCCGCCCGTCCAGGGCGCGGCCCAGCCAGTCCGCCGCGGCCGTGAACTCCTCGTCCGTGGTCCCCTTGCGCTGCTGCGGGGGCACCTCGTCCGCGCGCGGGTACGAGCCGAGGAAACGCACCTGCGGACAGATCCGCTTCAGGCCCATCAGCGCCTCACCCACCCGGCGCTCGGTGATGTGTCCCTCGCAGTCCACCGAGAAGCAGTACCGGCCGATCCCCTCACCGGTGGGCCGCGACTCGATGCGGATCAGGTTCACCCCGCGCACCGCGTACTCCTGCAGCAGTTCCAGCAGTGCGCCGGGGTGGTCGTCGCCCAGCCAGAACACCGCCGAGGTCTTGTCCGCGCCGGTCGGCGCGACCGGCCGGGCCGGCCGGCCCACCAGCACGAAGCGGGTCTCGGCGTTCGCCGCGTCGTGGATCTCCGTGGCCAGCGGCTCCAGCCCGTACGTCGGCGCCGCGAACTCACCGGCGAACGCCGCGTCGTACCGGCCCTCCGCCACCAGCCGTGCGCCGTCGGCGTTCGACGCCGCCGACTCCCAGGCGGCGTCCGGCAGGTGCGCCGACAGCCACGTGCGGACCTGGACCTGGGCGGCCGGGTGACCGGTCACCGTCTTGACGTCGCCGAACCCCGTGCCCGGTCGCACCAGCAGTGCGAACGCGATGCGCAGCAGCACCTCGCGGTAGATCATCAGCGGTGAGCCCGCCGCCAGTTCGTCCAGCGTCGCGGTGATGCCGCCCTCCATCGAGTTCTCGATGGGCACCAGGGCGGCCGCCGCCTCCCCGCAGCGCACCGCGTCGAGCGCCGCCTGCACCGAGACCATCGGCACCAGCTCGCGGGTGGCGGCCTCCGGAAGCGTCCGGAGCGCGGCCTCGGTGAACGTGCCCTCAGGGCCGAGATAGGTGTAACGGCTCGCCGGCGACATGTCTGTCAGCCTAGGCCCTGGGACGGCGCCCTTCCTCAGGACTCCAGCAGCCGCTGGCCGACGTATTCGCCCGGTGCCGCGCCGCCCGGGACCGCGAAGAGCCCGCTGGCCTCGTGGCGCAGGAAGCGCGACAGGCCGTCGCCCCGGTCGAGTTTGCGCTGCACCGGCACGAATCCCTTCAGCGGGTCGGCCTGCCAGGCCACGAAGAGCAGCCCGGCGTCGGGCGCGCCGTCGTCGCGGTAGCCGTCGTGGTAGGAGAAGCCCCGCCGCAGCATCGCCGCGCCGCCGTTGGAGGCCGGGGCGGCGACGCGGACGTGCGCGTCGGCCGCGATCGCGAAGGCACGGCCGTCCGGGCCGATCTTGTCGAGGTCGGGCCTGCTCGCTTCGGTGCCGCCGGACAGCGGCGCGCCGTCGGCCTTGCGGCGCCCGATCACCTTCTCCTGGCGCTCCAGGGGAAGGTTGTCCCACGTGTCCAGCAGCATGCGGATACGCCGGACGACCACGTAGGAGCCGCCCGCCATCCACCGGGGGGAACCGCCGGCGGGGACGAAGACGCGCGCGTCGAAGTCGGGGTCGGAGGGGCGGGGGTTGTTGGAGCCGTCGACCTGACCCATCAGGTTGCGGGCGGTACGGGGCTCGGCGGTCGTACCGGGCGTGCGGTTGAAGCCGTTCATCTGCCAGCGCAGGGAGGCCGTGCCCGCGGCCTCCTTCTGCAGCACACGCAGCGCGTGGAAGGCGACCAGGGCGTCGTCCGCGCCGATCTGGATCCACAGGTCGCCGTCGCTGCGCCGGCGGTCGAGCGCGTCGGAGGCGAAGTCCGGCAGGGGGGCGAGGGCCTCCGGCAGCCGTCCGGCCAGCTCGGTCCTGGTGAAGAAGCTGCGGCCGAAGCCGAAGGTGACGGTGAGCGAGGACGGCCCGGCGTCCAGGGCGACCTGGTTGTCGCCCGCGGGCGCCCTGCCCTCCGTCATCGCCTCGGCCGCCGCGGACCAGCGGCGCAGCAGGGCCGCGGCGCCCTTGCGGCCGACCCCCGCGGCCAGGTCGAAGGCGACGAGGTGGCCGCGGGCCTGCAGCGGGGTGGTGATGCCGGCCTGGTGGGTGCCGTGGAAGGGGACGGCCGTGGCGCCGACCGAGGTCAGCGCGGTGGCCTCGTCCCGCGTCGCGTGCGCGGTGACGGCGCCGGAGGCGCCGCCCACGAGCAGTCCCGCGGCGCCCGCCGCGCCCGCGGTGCCGAGCAGCCGGCGCCGCGAGAGGTCCTGAGTGCGGTCGTTCATGAGCCGATCTTCACTACCTTGGTACGGGTGACCTGGTCGATGTCCGAGGTCCGGACGGTGACGGCGATCGTCCACTCCCCGGGGACCGGGATCTGGACGTTCGCGGCACTCCAGTGCCCGGTGTCGACCTTCCCCAGCGTCACCGGGATGGGGCCGATCTTCTTGGACTTCAGGGTGAAGGAGATCTGCACCTCGGGGACGTCGAAGGCCCGGCCGTCGGGAGAGGTGACCAGCAGGTGGAGTTCGTTCTCGGCGATGCCGCCGGGATCCATGGTCACCTCCGCCTCGCCCTTGCCGTCGGTGCCCCCGGTGTCGAACGGGATCCTCACGTCCAGCGGCTCGGGCACCTCGGCCACCGGTGCCGAGGCCTGCTGCGCGGCGCCCTCCTCGGCGGCCCTGCCCGGCTGGGTGCCGGTCAGCAGCGTCGTGACGGCCAGCACCACGACCGCGACGGCCACCTCCGCCAGCACCGACTTGCGCAGGCCGGTGCGCTCGGCGTCCCCGTCGCGCTCCTTGCGGGCGCGCTCCTTGGCCAGCGCCGCCTCCTGCCGGGCCAGCTGTCCGGCGCGCTCGGACGCGTCGCCGCCCCCGCCGCCCGCGCCCTTCCGTCCCGCCGCCACCGGCTGGGCGACGGCGACCGCCCTGCCGCGGACCGCGGCCTCGCCGAGCCGCGCGGTCCAGCGGCGGGACAGCCAGGCCAGCTCCACCAGCACGATGACCAGGCCGACCTTGACGAGCAGCAGTTGCCCGTAGCCGGTGGACACCAGCGCGTCCCAGGAGCCGAGCTGACGCCAGGACTGGTAGACGCCGGTGACGACCAGGGTCACCACCGCCCCGAAGGCGATCTTCGAGAAACGCTGCACCGTGGCCCGCTCCACCCGCTGCCCGCTCCACAGGGCGGCCAGCAGCGCGGTGAGGCCGCCGAGCCAGACGGCCACGGCCAGCAGGTGCACGATGTCGACGGGCATCGCCACCGACGCCTGGATGCCGACCGAGGCGTGCTCGGCCATCGCCCACGTCGCGGCCAGGCCGACCGACACGACCGTGCCGCCGATGGCCAGGCCCCAGGCGAGGTCCTGCCGTTCGACCGGGTCCTCCCGCTTGGCCCAGCTGCCGAAGAGCACCGCGATGAACACCGCGCCCGCCGCGAGCAGCAGCAGCCGGGACAGCAGCGCCGCGCCGGGCCGGGTGTCCAGGACGTCCCGCACGCCGCCGAGGTCGAAGGCGTCGCCGAGCGTGCCCCCGTTGGCGTAGGGGGCGCGCAGCATCAGCAGCAGTATCGTCGCGGCGACCATCGTGGCCCACCCGGTGGCCACCAGCCGCCGCATGGGCCGCGTCCGCGCGCCGTCCGGCCAGCACACGCCGATGAAGAACGCGGCGCCGACCAGCAGCGCGAAGCCGAGGTAGGCGGCGTAGCGGGCGATGTCGTACAGGGCGCCGACGGCGCCCCCGCCCACCTCCTGCGCGGGCAGGGCGACCGAGGTCTTGGAGGGCGCGCCGATGGAGAAGGTGAAGGCGCCCGCCACCGGGTGGCTGTCGGCCGAGACGGCCTTCCACGCGACGGTGTACGTGCCGTTGCCGAGCCCCGGGCGCAGGGCGACGGCCGCGGTGGTGTTCCCCCGGCCGCCGTCGTTCGCGTCGCCGGTCTCCGCGCGCTCGCCGTCCGGGCCGAGGACGCGGATGGCGTCCCTCGACAGCAGCACGCCCTCGGAGAAGGTCAGCCGCACCTGCGCCGGCGCGGTCTTGACGACCGATCCCTGGGCCGGGTCGGAGCCGACCAGCGCGGCGTGCGCGGACGCCGGCGCCGCGGTGCCGAACAGCAGGCCGAGCACGGCGAGCGGCACGGCCAGCAGGCGCAGCGCGGACTTCGTCATCACCCTCATGGCGCTCTCCTCAGTCCCCCGGGCGGTAGCCCGCGGGCTTGACCGGTACCCGTACGTCGATGGTGTCGGCGTCGTCGAAATGCAGCCGCAGCGACACCCGCTCGCCGGGCACGGGTTTGTGCTCCAGGTCCGTCAGCATCAGGTGGCTGCCGCCGAGCGCGAGTGTGAGCCGCCCGCCCGCGGGGACGGTGAAGGACGTCACCCGGCGCATCCGGTTGCCCTCGGTGCTGTGCAGGGTGATGTCGCCGGACAGGTCGCTGGTGACGGAGGTCAGCCGGGCGTCCCGGCCGCCGGTGTTGGCGACGGTGAAGTAGCCGGCGGCCATGTCCGCGAGCGCGGGCTGGGGGATGTAGGCGCCGCTCACCTTCAGTTCGGGACCGGCGGGCGGGCCGGAGCAGGCCGTCGCGCCGAGCAGCACCAGGGCCGCCGCCACGGGGATCCGCCGCAGGGAACGGGTCACGGGGTCCGTCCCGCGATGATCTTCGGCAGGTCGGCGGCGAACTCCTCGGACGTCGTGCCCGACATGTAGAGCGCGTGCGCCTTGTCGTCCTTCGGCGAGTACGCGATCACCTGGGCGCCGTGCGTCACGGTGATGCTGCCGTCCTTCTCCTTCACCGGCTTCTCCACGTCCACGCCGAGCGAGCGCGCGCCCGCCTGGATGGTGGCGAAGTCGCCGGTGAGACCGACGAAGGACGTGTCCTGCGCGCCCAGCCACTTGCCGAGCCGCCTCGGGGTGTCGCGCTCGGGGTCGGTGGTGACGAACACGACGACGAGCCGGTCCTGCTCGGCCGCGGGCAGCTTCGACTTGGCGATGGCGATGTCGCTCATCGTCGTCGGGCAGACGTCCGGGCAGTGGGTGTAGCCGAAGAAGAGCAGGGTCGGCCGGCCCTTGGTCCGCTCGGTGAAGTCGTACGTCCTGCCGTGTGTGTCCGTGAGGATCATGTCGGGCTTCTCGAACGGCGTGTCGAGGACGGTGGCGGCCTTCGGTGTCGCGTCGACGGAGACGACGGGCCCGGCACCGGAGGCGTCCGTTCCGCCGTCCGAGCCGCCGCAGGCGGCGAGGGTCAGGGCGAGGGCGGCGACGGCGGCGGCCGAGACTGCCGCCCTGAGGGTGGTACGCATCAGGGGTTCCCCAGGAATTCGGTGCGGCGCCGGGGGACCGCGGCGCGTACGCGGCGCGGCCCCCCGGCGATGGTGCGTCAGGCGGACGGGGTTCCGGTGCCGCGACGGCGGCCGGCCACCACGCCGAAGGCGACGCCGAGCACGCCCACGACGATGCCGGCGATGCCGAGCACCCGGGCCGTGGTGTCACTGGCGTCGGCGGAGGCGGCCTTCTCGGTGGCGGCGTCGCCGGTGGCCGAGACGGGCTCGGCCTTGGCGTCGTCCTTCTTGTCGTCCGAGGTGGAGGCGTCGTGGCCGTGGCCGTCGTCCGCGGCGTCGGCCAGGGTCAGCACGGGCGCCGGGTGCTCCGGCTCCTCCTCACCCTTCTGCTGCTCCTCGATCCAGCGCACGACCTCCTTGTCGTCGTACGTCTGGAGGGCCTTGAAGACCAGCTGGTCGGTGTCCTCGGGCAGCGGGCCCAGCGAGACCGGGAACTGCTGGAACTCGCCGGGCTTGATCTTCCCGCCGCTCCAGGTGATCTTCGTGACGGCCTCGGTGAGGTCGCCGTGACCGGTCTTCAGCGGGGTCTTGAGCTTGGTCTTGGTGATCTGCGCCGTCCAGCCGGGCACCGGCTGGACGGAGACGGAGGCGAGCGGGTGGTCGGCCGGCAGGTTGACCTCGACCTTGATCGTCGACGCCTTGTCGTCCTCGTTGGGGACCTTGAACGCGACCGTGCTGTAGCCGCCCTTGGCGGCGTTGCCGGGCTGGACGCTCACGTGCGCGAAGGCGGGGACGGCGGTGGCGAGCACGGCCGCCCCGGTGACGGCGGCGAGGGCGGTGGCGCGGCGCATGACGGTGTTCATGATGCGGAGACTCCACGGTGACGGAGGAAAAGTGGCGGATGGCACGCGTGCGGCGCGCGCGACCCCGCCCTCGTACGTCGGTGGAGCGGGTCGCGTTCAGGCCGCGAGGGCGTGCGCCGGCGGACCGCGCCGGGCCAGGCTGTGCCGTAGCAGCACCGTGTGCGGCACGGGGGCGGAGCCGTCGGTGCGGCCCGCGCCGGGGACGGCGCAGGGCGCGGCCGGGCTGCCCGTCAGCAGCAGGCGTACGAGCGCGACGACATGGCGCAGGGCGCCGCCCGACAGCTCGGCCAGCCCCCGGACCGACAGCGCGACCAGCCGCCACAGCGCGGCCTCGCCGCGGCGCAGCAGCCAGCCGGCGGTGACCGCGGCGACCGCGTGCCCGAGCAGCATGGGAAGGCTGTAGGAGAGCATCGTGCTCTCGGCGGTCACGGGGGACATGCCGGGCATCGCGGCCATCCCGGGCATGCCCGCCATGTGGCCGGCTCCGGCCGCGGTGTGCACGTGGGCGGGCAGCTCGGTCGTCCGCTCGTCGCAGAGCAGCCGTCCGGCGATCTCGGCCACCCCGCCGCCGCAGATCCCGCCCAGGTTGAACAGCACGTGCAGCACGAGCTGTCCGCCGGCGAGACCGGTCGCGATGGCGGGCGTCGAGCGCTCCCGCCCGGCGAGCGGGACGGCGAAGGCGAAGACGGCGAGCCAGCCCGCCGCCAGCGTCCAGCCGGGTACCCCGTGCCCCGACGCCAGCATGTGCGCGCCCGCGGACAACACGACGCAGACCGCGGTGAACACCGCGGCCCGCAGCAGTCGCAGATCGGCGCCGGCGCGCACGGGAGAAGACATGACGGGCGTCATCCTCTCACCGCGCACCCGTCTTGCGAACGGCGGGGCCCGGAACACGCCGGTCTGTGCTATGGCGTCCGGTGCCGTTCCTACACCCGCCTGTGGAGCGCGGGCATCCGCCGTATGGCTGGCATCACGTCAACGCCACGCTTACCGACCGTGTTTCGGGGCAATACGTATCGGTATGTCGAGCCGCAGCCAGGAGGCTGAGCATGAGCATCTGGTGGTCCCTCCACTTGCGGCGCGAGGCTGCGAGCGTTCCGCTCGCCCGCCGGCTCCTGCTGGGGACGATGGAGACGGCCGGGGTGGACCCGGACATCTCCTACGACCTGTCCGTCGCCCTCACCGAGGCCTGTGCCAACGCCGTTGAGCACGCCGCCCACGGCGAGTACCGGGTGACGGCCCGCATCGAGGGCGACCGTTGCCGCATCGAGGTGGCGGACTCCGGCCCGGGCTTCGCTCCGGACCTGCGCCGTACGCACCACTCCGTACGCCCGCTGGCGAAGAAGGACCAGCACGCCGAGCACGGGCGCGGACTCTTCCTGATCGAGGCCCTGGTGGACCACGTCCACTTCCACAACCGTCCCGGGCACGGGGCGGTGGTCAGTTTCGACAAGATCCTCAAGTGGCGGGACGACTCGCTGCTCAAGGTCTCCTGACGCACGGAGGCCGGGGCCGCACGGAGATCCGTGCGGCCCCGGCCGTCCATCTGGTTGGCGGGGTCAGCCCTTGAGGGCCGCCATCCACCGCTCGACCTCGTCGGAGCGGCGCGGCAGGCCGTCGCTGAGGTTCCGGTTGCCGTCCTCGGTGACGAGGATGTCGTCCTCGATGCGGACGCCGATGCCCCGGTATTCCTCCGGCACGGTCAGGTCGTCGGCCTGGAAGTACAGGCCCGGCTCGACGGTGAGGACCACGCCCGGCTCCAGCGTGCCGTTGACGTAGGTCTCCGTGCGGGCGGCGGCGCAGTCGTGGACGTCCAGGCCCAGCATGTGGCCGGTGCCGTGGAGGGTCCAGCGGCGCTGCAGGCCGAGTTCGAGGACGCGCTCGACCGGGCCCTCCAGCAGGCCCCACTCGACGAGCCGCTCGGTGAGCACGCGCTGGGCGGCGTCGTGGAAGTCGCGGTAGGCGGCGCCGGGGCGGACGGCGGCGATGCCGGCCTCCTGGGCGTCGTACACGGCGTCGTAGATCTTCCGCTGGATGTCGGTGTACGTGCCGTTGACGGGCAGCGTGCGGGTGACGTCGGCGGTGTACAGGGTGTGGGTCTCCACGCCGGCGTCGAGCAGCAGCAGGTCGCCGGAGCGGACCGGGCCGTCGTTGCGCACCCAGTGCAGGGTGCAGGCGTGCGGGCCGGCCGCGCAGATGGAGCCGTAGCCGACGTCGTTGCCTTCGACGCGGGCGCGCAGGAAGAACGTTCCCTCGATGTAGCGCTCGGAGGTCGCCTCGGCCTTGTCGAGCACCCGGACGACGTCCTCGAAGCCGCGGGCGGTGGAGTCGCAGGCCTTCTGCAGCTCGCCGATCTCCCACTCGTCCTTGACCAGCCGCAGCTCGGACAGGAACTCCTTCAGCTCGGCGTCGCGCTCGGCGGTGACCTTGTCGGTCAGCGCGGCCTCGATGCCGGCGTCGTAGCCGCGGACGACCCGGACCGGGCCGGTGGCCTCGCGCAGCACACCGGCGACCTCGCGGACGTCGGCGCACGGCAGGCCCAGCAGGACCTCGCCCTCGGTCAGGCTGTGGCGGCGGCCCGTCCACAGCTCACCCTGGCCGTCCAGCCAGAACTCGCCGTTCTCCCGGGAGGAGCGGGGGAGCAGGTACGCGGTGGCGTCGTGAGATCCGTCACCGTTGGGCTCCAGGACCAGGACGGCGTCCTGGGTCTGGTCGCCGGTGAGGTGCACGTACTCGCTGGCGGCACGGAAGGGGTAGTCCGTGTCGTTGGCGCGGGTGCGCAGGTTGCCGGCCGGGACCACCAGCCGCTCGCCGGGGAAGCGGGCGGACAGCGCCGCGCGCCGCTTGGCGGCGTACGGTGCCTGCTCGATCGGCTGCAGGTCGCGCAGCTCGGTGTCGGCCCAGCCGGACTTCATCACCTCGGTGAGCTCGTCGGAGACGGCCGGGTACAGGCCGTTCTTCCGCTGCTTGATGGGCTCGTCGCCTTCCGGGGTCTCCGGAGCGCGGTCCTCGACCACGTCGTGCCTCCTCGCTGTAGACCACCCCATCGTAAGTGGGCGCGGAAGACGGCCGGCGGCGGTCCCGCCCGGGCTCAGTCGAAGCGGGCGGCGAGCAGGACGACGTCCTCGGTCGGGTGGGGGTCCTCGTGGTCGTCGGGGAGCATGGTGTGCAGGACGTGCTCCACCAGCTGCGCCGGGTCGTCCCGGGCGGTCCGCGGGGCGGACGCCGCGGCCGCGTGCAGGCGGGCGGAGGCGCGGTCGACGGGATCGCCGGTGCGGTGCAGCAGGCCGTCGGTGTAGAGCAGCAGGGTCTCGCCGGCCAGCGCCCGGAACTCGACGCTGGGCGCCTCCCAGCAGCTGAGCATGCCCAGCGGCGCGGACAGAGAGGTCTCCACGTACTCGACCCGGTGCGCGCCGACGACCAGCGGGGGGCAGTGCCCGGCGCCGGCGACCACGACCTTCCGGGCGGCCGGCTCGGCGTAGGCGAACAGCGCCGTCGCCGACCGGGCGGGCTCGGTCAGCCGCAGCAGCAGCTCCAGGTCGGAGAGGACCGCGACCGGGTCCTCGCCCTCCATCACCGCGTACGCCCGCAGCGAGGCCCGCAGCCGTCCCATCGCGGCGACCGCGCTCATGCCGCCGCCGCTCACCCCGCCGACCGACAGCCCCAGTGCCCCCTCGGGCAGCGGGAGGGCGTCGTACCAGTCGCCGCCGCCTCCGGCGGCCGGGCGGTGCCGCACGGCCAGCCGGACCCCCGGCACCCGCGGCAGGCGGGTCGGCAGCAGCTCCTCGCGGAGCGTGGCGACGGTGGCGCGGCTTCGGTCGAGTTCGAGCAGCCGGGCGAGATGCTCGGCGGCGTATTGGCAGTACAGGCCGATGAGGCGGCGCCGGCGCTCGGCGGGCTCGGCGGGCTCGTCGAAGAACCACAGCGCCGAGCCCAGCCGGCCGGTGGAGCCGGCGGACAGGCGCAGGGCGTAGCTGGCGCCGAAGCCGAGGCGCAGGGCGACCTCGCGGTGGCGCCGGCCGATCCCGGGCTCGCGGCACAGGTCGGTGTGGATCTCCTCCGCGGGCACCGCCTCGGGTACGGCGGGCAGCGGGACGGTCTCCAGCGCGCCGAGCTCGGCCGGTCCGAGACCGAGACCGACGACGGTGGCCGGACCCAGCCGGTCGACGGGGGAAACGGCGGCCAGACCGCGCCGGGCGCCGACCAAGGCGCCGCCGGCGCGCAGCAGTTCCCGCAGCGCGTCCTGCAGCGTCGCCGTCCCGGCCAGCCGCCCGGTGAGCTCGTGCAGGGTGCTCAGATCGGAGACCCAGGAGGCCAGCCTGTCCTGGGCGGCCGCGGGCCGGTCGGCCGGATCCGGCGTCCCGGGATGCGCGTTCGGGTCACCCGGAGGGCATTGCTGTTCGACCGTGGGGGAGGCAGTGTGCGCCGGTGCCGGAATGGGTGGGTCGATTCCGGCCACTTTCGGTAGGCGCGCCGCGCTCATGGCCGCCGGCTTTCACGCTCTTCGTCGTGACGCGGCGACGCCTCCGCAGAGCAGCGCATTTCCGTCAATAGCATTGCAAACCCCCAAGCTCGTGCTGCGCCGCTGTCAAGGGATTCCCTTCTACCGCCTACTCGTGGGTGTGTCCAGGATTGCCCAGGTAGATGGGCTGGTGTCGGCGAGTCCGAGGAGATGCTGGACTATGGCCGAAAAAGGGCACCGCGTGCCACAATTAGTTGTCGACTGAAGGGGTTCGACAGCGCGTCATATCCGTCGCAGTGGGTACGTACGGGATGGGAGTTGGCGGCCTCAGGAACCCGGCGCCCTGCCAGGGCGTCGTAGATGGAGACGGCCGACCCTCCCTCCCCGTGGCGGGGTTGTTGCACGGCCGGCGGGACCGCACAGAGCAGCAAACGCAAGCACACGCAGCAGTTCCCAGCACTCCGCAGGACGAACAAGCGCCAGTGTGCGCCACCCCCCGCCAGGTTCCACGCTCGGCTCGAGACGTGATGCGCTGCCTTGTAAGCGGTGTGTTCCAGATTACGTTGTGTCATGGGCAGATCCCTGAGCGCTAACGGAAAGGAACGAGCGCAGATGCGCGAGATCCTCGGAAAGCGACGCAAGAGCAGTCCCGAGCTGCTGCGTGCGGCGCTCACTTGCGCCGAACGGTGGCACTGGCCCGTGGTACCCGGAGCCGGTACGGACGCGGGCGGCGAATGCGCCTGTCTGCGTCCCGACTGTCCGGTGCCGGGCGCCCATCCGCACGATCCGGGCCTGCTCGCGGCGACCCGCGATCCACGGATGGTCCGCTGGTGGTGGACGCGGCGGCCGGACCAGCCGCTGGTGCTCGCCACGGGCGACCGGGTCTCGGCGGTGAGCCTGCCGGCCGTCGCGGGGGCACGGGCGCTGGGCGTCTTCGACAAGCTGGGGGTGCGCACCGGCCCGGTCGTGGCCACCCCCACGCGCCTCGCGGTACTGGTGGAGCCGTACTCCCTTGAGGAACTGGGCGAGTTGCTCGACCGCCACGAATGGGTCCCGACCTCGCTGCGGTACCACGGCGAGGGCGGCTACCTGCTCCTGCCGCCCTCCCCCGCCGGATCCGGCGGCACCGCGGGGGCGCGCTGGGTCCGGCGGCCGGTGGTGGACCCGGGCGACCGGGCACCGTGGCTGCCCAGTGTGCGGGTGGTCGTCGACACCCTGGTGCAGGCGGGGCGCACGGCGCCGGACGGCAGTCGGCTCTCGTACTGAGCGGTGCCCCGTGGCGGGGCCCGTAGGAGGTGCGTGACGGCCTCGCCGCGGTCGGTCGTCACTCGTTCGGGTAAGAGCGGGGGCCGTTGCCCTGGGAACGGGCAACGGCCCCCGCTCCATGTCCGTTTCTCCCGCTATGTTCTGTGCATGATGCGTGCGCCGAAACTGCGGATGGCCACCCTCGCCACGGTCGTGGCGGTCGCCGCGATGCTGCCCCTGACCGGCGCCACCGCCGGGCCCGTCCTCCCCGCCGTGCCCGTGGACGTGACGACGGCCATCAGCGACGGCAAGCCGCTGTCAAGCGACTCCAGTGTCTTCGACAGCCTGCCGAAGCTGGCCGGATCAGGACGCCAGACCGCATCCTGCGGTCCCCAACTCACCTCACCGCAGGGCCTGGAGGCGCAGACCTGCACCATCGGCGAGGACGGCGACACCTGGGCGCGCACGTACTACAGCAACGCCACGGGCCGGCCCCTGGACGGTGTGCTGACCCTCATGCTGCCCGACGGCCGCACGGTGCAGGTGCGGTGCGCCATCACCGCGGACCGGGGGAGCGGGAACTGCGAGACGCCGCGCGAGCCGACGGTGGAGGGGGCGGCGGAGCCGTACACGGCCGTGGCGGAGATCGCCGAGCGGGACGGGGAACACCCGCTGCTGCGCAGCGGATCCGCGCACTGACCCGGACATGGAAACGTCCGGTCGCTGGCGACGGGGGATGCACCAGCGACCGGACTGTTCAAACGGTAACAAGACTTCGCCCGTACGCAAATCCGGGGTACGGGTTCAGGCCCGGGTTCCGGGCCCGGCCGGCAGCGGCTGTGACCAGGATCACCCGACGGGATCGTCCGGCCGGGACCACGGCCCGAACTGCGGCTGCCGGCGCGGGAGACCGGTCAGCTCAAAGTGATCTGCCGGTTGGTGAAACCGTTGCGCGCCCGCCGTTCGTCCGCCGTGAGCGGGGCCGTCCGCTCCAGCACCTCGGCCAGCCGCTCGCCGAAGGCCGCCGCGGGCTTCTCCACCTCGTCCGCCGAAACGCCCGTCGGCAGGTCCCACACCGGGACGACCAGCCCGTGCGCCCGGAACGAGCCCACCAGCCGCGTGTCCTCGCCCAGCGACGAGGCACCCGCGGCGTGCAGCCGGGCCAGCGCGTCGAGCAACTGCTCCTCAGGGTGCGGCATGACCCAGCGCAGGTGGTTCTTCTCCGGGGTCTCGCACCAGTACGCCGCGTCGACGCCGGTCAGCCGAACGGTCGGGATCACGGCGGCGTTCGCCCGCTCCAGCGAGGCGGCGACCTCACCGGTGGCGGACTCCGCGTGCTCCAGCCAGAACTCGAAGCCGGTGTGCACCACGGGCTCGAACGCTGCGCCCAGGTCCAGCAGATCCTGCAGCCGCGGACCGTCGGGCGCCGGGCGCTCGCCGCCCACCGGGTTGCCCGGCTCGGCCCGCAGCGAGCGGAGCAGGGTGTCGGCCAGGTCCCGGCTGATGTCCCCGGAGGCGGTGTCGTTCTGCAGGCCCAGCAGCACCGCGCCCGTGTCGCGGCGCAGCCCCGGCCAGGCCATCGGCAGCACGGTCGCCAGCGTGACGGACGGCACGCCCTCGGGCAGCGGGTCCTTGAGCGTCAACTCGGCCGTGGCGGCGGGCACCAGCTCGCGCAGCGCCACCCAGTCGCACTCGCCCGGCAGGCCCTCGAACGGACGCCGCACCAGCTCCGTCACCGCGTGTGCCGCCTCACGGCCGTGGCACGCCTTGTAACGCCGCCCCGAGCCGCACGGGCAGGGCTCCCGGGCACCGACCGCGGGGATCTCCCCGTCGGTGATCTGCGGACGGGCGGGGGCCTTCGTCTTCGTCGGGCGCTTCTTCGCCATGGCTCGATCTCTCCCGGTAACGGCGGTGTTCCGGCCGTGAGCCTAGCGCCACGCCGTCCGCCCTCATCGGAGGTCGCGCCCGTGCGGGCCGGGCAACTGCCCGGTGGGGCCTACGGGAGGTCGTCGAAGGGGTCCGCGAAGTCGATCGGGATGTCGAGCTGGGGAGCGAGGTCGTGGCGTCGCGCGTGCCGGCTGCGCACCGCGAGCATCGCCCACACCGTGACCTCGCCGGGGGCGTCGCGCACGCCCCAGCGCAGCGACAGGTTCCGTACGATGCCCAGCCCGCGGCCGCCGCGGGCGGTGAGCGAGGGACTGGCCGGGAGCGGGCGGGTCGGCCCGCCGCCGTCGGTGACCTCCACCGTCAGCAGGCCGTCCTCGTCGATCCGCCAGGCGGCCCTGATGCCGCTGCCGCCCGAGGACGGCGCGTCCTCGCCCAGCGGCCGGGCGTGCCGGCAGGAGTTGCTGAGCAGTTCCGACAGGATGAGCACCGCGTCGTCGACGGCCGGGTCCGCGACCCCGTGCGCGCACAGTTCCTTGCGCAGCCTGCGCCGCGCCTCGGCCACGCCCGCCGGACCATGAGGCAAGGCCATGGTCGAGGACGTCGGCACCTCCTGGGCCACCACCAACGCCACCCCCGAGACCTCCTTCACCCCACGCCACGGGATGGATGCCCTCTGGTTCTGGGCCGGAAACCGGCCAACTGCGATCTCTTGGGGCACACACAACGATCGGACAGGTTCCGAACGCGCCGGTGCACACCGCCCGGGACGGGCGATCGCCCCTATTCCCTTCAGCAGCGCCCGAGTTGGGCCAGTACCTGCCGCGGGCGGTTGGTGATGACGGCGTCGACGCCCAGCCGTACGCACAGTTCGACGTCCTCGGGTTCGTTCACCGTCCACACGTGCACCCGGTGCCCGGCCTCGTGCAGTCGCTCCACGTACCCCGGGTTGGCGCGCAGGATGCGGATGCCCGGACCGGCGATCCCCACCCCGGCCGGCAGCCGGCCGTCGCGGTGCCGGGGCAGGACGTACTGCATCAGGAACACGGTCGGCAGATCGCGCGAGGCCATCCGGATCCGGCGCAGCGAACGCGAGGAGAAGCTCATGACGCGGACCCGGGACGGCTCGCCCGGCTCGGGCCACAGCATCCCGAACCGGTCCAGCAGCTCCACCAGGCGCTCCTCGACCTGGCCCGCCCAGCGCGTGGGGTGCTTGGTCTCGATCGCCAGCTCCACCCGGCGGCCGGTGTCGGCGACCAGTTCCAGCAGCCGCTCCAGGGTCAGGACGCGGCTGAGCTCGTCCGGGTCGCCGTCGAAGCGGTCGGGGGCCTCGGCGTCCGCGTCGAGGAGGGAGCGCAGCTCCGCGGACGGGCGCCGCCGCGCCCCGCCGGCGCGTCCGGCTCCCGGTTCCGCCTTCCAGCTGCCGAAGTCCAGGGTCCTGAGGTCGGCCAGCTCCAGCGCGGAGACCGCGCCGCGGCCGTTGGAGGTGCGGTTCACCCGGCGGTCGTGCACGCAGACCAGCGTGCCGTCGGCGGTGAGGCGTACGTCGCACTCCAGGGCGTCCGCGCCGTCCTCGATGGCTTTCCGGTAGGCGGCGAGCGTGTGCTCCGGGGCGTCCTCGGACGCTCCCCGGTGAGCCACGACCTGGATCGCGCGGAGATCGGTCACCGGGCTATCGTGCCATCCGCCGGGCCGGGAACGGCCGCTGCTTACGGCGGCCTGACACCCGGTGGGAAAAGCTGTGTCCATCATGACGGTCGTCGTACGTACCGTAGCCGTAACCGTACGCACGGCATACAACGCATATCCGAGGAGAACAGCCGTGAGCACCGAGAACGAGGTCGGCCCGGTCCCGGCGGCGCTGCCGACGCAGCCGCCCGCTGACACTGTGTCCGCCGCTCCCGCTGCGCCTCCCGCGCCCCCCGTCGCCGCGCCCGCCGCTCCCCCGGCCCAGGCGCAGGCGTCGTCCCCGGGCCCGGCCGCCCCCGCACCCGGCCGGACAGGGTTCGCGCCGACAAGGCGTACAGCTCCCGCGCGAACCGCGCCTACCTGCGCAAGCGCGGTATCCGCTGCACGATCCCGGAGAAACGCGACCAGATCGCCAACCGCAAGAAGCGCGGTTCCCACGGGGGCCGGCCACCCACGTTCGACAAGGCCGACTACGAAGAGCGCCACGCGGTGGAGTGCGGAATCAACCGCCTCAAACGCCACCGCGCTGTCGCCACGAGATACGACAAGCTCGCCGTCCGCTACGAAGCGACCGTGCTGGTCGCAGCCATCAACGAG